>JAEUOY010000069.1 GCA_016790515.1 Burkholderiaceae bacterium | reverse complement strand
GCCGCCGGCCGCGAGGTCGCAGCACTGCTGGCCGGCGGGGCCCATGCCAGGGCGCCGGTGTTTGCGCTGGCCACCCCGCTGGGCACCGGGGTGGCCGCGCTGCGCCAGCACCTGGCGCAGGCTGCCCGCTGGCAGGCCGGGCGGGCCTCGGGCGGGCATTTCAGGCTGGCGATCGACCGCAGCTTCACGCTGGGCGGCGCCGGCCGCATCGTCACCGGCACGGTGCTGTCGGGCCGGGTGCGCGTCGGCGATGCGGTGATCGTCTCGCCCCAGGGCACGCCGGCGCGGGTGCGCGGCCTGCATGCGCAGAACCGGGTCGCCGCTGCCGCCGGCGCCGGCCAGCGCTGCGCACTGAACCTGGCCGGGCCGGAGCTGAAGCGCGTCGAGCCACAGCGCGGCGACTGGGTCGTGGCGGCCGCGGCGCATGCACCGACCGAGCGGCTGGACGTCCGGCTTCGGGTGCTGCTCAGCGAGGCCAGGCCGCTGAGCCAGCGCAGCGCGCTGCAGCTGCACCTGGGCGCGGCGGCGCTCAATGTCCGGGTGTCGGCGCTGGGCGGGGCGCCGCTGGTCCCGGGCGGCGAAGCGCTGGCCCGGCTGCTGCTGGATCGCCCGGTCGCCGCGGCGCATGGCGACCGCTTCATCCTGCGCGATGCGGCGGCCAGGCGCACGCTGGCCGGCGGCTGGGTGATCGACCCGTTCGGCCCGGCGCGCGGCCGGTCGCGGCCGGCGCGGCTGGCGCAACTGGCGGCGCTGGCGCTGCCCGAGCCCTGGCAGGCGCTGTCGGCCTGCCTCGACCTGGCCAGCGAGGGCGTCGACCTGGGCGCCTTCGCCCGCTCGCGCAACCTGTTGCCCGACGAGGCGCAGCAACTGCACGAGCGCGCGGCGCTGCAGCACATCGCCGGCGACGGCGGGCCCTGGGGCCTGTCGCCGGCGCACTGGCAGGCTTGGCGGGCACGGGTGCTGGCCGCGCTCGACCGCTGGCATGCCGAACAGCCCGACAGCCTGGGGCCGGACGACGCTGCGCTGCGCGCCGAACTCGGCGGCGCCGCGACGGCAAGGGCGGTGTGGCGCGCCTGCCTGGCCGCGCTGGTCGACGAAGGCGCGGTCGTGCGCGAGGGGCTTCGGCACCGCCGCAGCGGCCACCGCGCCGCGTTGGCCGATGCCGACCGCGAACTGCTCGACCGCGTGCTCGCACGGCTGCGCCCGGCCGGGCTGCGCCCGCCCATCGTCGGCGAGCTGGCGGCGGCGCTCGGCCTGCCGCTGGCAGCGCTGTCGGAGTTCCTCGGCCGCATGACCCGGCGCGGCCTGCTGGTGCGGGTGGCGCCCAACCGCTGGTACCCGCCCGAGGCCGTCGCCGGACTGATTGCCCAGGCCCGCGCACTGGCCGCCGAGAGCGCCGACGGCAGCTGCGACGCCGCCGCCTTCCGTGACCGCACGGCGATCGGCCGCAACCTGGCGGTGCAGGTGCTGGAGTTCCTCGACCGCGAGGGCATCACCCGCTTCGACGGCGTGCGGCACCGGCTGCTCTGATCGCCGTCGCCCGTGCTAAGGTCCGCAGCGCTTGCGGAGGGGCAGGGTTTCCCGGTGGAGCACCCGGTCTTCAAAACCGGTGGGATGCGCCTGGCGCGTCCGGTGGGTTCGACTCCCACGCCCTTCCGCCCCGCCGGGCCTCGACCGCGCAACGACCGGACGGCCATCGCTCGGAGGGGGTCGCGCCGATGGAACTGGTGCTCGCGCCGCTGGCGCTGAATGCGGTGAAGTTCAAGCCCGAGGACCTGCGGCTGGCGGCGATGATCGGCAGCACCTCGGTGCTGATGCCGATCCGCAAGGACATCCCGGCGGCCAACCTCGACGAGTTCATCGCCTGGGCCAAGGGCAGGGCGCCGACCTGCGGCAGCGTGGGCATCGGCTCGCTCGACCACCTGATGGCCGGGTTCGACTTCGACCCCTGGACCGGCGTGCAGCTGGCCCGCTCGACGCCCGAGCCGGCAGTCGCGCGGATCGACCGGGCGATGGCCGAGGTGGTGAAGAATGCGGGGGTCCGCTCGGGGCTGGAAGGCACCGGCAGCCTGGCGGCCCGGGTGATGACGCCGGCCGAGCTGGACCGGCTCTACGCCGGCGAGATCGCCCGCTGCAAGGCGCTGGCGAAGTCGATCAACCTGCAGCCGCGGTAGCCTCGGCGCCGCGGCAGGACCCACTCCCATGGCCCTCACCGACCCGACCGATCTCGACGCCCACCGCCTGTCGCAGGCGATCCATGCCCGCGAACTGTCGTGCCGCGAGGTCATGGCAGCCTACCTCGCGCGCATCCACCGGCTCAATCCGCGGCTCAACGCGATCGTCAACTTGGCGCGCGACGACCGCTTGCTGACCCAGGCCGACGAGCGCGACGCCGAGCTGGCCCGGGGCCGCTCGCGCGGCTGGCTGCACGGCGTGCCGCAGGCGATCAAGGACACCAGCAGCGCCGCCGGTTTCCCCTCCACGCTGGGCTGCACGTTGCTGAAGGACGCGGTGGCGGCGCAGGACGGCCTGGCCGCCTCGCGCATGAGGGCGGCCGGCTGCATTGTGGTCGGAAAGACCAACGTGCCCGAGTTCGGCCTCGGCTCGCACACCTTCAACGACCTGTTCGGCGTCACCGGCAATGCCTGGGACGGCAGCGTGGCCGCCGGCGGCAGCAGCGGCGGCGCCGCGGTGGCGCTGGCCCATCGCCTGCTGCCGGTGGCCGACGGCTCCGACTTCATGGGCTCGCTGCGCAACCCGGCGGCCTGGAACCATGTCTTCGGCCTGCGCCCCAGCCAGGGCCGCGTCCCGACCTGGCCGGCCGCCGACACCTGGATCGCCCAGCTCGGCACCGAGGGCCCGATGGCGCGCACGGTGGCCGACCTGGCGCGGCTGCTGTCGATCCAGGCCGGCCACGACCCGCGCGCGCCGCTGTCGATCGCCGAGGGTCCGCAGAGCTTCGTGCCGGCCGAGGGCAGCACCGCCTTGCGCGGCCTGCGCATCGGCTGGCTGGCCGACCTGGACGGCTACCTGGCGATGGAAGACGGCCTGCTGCCGGTCTGCGAGCAGGCGCTGCAGCGCTTCGCCGGCGAAGGCGCGGCGGTCGAGCCGATCGCGCTGGGCTTCGACGCCGGCGCGCTGTGGCAAGCCTGGCTGGTCTGGCGCCGCGCGCTGGTCGCGCCCCGGGTCGCCGCGGTGCTGGCACTGCCCGGCGCCCACGAACGCATCAAGCCCGAGGCGCTGTGGGAGCATCGCCAGGGCATGGATCTGGGCTTCATGGACTTCATGCGCGCCAGCGAGGTGCGCACCGCGTTCCACACCCACCTGCTGGGGCTGTTCGAGCGCTTCGACCTGCTGGCGCTGCCGGCGACCCAGGTCTGGCCTTTCCCGGTCGAGCAGCGCTGGCCGCAGCAGATCGCCGGCCGCACGATGGACACCTACCACCGCTGGATGGAGGTGACGCTGTACGCCACCTTCGCCGGCCTGCCGGCGATCAGCCTGCCGGCGGGGTTCCACGCCAACGGCCGCTGGCCGGCCGGGCTGCAGCTGATCGGCCGGCCGCAGGGCGATGCGGCGCTGCTGCGCGCCGCCGCCGGCTACGAGGCCTGCGCCGGCAGCCTGCTGGCGCGACGGCCGGCCGACCCGCCGGGCTGAGCGCCAGGGCGCGGTCGGCCGCCGGGCCGGTCGGCGACAATGTCGCGCGGCGGGACCGCCCGCACCGTGGAGCCACTGCCCTGTGACCGACCCCGCCTCCCCTGCCGCCACCTCGGTCCCTGCGCAGGCCTTGCCGCGGCACTGGCTGGGGCCCGCGCTGGCCGTCGCGCTGGGCTACTTCCTGACCGGCGAACTGGGCCTGCTGCTGGCGATCCCGCCGGGCTATGCGTCGCCGCTGTACCCGAGCGCCGGTCTGGCACTGGCCGCGACGCTGGTCTACGGCCGCCATGCCCTGCCCGGCGTGCTGCTGGGGTCCTTCCTCGTCAACCTGACGCTCACCAAGCCGGGCGTGCCGTTCAGCTGGTTGACCTTGTTGCTGCCGCTGGTCAGTGCGCTCGGGGCGACGCTGCAGGCCGCGCTGGGAACGGCCCTGGTGCGGCGCTGGCAGCCCTCGCCGCTGGTGCTGGCCGAACCGCGCGAGGTGGCCGGCTTCTTCATGCTCGGCGGCGTGCTGGCCTGCTGCCTGAACGCCAGCCTGTCGACGCTGGCGCTGTCGCTCAGCGGCAGCGTGCCGGCGGGCAGCCGTGCGTTCACCTGGTGGACCTGGTGGGCCGGCGACACCCTCGGCGTGCTGATCGGCGCGCCGGTGGTACTGACGCTGATCGGCCGGCCGCGCAGTGCCTGGGTGGCGCGGCGCGTCACGCTCGGGCTGCCGCTGCTGGCGACCACCTTGCTGCTGGCGCTGGCCACCGTGCTGGTATCGCGCTGGGACGGCGAACGCACGCGCAGCGTGTTCGAGCGCGATGCCGCAGCGGCCGGCGCCGCCCTGAGCGCCGAACTGCGCCAGTCGCTGTTCGCGCTCGAGGCGCTGCACGGGCTTTACATCGCCTCGAACGACGTGACCGCCGACGAGATGCGCCTGGCGATGCAGCCCTGGCTGAAGCTGCCGATCCACCTGCAGGCGATGGGCTACAGCGAACGCATCGCGCGCGCTGCGCTGCCCAGGCGCCAGACCGAGCTGGCGCAGCGGCTGGGCCGGCCCTACCGCATCTTCGACCGCCAGGACGGCGGCGCGCCGTCGCTCGCGGCCGCCGACGACGAGGTGGTGGCGATCGCGCTGATCGAGCCGCTCGAGAGCAACCAGCGCGCGCTGGGCGTGAACGCGCTGTCGATCGCCGCGCCGCGCGAGGCGATCCTGCGCGCCGTGGCGACCGGCGAGCCGGCTGCCTCGACCGGCTTCCTGCTGACCCAGGAGTCGGAGCGCCAGACCGGGGTGGTGATCTACCGCGCCCTCCGCGACGACGGCGGCGGCAGCGACGGCGCCCGGCGCGCCGCCTGGCGCGGCGTGGTCTTCGTCTCGCTGCGCATGCAGCGGTCGGTCCAGGCGGCGATGGCGCGGGCCCCGTCCTACCTTCGGTGGTGCCTGGTCGACAGCAATCCGGCCGCGGCACAGCGGCTGCTGGCCGGCGAGTCGGGCTGCGACGCCGCGTCGGGGCGCACGCTGCGCCATCAGACCACCATCGCGCTGGGCGGCCAGCGCTGGGTGCTGCATGTCGTCGCCGAACCCGCCCGGGTGCCGGATGCGGGCCACGGCAACGCCTGGCTGTTCTCCACCGTCGGCCTGTTGTCGGCGGCGATGCTGGCGGCGCTGCTGCTGACCGTGACCGGCCGCACCCGGCGCATCGAGGCCGCGGTGGACGAACGCACTGCCGACCTGCGCCGCGAGGTCGCCGAGCGCCAGCGCACCGAGTCGGCGCTGCGCGAGAGCGAGCAGCGCTTCCGCAACATCTTCGACCAGGCCCCGATCGGCATCGTCTACGCCGACCTGCAGGGTCGGGTGCGCGAGTCCAACCCGCGGCTGCGCGAGTTGCTCGGCCATGCCGGCGATGCACTGGCCGACCGCAGCCTCGAGGAGCTGACCTACCCCGACGACCGCGCCGAGGACCGGCAGGCGCTGGGACGGCTGCTGCGCGGCGAGCTGCCCGAGGTGCAGCGCAGCACCCGGCTGCAGCACCGCGACGGCCAGTGGCTGCGGGTGCGCATCAACTGGCGCGTGCTGCGCAACCTGGCCGGCGAGCCGCAGCGCCTGGTCGCGGTGGTCGAGGACATCACCGAGCAGCTGCGCCGCCAGGAGGCCGAGCAGGGCCGCCAGCTCGCCGAATCGGCCAACCGGGCGAAGAGCGAGTTCCTCTCGCGCATGAGCCACGAACTGCGCACGCCGCTGAATGCGATGCTGGGATTCGCGCAGCTGCTCGACCTGGACCGCCAGCCGCGCCTGTCCGGCCACCAGCAGGGCTGGGTCGGGCAGATCCTGCAGGCCGGCTGGCACCTGCTGGAGATGATCAACGACACGCTGGACCTGTCGCGCATCGAGGCCGGCATGCTGCGCCTGACGCTGGTGCCGGTGGCACTCGATCCGCTGGTGGCGCACTGCATGGCGATGGTCAGCCCGGCGGCGGCCCAGCGCGGCATCACGCTGGCGACCCATATCGCCGCCGACGCGGCGCTTGCGGTCGGCGACGAGACCCGGCTCAAGCAGGTGTTGACCAACCTGCTGTCGAACGCGGTGAAGTACAACGTGGCCGGCGGTCGGGTCGAGGTCAGCACGCGCCGGCTGGACGCGCAGATGCTCGAGGTCCGCGTGCTCGACACCGGGCTGGGCCTGGATCCGGCGCAGATGGCCGAGCTGTTCCAGCCGTTCAACCGGCTGGGTCGCGAACAGGGCGACACCGAGGGCACCGGGATCGGGCTGGTGATCAGCCGCCGCCTGGCCGAGCTGATGGGCGGCACGCTGGAGGCCGAGAGCGTTCCCGGCGAGGGTGCCACCTTCCTGTTGCGGCTGCCGTTGGCCACGCTGCCGCTGCCGCACCCCGGCGCCGCCGAGATGCAGGCCGACACCGCCGAGCGCTACCGCCATCGCAGCGTGCACTACGTCGAGGACAACGAGACGAATGTCGAGGTGATGCGCGGCATCCTCGCGCAGCGGCCGCAGGTGACGCTGACGGTCTCGGCGCTGGGGCTGGACGGGCTGCAGGCGATCCGCCAGCACCGCCCCGACCTGATCCTGCTCGACATGCAGCTGCCCGATGTCGACGGCCTCGAGCTGCTGCGCCAGCTGCAGCGCGACCCGGCCTGCGCCGACATCCCGGTCGTCGTCGTGTCGGCCGACGCCACGCCGGCGCGCGTCGCCGAGGCGCTCGCCGCCGGCGCCCGGCACTACCTGACCAAGCCGCTGAACCTGGCCGGCTTCCTGGCCGTGCTCGACGACCTGCTCGAGAGCATCGACACCCGGTTCGGCTGAGCGCCTCGGCTCAGGCCGAGATCTGCTGCGACGCGTCGACCAGGTCGGCCAGCAGCAGCAGGATGTCGTGCAGGCTCAGCTGCATCGCCAGCTGGCGCGCCGCCAGCGCGACGTCGGGTTCGCGCAGCAGGTCGCGCCACAGCGTCTCGAGCCGGGCGTTGCTCATCGGCCGGCGGGTGCGCGAGGTGATCAGGCCCTGGCGGAAGGCCAGCAGGACGATCGGGCGCAGCTGCACGCTGGCCTCGTCGAGACGCTGGCGGTCGCGGGCGATGTCGTTGCGCAGTTGTTCGGCACTTTGCTGAAGCACGCGCAGCGCGACGCCACGCACCAGCTCGCGGCGATGGCCGGTGGCGCGCTCCAGCGTGACCGGATGCACACCGTGCTCGGCGGCGACGAACTGCGCCTTCAGCGCCAGCAGCTCGTTCTCGGCCGGGCCGCGCTGCAGCGCGCGCTGGGTGGCGATCGCATCGTCGAGGAAGCCGGTCAGCGCCGGTGCCAGATCGAGGTCGAGCCGGTTGTACTTGGCCAGCACCTCGCTGGCGCGTGCCAGCAGCCGTTCCAGCGACTGCAGGCGGCCGTGCAGGAAAGGCTGCACGCGGCGCTACTCGAACTCGACCACCGGGCGCGTCTGGCCGGTGGCTTCGTCGCGCACCGTGCGGATGAAGAAGCCCTCCTCGAGCATCTCGGCCTTGAGCGTGAACACCGAGGTGTCGCTGCTGCCGTTCTTCACCACGTTGGTCTCCGGGTTGATCAGCAGGCTCTGGATCGTCGTGCTGTCGACCACCGTCTGGGTGGTCACCACCTTCAGCACGTCCTCCAGGCTCTGGCGGTACAGCTCGTTGTTCGGGTTGGTCTTCTTGTACAGCGCCATCAGGTCGCGCTCGACCAGGGCCTGCTCGAACAGCCGGGTCCAGTGGTTGCGCACGATCTCGCCGGGCTGCGACGGGTCGGGGTTGGTCTTCAGCTGCTGCCAGAACTCGGCACAGATCGCCTCGATCGACGCAGCTTCGGCGCGCAGCGGCGATGCGCCGGACGCCGGCGCCGGGCCGGCCTGCTTGATCACCACCGGCGGGCCGGCCGGCTCGACGCGCTTGATGAACGGATCGTCGGCCTTGGACCTCACGACGCTGAGCACCTCCTTGAGGCGCCCCATCACGTAGGCCACGAACTTGTCCTGCGGCATGTTGAAGCTGATCACCTGGTTGAAGCGCGCGCCGGAGATCAGCACCGGGATCGTCAGCTCCATCTTCGGCACCTTGAACCGCGGCACCGAGAAGTGGCGCAGCACCGGGTCCTGCGCATACACCTCGGCCAGCTGGCGCGAGTGGCGGTCGGCCATCTCGCGGGCCTTGATGATCTCGAGGAAGATGTAGCCGGTGTAGTCGGCCAGCGTGATCTCGGCCATCTCAGTCTTCCAACGTGGCAAGCGCCACCTTGGACGCATGAATCGGACGCAGCCAGGCGCACGCCGTGGCACCGGCTGTGCCGGGCCACTGGCGTCGCCGCCCTGGGGCATGAGCCCGGACGGCCCAGTCTGCCTGCGCCGGCCTGGCCGCCTGGCGAGCCGGCCGGCCTGTGGCCGGCCGTGCAACGGCGCCGAAGGCGCTTCGGGGGGGATTCATTTCAGGCCGACAGCAGGCCGAGGATCTTCTCCAGCCCGGCCGGGATCTCGTCCTGCACCGCCTTGACGTTGACGTTCAGCGCGTACTCCTTCTTGACCTCGACGTTGGTCGCGGTCTTGCGCTGGTACGAGGCCGAGACCTTGAAGCTCACCGGCCCCCAGCCGCCCTTGACCTCGGCATTGACGCCGAGTTCGTCGCTGGTGCTGGCGCTCTCGACCGAGTTGAGCTTGACGTTGAAGTCGATGATCACGTGCTCGATGCGCAGCGACGGGATCGGCAGCATCGCCAGCAGCGGCACGCGCACCTCGACGTTCTTGACGACCTCGTTGCCGTCCTTGTCCTTGCCTTCGTTGCGCTTGTGGCTGAAGTCGACCATCACCAGTTCGCGCTTGCCGTCGCTGCCGGTGCTGAAGCCGACCTTGTTGATGAAGTCGACCGTGGCCAGCGCCGAGGCGACCTGCGCGTCCACCGCGGCCTGCAGCGGGCCGCCGATCATCTTGCGGAAGTCGATGTTGTTGAGCTCGCTGACCAGGTCGGTCGACGGTGCTGCCCCCAGCGGCCCGGCAAATCCGGCGGCGGCATCGGCGACCGCGCGCGCTGCCCCCGACAGCTGCTCGGCCACCTCGTCGGCGGCGGGTCGGTCGGCGCTGACGCTGCTGCGGCGGGCGGGGGTCTTGGTGCTGGCCATCGGATGCTCCTGAGGGTGGGGGGGCGGCAGGCTTGCCGCCGGACGGAAGAGGTTAGGCATCCCGATGCTGCCGTGCTGCGCGCCGAATACCATCCCCTCTACTCGGGACTCTAGCTCGAAAGATGAGCGTCCGGCGGTTAAGCTTGGTCGGCACCGGGCGCCCGTGCGAGACCGGCCCGCCGCGACGCCGACCGCACCGCCGGGCGAGCGGCAGACGCGGTACGCTCCCGTTGATTAGACGCCTGAGCCCTGGCTCGACGCGCTGCCGCACCTTGACCTGGCGCAAAGACCTGCGACCTTGCCGTCGAACGAGGTGTTGGCGAGGCCGACCGCGCCGCTCAATCTGCCCGTCTGGCGAACTGCAAGCCGAGCTGCGCGGCGGCAAGCTGCGCCTGGCCGCCAACGCGGCGGGGTCGGCAACCGCCCAGCTCGGCGACATGCTGTGGCTGACCACGCCCGGGCTCGACCCGGGTGAAGTGCGCACGATCGGCGTCGACCTCGTCGTCAACGGCAGCGACGGACGTGCGCCGGGGCAGGATCGCGGCCAGGCCGGCCAATGGTTCAAGGCCTGCAGCGGCCTGAACACCTACGCGCTGACCGACCAGGTCGCGGGCTGAGTCGGATGGAAGACCCCCTCGGACAGCGATCTCGCCAGTTCCACTGCTGAGCCCGAGGAGTGCCGCACCTTCAGCACGACGGGCGACCGGACGCAAGTCGCGTAGAACCACTTCGTTGCCAGCCTCGATGTCTCGGGCGACGACCCGACGCTGGGTTTCACGACCGGACTGCGCGCCAGCGGGCCGGCGGACGTCTCGAACACGGCGACGATCGGGCTCGGCTTGCCGGACGCGTCGTCGTTGGTGTCCGAGTCGGGGGTGTTCGTCAGTGCGGTGCCAGAGCCGGCGAGTGCCGGTCGGCTCGGGCTCGGCTGCGCTGGCTCGATGGCGGCATCGGCGCTGAGCGCCCAGCCGATCGTTCGCCGCATCGCACGCAGCGACCGCAGGTCAGGGCTGGGTCGGCTTGCCGGCGGACTTGTTCTGGACCGGCGGCCTGGCCGCCGAGGTCTTCACGGCCGGTTCCGCGTTGCTCTGGGCAGCGTACGGCGCGCCGGCAACGGTGAGCCCGGCCTGCGAGAAGCGCGCGGCGTTGCCGGGGCCGACGCCGCCGACGCGGTCGACCAGGTCGGCCCAGTCCTTGAACGCTGCCTGCTGGCGCGCCGCGATGATCTTGCCCGACAGCCCGGGGCCGATGCCCTTGACGGTCTCGAGTTCGGCCTGGCTGGCCTGGTTGGCATCGATGGCGGCCCAGGCGGAGGTGGCGGCCAGCGACAGGGCGGCGAGTGCGGCGGCGACGAAGTGGCGGATCGACATGATGGGCTCCTCGGAAAGGGGTTGGGATCGCGGCCCGGGGCGGACATGCCCGCGGGCTGGAAGCCATTCTGCGAAGTGCATCGCCGGCCTGCACTCCCCCCGGGGTGGGCCTCGAAGAGGGCCCACCAACGGGGGTCTCTGCGACATCCGATATGGGTTCTGGTCAAATCCGCCGCACCCGATCGGGGCGCCCGACGGCTTGGCCGGCCGGCCATCGGGCACGTCACTTGCATCAGAGCGAGGCGCGGTGGCGGCCGGCGTTCGGCAGCCGAGACCGGCACCGCCGCCATCGGCACGGCGGCGCCGCAAGCAAGGACTACGAGGCATGGCATCCATCAAGGCAGAACCGTTCGACCTGGACTTCGATCCGAAGACCACCGCGCTGGTGATCATCGACATGCAACGCGACTTCGTGCTGCCCGGCGGCTTCGGCGAGAAGCTCGGCAACGACACCTCGCTGCTGCTGGCGGCGGTCGAGCCGACGCAGCGGGTGCTGGCCAAGGCCCGCGCAGCGGGCCTGCTGGTGATCCACACCCGTGAGGGCCACCGGCCCGACCTGAGCGACTGCCCGCCGGCCAAGCTGACGCGAGGCGGCCAGACCTTCATCGGCACCACGGGCCCGATGGGCCGCATCCTGGTGCGCGGCGAACCCGGCCACGACATCATCCACCAGCTCTACCCGGTCGCCGGCGAGCCGGTCATCGACAAGCCGGGCAAAGGCTCGTTCCACGCCACCGACCTGCACCAGATCCTGCTCGACCGCGGCATCCGCACGCTGGTGGTCTGCGGCGTCACGCTCGAGGTCTGCGTGCACACCACCGTGCGCGAGGCCAACGACCGCGGCTACGAATGCGTCGTGCTGGCCGACTGCGTGGCCTCGTACTTCCCCGAGTTCCAGCGGATCGGGCTCGAGATGATCAAGGCCCAGGGCGGCATCTTCGGCTGGGTGTCGGACGCCGACCGTTTCATCGCGGCGATCGGCTAGCGTGGCACTGCAGGCGATCGCCGTCGGTTGCGAGGTCGACCTGCGCGAACCGCAGGCCGGCCGGGTGCACAGCGTCTTCGACCGGGCGGTGAACCTGCTGGTCGGCGGCGAGCTGTGGACGGTGTTCGGCCCCGATCATCCCGACTCCCCGTTCGGCCTGCGGCTGGCCGCTGGCGGCCTCGCCACGCTGCGGGGCCTGCGCGCCGGCGACCCGGTGCAGGTGCGGGCCGGCCGGGCCGGCCTGGGCCGCCAGGTGATCGACGGCCGCGCGGCCGCCCGCTGGGCGCCGAAGCCTTGGCCGACCGTTGCCGCCGGTCTGGCGCAGCGGCTCGACGCGGTGTCCGAGGCCGCCCGGGCTCGGGCCTGGCCGGGTTCGGAGCCGCTGGCGAACGCCGTGATGCAGGCCCTCGTGCAGGCCCTCATGCAGGCCCTGCCGGCCTGCGGCGCCGGGTCGGGGCCCGGCCTCGCCGAGGCGGTGCGCCGCACCGTGGGTCGCGGTCCCGGGCTGACCCCGGCGGGCGACGACGTGCTGGTCGGCATCCTGACGCTGCTGAGTTCGAGCACCGCCGGTGAAGCCGGTGCGCGAGCGACCGCCCGGCTGGCCGAGGCGCTGGCGCCGCGGCTGCGCAGCACCACCGACCTCAGCCGCCACCTGATCCTGCAGGCCGCGCGCGGCCGGCCCGGCGGCGCGCTGCAGGCACTGGGCCAGGCGCTGCTCGGCGGCGCGACGGGCGACGGCCTGCGCGCTGCGCTCGAACCCGTCCTGGCCACCGGCGCGACCTCGGGCGCCGATGCCTGCGTCGGGCTGGTGGCCGCCTGCCGCCTGGTGTTTCCTGCCGCCGAAAGGATTGCCGCATGAGCCTGCGATCGCGCTGCTACCCCAAGCTTTACAAGGACTCGGTCTCGCTGATGACCGTGTCGGCGCAGGTGCTGGCGGTTGCCGGTGTCGAAACGGCGTCGGTCGTGATGGCCTCGGCGACCAATGTCGAGAACCTCGCCGCCGCCGGGCTGGGCCGCTTCGAGGTGCGGCCGAACGACCTGGTGGTCGCGGTAGCCGGCAGCGACGAGGCCTGCGACGCGGCGCTGGCCAGGGCCGACGAACTGCTGAAGGCCGGCGCCGCTGACAGCGCCGACACCGGCGGCGTCGCGGCCGCGCCGCTGACCAGCCTGCAGACGGCCGTCAGCCGCGACCCGGCCCACAACCTCGCGCTGATCTCGGTGCCCGGCGACTACGCCGCGGCCGAGGCGATGAAGGCGCTGCGGCTGGGCATGGACGTGATGATGTTCAGCGACAACGTGTCGCCCGAGGCCGAGCTCGCGCTCAAGCAGTTCGCCCAGTCCCGCGACCTGATGGTGATGGGCCCCGACTGCGGCACCGCGATCGTCAACGGGGTGCCGCTGGGCTTCGCCAACGTGGTGCGGCGCGGGGCCATCGGCGTGGTCGGCGCGTCGGGCACCGGCACGCAGGAGGTGACGGTGCTGATCCACCAGCTCGGCGGCGGCATCTCGCAGGCGCTGGGCACCGGCGGGCACGACCTGGCCGCGGCGATCGGCGGCATCTCGATGCTGCACGGGCTGAAGGCGCTGGCCGACGACCCGGCGACCGAGGTCATCGTGCTGGTCTCCAAGCCGCCGGCGCCGACGGTGGCCGCCGCGGTGCTGGCGGCCGCCGAGGCCTGTGCCAAGCCGGTGGTCGCGATCTTCCTCGGCGCCGACCCGGCCACGATCACCCGCCGCGGCGTGCACGGCGCCGCGACGCTGGCGCAGGCGGCCGAGATCGCCGTCGCGCTGGCCCGGGGCCAGCCGGTGCCGACCGGCGGGGTGGCCGTGGCCGGCGACGCCCGCCGCCGGCTCGCGGCCGGCGCAGCGTCGATGGCGCCCTCCCAGCGCCAGGTGCGCGGCGTGTTCTGCGGCGGCACCTTCTGCTTCGAGGCGCAGGCGATCCACGCCGCAGCGGGCTTCGGCGGCTTCTCCAACACCCCGACCGCCGGCTGGCAGCCGCTGGCCGAGCCCGGGCGCAGCCCCGGCCACACCATCATCGACATGGGCGACGACCGGTTCACCCAGGGCCGGCCGCACCCGATGATCGACCCGTCGCAGCGCGATGCGCGCATCCGTCAGGAGCTGGCCGACCCCGCGACTGCCGTCGTGCTGTTCGACGTGGTGCTGGGCTACGGCGCCGCGGCCGCGCCGATCGCCGGGCTCGTCGAGGTGCTGCGCGAGGGCCGGGCGGCGGCGCGGGCGGCCGGCCGCGAGGTCGCCTGCATCGGCCACGTCTGCGGCACCGACCAGGACCCGCAGGGCCGCGCCGAGACCGTGTCCGCGCTGCGGGCCGAAGGCGTGCTGGTCGCCGCCAACAACGCCGAGGCGGCGACCTGGTCGGCGGCGGTCCTCGCCGAGCGCCTGGCCGAACACGCCGGAGCCGCATCGTGAAAGCCCTCTTCCAGCAGGACCTGAAGGTCGTCAACGTCGGCCTGCAGGGCTTCGCCGACAACATCGCAGCCGCCGGCGGCAGCGTCACCCAGCTGACCTGGGCGCCGCCGGCCGGCGCCGATGCCGCGCTCGGCTGGTCGCTGGCGAACCTGGTCGCCGACCCCCGCGTCGACGAAGCCAACCGGGTCGCCTACCAGCGCTGCCTGGCCGCGCAACCGCGCCTGGTCGACCTGGTGCTGGCGCGCGACGCCATCGCCGGCCTGGGCGGCGGGCAGCGGCGCATCCTGCATGCCGGCCCGCCGATCGCCTGGGCCGACATGTGCGGCCCGCAGCGGGGCGCGATCGCCGGCGCGATCGTCTACGAAGGCTGGGCAGGCTCGACCGAAGACGCCGAAGCGCTGGCTGCCGGCGGCGAGGTGGCGCTCGAACCCTGCCATCACCACGGCGCGGTCGGGCCGATGGCCGGCATCATCAGCCCGAGCATGCCGGTGTGGGTGGTCGAGAACGCCGACCGCGGCAACCGCGCCTTCTGCAACCTGAACGAGGGCCTGGGCAAGGTGCTGCGCTTCGGCGCCAACTCGCCCGAGGTGCTGCAGCGGCTGCGCTGGCTGGGCGGCGAATTCTTCGGCGCGCTGCAGGTGGCCGTGCGCGGCCTCGCCGACGCCGACCTGAAGCC
Organism: Burkholderiaceae bacterium; assembly: GCA_016790515.1. Lineage (GTDB taxonomy): Bacteria > Pseudomonadota > Gammaproteobacteria > Burkholderiales > Burkholderiaceae_C > Pseudaquabacterium. The sequence continues at coordinate 8,832 of JAEUOY010000069.1, read as the reverse complement.
GCTGATGGCCCAGGCGCTGCACATGGGCGACGAGCTGCACAACCGCAATGCGGCGGCGTCCGGCCTGCTGTTCAAGCGGCTGACGCTGGCGCTGCTGCAGTCCGACCTGGACCGCGGCGTGGTGCAGCGCGCGCTGGCCTTCATCGCCGGCAACGACCATTTCTTCCTGAACATCTCGATGGCCGCCTGCAAGGCGACGATGGACGCCGCCCACGGCGTGCCGGGCAGCAGCCTGGTCACGGTGATGGCGCGCAACGGCGTCGATTTCGGCATCCGCCTGAGCGGCACCGGCGACCAGTGGTTCCAGGCCCCGGCCAACCCGGTCGACGGCCTGTACTTCCCCGGCTACAGCGTCGCCGACGCGGCGGCCGACCTCGGCGACTCGGCGATCACCGAGACCGCCGGCCTGGGCGGCTTCGCGATGGCCGCATCGCCGGCGATCGTGCAGTTCGTCGGCGGCACGCCGGCCGACGCCACCGCCAACAGCCGGCGCATGCTCGACATCACGCTGGGGGTGAACCCGGCGTTCACGCTGCCGCCGCTGAACTTCGGCGGCACGCCGGCCGGCATCGACGCCCGTCTGGTGCTCGATTCGGGCGTGCTGCCGGTCATCAACACCGGCATCGCGCACCGGCTGGCCGGGGTCGGCCAGATCGGCGCGGGCATCACGACCGCGCCGCTGGCCTGCTTCGGCGGCGCGATCGCCGCGCTGGCCCGCAGCCTGGAAGGACAGCCGGCATGACCCGCACCGCCGTCGTCGCCTTCGGCGGCAACGCGCTCGTCACCGATGCCGAGCACGATTCGATCCCGCAGCAGTACGAGACCGTCTGCCGCACCGTGCCGCCGCTGGTCGACCTGATCGAGCAGGGCTGGCGGCTGGTCGTCTCGCACGGCAACGGGCCGCAGGTCGGCTTCATCCTGCGCCGCTCGGAGCTGTCGCAGGGCGAGGTCGACCCGGTGCCGATCGACTACGCGGTGGCCGACACCCAGGGCGCGATCGGCTACATGTTCGTCAAGGCGCTGACCAACGAGCTGGCCCGGCGCGGCCTGGCGCGGCCGGTGGTGGCGATCGTCACGCAATCGGTGGTCGACCCGGACGACGAGGCGTTCCGGCACCCGACCAAGCCGATCGGCGCCTTTCTGGACGAAGCGACCGCCCGGGCACGGCAGCAGGCGCTCGGCTGGACGGTGATGGAAGACGCCGGGCGCGGCTGGCGGCGCAGCGTGGCCTCGCCGCGGCCGCAGCGCATCGTCGAGAGCAGCACGATCCGCGCGCTGCTAGACAGCGGCGCGGTGGTGGTCGCCGCCGGCGGCGGCGGCATCCCGGTGGCGATCGAACCGGATGGCGCCATCGTCGGTGTCGAGGCGGTGGTCGACAAGGACCTGGCCAGCGGCCTGCTGGCGCACGAGCTCGGCGCGCAGCTGCTGCTGATCCCCACCGGCGTGTCGCGGGTGGCGATCCGCTTCGGCACGCCCGCGCAGCAGTGGCTCGACACGCTGACGGTGGCGCAGGCCCGCGCCCACCTGGCCGCCGGCGAGTTCGGCGCCGGCAGCATGGAACCCAAGGTCGCCGCGGTGGCCGATTTCGTCGAACGCACGCCCGCTGCGGTCGGCGTGATCGGCGCGCCCGGGGAGATCGCGGCGATCCTCGAGGGCCGCGCCGGCACGCGCATCGTCGGCGACCCCGCCGTGCCGGCGCCGGCCCCCGACTGCGGTCCGCAGGCCACCCTGCTGGCGATCAACGGCACGCTGATGCGCGGGCTGAAGCTGAACCCGAACATGGTCGCCGCCGGCGCCAGCTTCCTGCGCGAGGACCGCACCGAGGCAAGCTACCGGCTGTGGTCAATCGGCGACGAGCACCCGGCGATGGTCCGCGTCACCGACGGCTCCGGGTCGGCGGTGGCGGTCGAGGTCTGGTCGGTGCCCTTCGCCGGGCTGGCCGGGATCCTGCTGAAGGAACCGCCGGGCCTGTCGATCGGCAAGCTGCGGCTGGCCGACGGCAGCACCGTGCTGGGCGTGCTCGGCGAGCCGGCGCTGGTCGAGGGCCAGCGCGAGATCACCACCTTCGGCGGCTGGCGCGCCTACATCGCAGCCGCTGGGATCGGCGCGTGAAGGTCTTCGGCACCGATGTCGCCGCGCTGCCGGACCTCGACCCGGCCGAGATGCCGTTCTGGCGCCAGGTGCTGCGCGGCTTCTCGCAGTGCGCCTTCCAGGCCCACGAGCTCACCGGTCTGCTCTTCCTCGCCGCAGCGACGCTGTACAGCCCGCGCATGGGGGTCTACTACGTCGTCTCGGTGGCGGTCGGCACGGTGGTGGCCCGCCTGTTCGGCGGCCTCCCGGCGCTGCTGGGGCTGGGGCTGTACGGCTTCAACTCGGGGCTGATGGGGCTGGCGCTCGGCAACTTCTTCCAGAGCGGCCCGGCGCTGCACGGCTGGATGCCGGTGGTCGCCGCGGTCGTGGCGCTGGTGACCGTGGCGATGTCGCGCTGGCTGAGCGTGCCGTTCCTGGCCGCGCCGTTCATCCTGTGCTTCTGGGGGCTGTGGCCGCTGGCCGACGCGATGGGCATCTCGGCGATCGACCTCGGCGCCTTTCCCGACGCGCCGGTGCATTTCGTCGAGGCCGCGATCGCGGCGCTGGGCTCGACGCTGTTCGCCTCGACGACGCTGGCCGGCGCGCTGTTCCTGGCCGGGCTGGCGGTCAGCAACTGGCGCCACGCCCTGGTCGCGCTGTTCGGCGCCGCGATCGCCGCCGCGCTGGCGGCCCATGTCGGCGCCAAGGGGGCGATGATCAACAGCGGCTTCATCGGCTTCAATGCGGTGCTCGCGGCGCTGGCGACCTACGCGATCGTGGCCGCCGACCTGCGGCTGGCGGCGCTGGCCGCGGTCATCGCGACCTGGGCCTTCAGCTTCGTCAGCCGCCACGCCCCGGTGCCGGCGCTGGCCTCCGGTTTCGTGCTGACGGTCTGGGCCATCCTGCTGCTGGGTTGGCTCAACCCGCGCTTTGGCGGCCAGGGCGCGCCCCAGGCACCCCCCGGCTGACGCCGCGCGGAGCGTGCAAGTGCTTGTCGCCGCTGGCGTTTTCGACCGCGCGGCCGGCTGCCAGGAATCCGCGGCGGCCCGTGCCCGCACTTTGGCACTCACCACCAATGAGTGCTAATATTCATTGAACCAATCCACTTCAGGTCTGTCATAGAAGGCCATGAACCTGTCCGCCACCACCACTGCACTGTCCGTCCGCAATCCCTGGGCCCTGGTGCCGTCGCTGGGCAACCTGGATGCCTACATCTCGGCCGTCAACCGGTTGCCGATGCTGACCCAGGAAGAGGAAACCCGCTTCGCCCGCCGCCTGCGCGACCACGCCGACGTCGAGGCTGCCGGCCGGCTGGTGTTGTCGCATCTGCGGCTGGTGGTGTCGGTGTCGCGCCAGTACCTGGGCTATGGCCTGCCGCACGGTGACCTGATCCAGGAAGGCAACGTCGGCTTGATGAAGGCCGTCAAGCGCTTCGACCCCGACCAGGGCGTGCGCCTGGTCAGCTACGCGCTGCACTGGATCAAGGCCGAGATCCATGAGTACATTCTGAAGAACTGGCGCATGGTCAAGCTGGCCACCACCAAGGCGCAGCGCAAGCTGTTCTTCAACCTGCGCTCGATGAAGCAGAACCTGAAGAGCGAAGCCAGCGACACCGATGCGCACCGCAGCACGCTGTCGGCCGCCGAGATCGAGCAGATGGCCGCGGCGCTGAACGTCAAGCCGGCCGAGGTCATCGAGATGGAGACCCGGCTGTCGGGCGGCGATGTCGCGCTCGAGCCGCAGGGCGACGACAGCGACGAGAGCTTCGCCCCGATCGCCTACCTGGCCGACGAGACCAGCGAACCGACCCGGGTGCTGGAAGCCCGCCGCCGCGACGCGCTGGCCGGCGACGGCCTGGTCACCGCGCTCGAGGTTCTGGACGACCGCAGCCGCCGCATCGTCGAGGAGCGCTGGCTGAAGGTCAACGACGACAGCTCGGGCGGCATGACGCTGCATGAGCTGGCCGCCGAGTACGGCGTCAGCGCAGAACGCATCCGCCAGATCGAGGCCGCCGCGATGAAGAAGATGCGCAAGGCGCTCGAAGCGGCGGCCTGAAGCCGCGGTCTCGATCGGCGGTCGCGAGCGGGCGTCAGGCGGGTTCGGCGAGCAGCAGTTTCAGGTCGTCGATCAGCGCCTGCGCGCCGCTGCCGTAGCGGGTGAACAGCCGCACCTTGCCCTGGGTGTCGAAGATGTAGGAACCGGCGGTGTGGTCGACGGTGTAGCTGGTCTCGGTCTTGCCGGGCACCTTGCCGTAGAACACCTTGAACTCCTTGGCCGCCGCCTTGATCTCGTCGGGCGTGCCGCGCAGGCCGACGATGTCGGGGCCGAAATTGGCCACGTAGGCCTTCAGCAGCGCGGCGGTGTCGCGCTCGGGGTCGACCGTCACGAAGATGCCCTGCACCCGCGCGCCGTCGGCGCCGAGCTGGCGCTTGACCTCGGCCAGTTCGGCCATCGTCGTCGGACAGACGTCGGGGCACTGGGTGTAGCCGAAGAACACCACCACCACCTTGCCCTTGAAATCGGCCAGCGTGCGGCGCTGGCCGTCGGCGTCGGTCAGCGCCAGCGTGCGGGCGTATTCGGCGCCGGTGATGTCCACGCCCTTGAACGAGGGCTTCGCGGTGGCGCCTGGCGCCTTGCCGTCGCAGCCGGACAGGCCGGCAAACATCGTGGCGAGCGCAGCGGCCAGCACCGCGCGGCGTGAAGAAGAGGTCATTGCAGCCAGGCCAGCAGGTAGTGATCGGCCAGCAGCGCCGCGAACAGCAGCGACAGGTGCCAGATCGAGAAGCGGAAGGTCTTGCGCGCCAGCGCGTCGGAATAGTCGCGCCACAGCAGCCAGCCGTAGGCGATGAACCACAGCCCCAGCACGACCGCGGCGGCCAGGTACAGCCAGCCGCTCATGCCGATGATGAACGGCAGCAGCGTCGACGCGAACAGCACCAGGGTGTAGAGCAGCACGTTCAGCCGGGTGAAGTCGGAACCGTGGGTCACCGGCAGCATCGGCAGGCCCGAGCGGCGGTAGTCCTCGACCCGGTACAGCGCCAGCGCCCAGAAATGCGGCGGCGTCCACAGGAAGATGATCAGGCACAGCGCCAGCGCCTCGGGGCCGACGTCGTTGCGCATCGCGGCCCAGCCCAGCACCGGCGGCATCGCGCCCGAGGCGCCGCCGATCACGATGTTCTGCGGCGTCAGCGGCTTGAGCACCACGGTGTAGACCACCGCGTAGCCGACGAAGGTGGCGAAGGTCAGCCACATCGTCAGCGGGTTGACCGCCCAGTACAGCAGCGCGCTGCCGGCGCCGCCGAGCAAGGCCGAGAAGACCAGCGCCTGGGTCGAGCTCAAAGTGCCCTTGGCGGTCGGGCGCCAGGCGGTGCGCGCCATTTTTCGGTCGATCGCCTGCTCGACCAGGCAGTTGAAGGCCGCGGCGGCGCTGGCCACCAGCCAGATGCCGGCGGCGGCCGGCAGCGCCAGCGCCAGCCGCGGCCAGCCCGGCTCGGCCAGCAGCATGCCGATCACCGCGCAGAACACGATCAGCTGGACCACCCGGGGCTTGGTCAGCACCAGGTACTGCCGCCAGCGGCTGGCAACGGGGGCGTGGGTGGTGATCGCGGCGGTCATGAATGCGAGGGCTGGATTCTAGGCACCGCGACGGTGCGCCCGGCCCCGGCGCGGGCGCGCGCCCACAGCGAGGTCAGCAGGGCGACCAGCGCCGCGGCACCGGCACTGTGCGCCAGTGCGGCGACGATCGGCCAGTCCAGCACCACGTTGGACAAGCCGCTGGCGGTCTGCCAGACGACCAGGGCCGCCAGCGCGACGGCGTACCGGCGTGCGCCGGATTCGCCCTGGCGCCACAGCTTCAGCGCCAGCGCGACCAGCGCCGCCAGCACGACCACCGCGAACAGCCGGTGCGCCATGTGGATGGCGACCAGTGCGTCGAAGGGCAGGTAGCCGCCGTGGCCGGCGCGGCCCAGTTCGCGCAGCAGCGTGAAGCCATGGCCGGCGTCCATCGCCGGCCACCACTGGCCGTTGCAGGTCGGAAAGCCGCTGCAGGCCAGCACCGCGTAGTTGGTGCTGACCCAGCCGCCGAGCGCGACCTGGACCACCACCAGCGCCAGCGTGGCGCCCGCCGCCGTCGCGGCGCCCGGGAATCGCGCCGTCGCCAGCGGCCGACCGCGGAACGACTCATGCTGCAGCACCAGCAGCGCCAGCAGCACCATCGCGCCCAGCAGGTGCAGCGTGACGATCGCCGGGTAGAGCTTCAGCGTCACGGTGTACTTGCCGAACAGCCCCTGCACGATCACCCAGGCCAGCGTCGCGGTGGCCCACCACGGCGAATGCGGCAGCTCGCGGCGCGCGCGCCAGCTGACCGCCGCCGACACCAGGATCAGCACCCCGACGGTCATCGCCAGGTAGCGGTGGATCATCTCGATCCAGGCCTTGGTGGCGGTGACCGGGCCGGTCGGCATCGCCGTCTGCGCCGCATGGATGTCGTCGCGCGCGCCCAGCGGGCTGGCCTCGCCGTAGCAGCCGGGCCAGTCGGGGCAGCCCAGCCCCGAATCGGTCAGCCGGGTGAAGGAGCCGAACACCGTCAGGTCGAAGGTCAGGAACAGCGTCAGCAGCGTCAGCGCCGCCAGGCGCCGGTCGATCGCCGCGCCGCGCTGGCGCAGCCACCACCACGACAGCGGCAGCAGCGCGACGACGCCGGCCAGCAGCGCCAGCCGCAGCGCGGGCGCGAAGTCGACCAGGGGCTGTGGGTTCATGGTGTCTGCGCGGCGTCAGCGGCTGGCCGGCGCCGGCGGCGCGGCCGAGGGCTCGTCCTTCAGCAGCGACTGGAAGCCGGGCCGGTCCCAGCCCGCCGAGCCCTTCAGCAGCCGGTCGATGTCGCGCTTGAGCCGCGCCGGGTCGGCATCGGCCGGGGCCCGCATCATCCAGTCGCCCATCGGATCGACGATGTACAGGTGGTCCTCCAGCGCTTGCCCCGGCGCCGGCTTCAGCCAGGCCGCCACCGCGGCACGCGGCAGCCGCAGGATGTGCATCGCCGGCGTCGCGGCCAGCGCCTGCTGCAGCGTCGGCGCGATCGGCGCGTCGTCGACCACCAGCCAGAGCTTGTCGATGCGGTCGGCCTCGCGGCCGGTCATCTCGCGCAGCTGGCGCTGCATGAACAGCCGCTTCTCGCAGGCTGGGCCGCAGGCGCCGCCGTCGACGACCACCAGCAGCCACTGGCCGACGAAGCTGCGCAGCGCCTGGCCGCTGCCGTCCGGCAGGCGTGCGGTGACGGCAGGCAGCGGCAACGCCGGCTGGATCAGCGCGCTGTAGGCGGTGGCCGCGCCGCCGGGCCGCAGCACGTAGTAGGTGAAGTAGCTGGCGATCACCGGCGCCGCGCACACCGCGACCACCAGCAGCATCTTCAGCCGGCCTGTGATGCGCTGGCGCTCGAGCGCCTCGCCGGGTTGCGGCAGCGAGTGCACGGTCAGGCCCAGCGGCTCGGAACGGTCGGTCATGGCGGCGGGAGGCGGGACGGGCGACGGGGACGGATGAACTGGAACCAGACGGTGAGGCCGACGACCAGCGCGCACAGCGCGAACCACTGGAAGGCATAGCCCTGGTTCTTCGCGCTGTCGACGACCGGCGCCGGCCATTGCCGCAGCAGACCATCGTCGAGCGCAGCCGCGGCGCCCTGCTGCGGCAGCGCCCGGACCACCGGCGCGGTCTGCTGCACCGACAGCGGCCGCAGGCGCAGCCCGGTCTCCCGGGCAAAGGCCGCCAGGTCCAGATTCTGCCGGATCGGCCCGCGCTCCTCGCCCGCCAGCGCCAACAGCTGCGACGGTGGCGGGGCGATGCGGCCTTCCAGCTGCAGTTCGCCGCCGGGCGTGGGCAATGGCGCCAGCCGGGCGCGGTCGACGAAGTCGCGCGCCACCCAGCCGCGCTGCACCAGCACCGCGCCGCCGTCGGCCAGCAGCAGCGGCGTCACGACGATGAAGCCCTGGCGCGCGTTCAGCGGTCGGTTGTCCAGGTATACCGTGCGTTCGGCCAGCCAGCGGCCGCGCAGCACGATGCGCCGGTAATGCTGGCCTGCGGCCGCGGCCTCGTCGCGCGCCAGGTCGTCCTGCGGCAGCGGCGGCGCCTCGGCACGCGCGGCGATGCGGGCCAGCAGGTCGAGCTTCTGCTGCGCCCGGTCGAGCTGCCAGACACCCAGCCGGGCCGTCAGCGCGGCGGCCAGCGCCGCGGCCACCAGCACCACGGCACGGCGAGCGGATCGCCCGCGGCTCAGCATGCGCGCCAGCGCGCCGGATAATCCCGGCCGATGAAGACCGTGATCGTGATCGCCCTGGTGCTGGTGCTGGCCTCGCTGGCCGGCGCCGGCCTGTTCATGCTGCGCAAGGGCGGCGACACGCAATCGCGCGACAAGCGCATGGCCCGCGCGCTGGCGCTGCGGGTCGGGCTGTCGATCGCGCTGTTCCTGTTCATCCTGCTGGGCTGGAAGCTGGGCTGGATCAAGCCGACCGGGTTGCCGGTCGGCCGCTGAGCTGATCCTGGAATGAAAAGACGCCGCTCGCGGCGGCGTCCTCGAGGTGGCGCCGGGCGGCGTCAGAGCCAGTAGACGAGGAAGTACAGCCCCAGCCAGACCACGTCGACGAAGTGCCAGTACCAGGCCGCGCCCTCGAAGCCGAAGTGGCGTTCGGGCGTGAAATGGCCGGCGCGCAGCCGCAGCGTGATGAACAGCAGCATCAGCATGCCGACGAACACGTGGAAGCCGTGGAAGCC
>JAEUOY010000031.1 GCA_016790515.1 Burkholderiaceae bacterium | reverse complement strand
ACGACCCAGGCCAACGTCGACTACATCCAGGTCGCGCGCGACACGATCAAGCGCATCGGCTACGACAACACCGAGTACGGCATCGACTACAAGGGCTGCGCGGTGCTGGTGGCCTACGACAAGCAGAGCAACGACATCGCGCAAGGCGTCGACCACGCCAGCGACGACCACCTGAACACCGGCGCCGGCGACCAGGGCCTGATGTTCGGCTATGCCTGCGACGAGACCCCCGAGCTGATGCCCGCGGCGATCCACTACGCGCACCGGCTGGTCGAGCGCCAGGCGCAGCTGCGCAAGGACGGCCGCCTGCCCTTCCTGCGCCCCGACGCGAAGAGCCAGGTCACGCTGCGCTATGTCGACGGCCGGCCGCATTCGATCGACACCGTGGTGCTGAGCAGCCAGCATTCGCCCGAGATGAGCCTGGGCAACAAGATGACCGACGCCTTCTACGAGGCGGTGCGCGAGGAGATCATCAAGCCGGTGCTGCCGTCGGCCTGGCTGACCAAGGACACCAAGTACCTGATCAACCCGACCGGCCGCTTCGTCATCGGCGGCCCGCAGGGCGACTGCGGCCTGACCGGGCGCAAGATCATCGTCGACACCTACGGCGGCGCCTGCCCGCACGGCGGCGGCGCGTTCTCGGGCAAGGACCCGAGCAAGGTCGACCGCTCGGCCGCCTACGCCGCCCGCTACGTGGCCAAGAACGTGGTCGCCGCCGGCCTCGCGCGCCAGTGCCAGGTGCAGGTGGCCTACGCGATCGGCGTGGCGCGGCCGATGAACGTGACGGTCTACACCGAGGGCACCGGGCTGATCAGCGACGAACGCATCGCGCAGCTCGTCAACGAGTACTTCGACCTGCGCCCGAAGGGCATCATCCAGATGCTCGACCTGCTGCGGCCGATCTACCAGAAGACCGCGGCCTACGGCCACTTCGGCCGCGAGGAACCCGAGTTCACGTGGGAACGCACGGACAAGGCTGCAGCCTTGAGGGCTGCAGCCGGCCTGTAAGGCCGCCGCACGGCGTGCCGATGAAGGCCGGGGGGGGGCGGGAACGTCTCGCCGCTGCAGATCAGGCCGGTGGCGGCGTTCCTGCAATCGATGCAGCCGCCGGGCGCCGTGCCTCGCGCGGCTCGACGCGCGAAGCCGCCAGCTTCGCCTGCACCCGCGCCCGCTCGACATCGGTGTCGTGCACCAGCGCGACGCCCATGCGGCGCTTGACGTAGCTCTCGGGCTTGCCGAACAGGCGGATCTCGCTGTTCGGCACCCGCAGCGCGTCGGCCACGCCGTCAAAGACGATGCCCTTGGCGTCGACGCCGCCGTAGACCACCGCGCTGGCGCCGGGGCTCTTCAGCGAGGTGTCCACCGGCAGGCCGAGGATCGCACGCGCGTGCAGCTCGAACTCGTTCTGCCACTGGGTGATCATCGTCACCATGCCGGTATCGTGCGGCCGCGGGCTGACCTCGCTGAACCAGACCTGCTCGCCCTTGACGAACAGCTCGACGCCGAACAAGCCCTGGCCACCCAGGTTGTCGGTCACGGCTGAAGCGATCTCGCGCGCGCGCTGCAGCGCCTGCGGATGCATCGGATGGGGCTGCCAGCTCTCGACATAGTCGCCGCTGACCTGGACATGGCCGATCGGCTCGCAGAAGTGGGTCTCGACCTGGCCGTCCGCACCCAGCGCGCGCACCGTCAGCTGGGTGATCTCGTAGTCGAAATCGATGAAGCCCTCGACGATCACCCGGCCCGGTCCGACGCGGCCGCCGGCCATCGCGTAGTCCCAGGCACGCTGCACGTCGGCGGGACCGTCGATCCGGCTCTGGCCCTTGCCCGAGCTGCTCATCACCGGCTTGACGATGCAGGGGTAGCCTATCCCTTGACCGTTCGCGGCGTCGATCGCCGCCTGCAGCTCGGCCAGCGAATCGCAGAACCGGTACGGGCTGGTCGGCAGGCTTAAGCGTTCGGCGGCCAGCCGGCGGATGCCCTCGCGGTCCATCGTCAGCCGGGCGGCGCGGGCGGTGGGGATCACGCGCACCGCGCCCTCGGCCTCCAGCGCCTCGAGCACCGGCGTCGCGATGGCCTCGATCTCGGGCACCACCAGGTCGGGCCGTTCGGCCTCGATCAGCGCGCGCAGCGCCGCCGGGTCGCTCATCGCGATCGTGCGGGCGTGGTGCGCCACCTGCTGGCCGGGGGCGTTGTCGTAGCGGTCGACCGCGATCGTCTCGACGCCCAGGCGCTGCAGCGCGATCAGCACCTCCTTGCCCAGCTCGCCGCTGCCCAGCAGCATCACGCGGGTGGCGTTGGGGGACAGCGGGGTTCCGATCGGTTTCATGGCGGCGGGGGTAGTGGTTGGCGACTGGCCGGGATTGTCGCCGCCGCTGCTACGCTGGCACGATGGCCGCCGCACCGACGCTCGCCCAGATTCGCCACCACGCGGTGGCGCGCACGCTGTTCGCCCCGACGACGCTGCCGCAGGCGATCCGCCGGCTGGGCTTCGTGCAGGCCGACCCGATCCGCGCACCGGCGCGCGCGCAGGACCTGACGCTGCGCCACCGCGTCGCCGGCTACCGTGCCGGCGACCTCGAGGCGCGCTACCCGCGGCTGGACATCGAGGAGGACTTCTTCGTCAACTACGGCTTCCTGCCGCGCGCCACCCAGGCGCTGATGCACCCGCGGCAGCCGCCCAGGCCCTGGCCGGCGCTGCGCCGCGCCCAAGCCGCCGCGGTGCTGGATTTCGTGCGCGAGCGCGGCGTGGTGCACCCGCGCGAGGTTGACGCGCAGTTCCAGCACGGCAAGTCGCGCAACTGGTTCGGCGGCTCGTCGAACGCCAGCACCCAGCTGCTCGACGACATGCACTACCGCGGCCTGCTGCGCATCGCCCGGCGCGACGGCGGCGTGCGGCTGTACGCGGTGCGCCCCGCGCAACCGGGCACCACCGACCCGGCCGCGGCGATGGACGCGCTGATCGACGTGATCGTCGCCAAGTACGCGCCGCTGCCGGCGGCCACGCTGGGCCAGCTGGTCAGCCAGCTGCGCGGCGGCGCACCGCAATGGGCCGGCGATCGCGCCGCGGCGCTGGAGCGGGCCCGGCAGCGGCTGCCGCAGGCGCGGGTCGACGGCATCACCTGGTACTGGCCCGCGGGCGAGAACCCGGCCTCGCGGCGCCACGCCGCGCCGGCCGAGGCCGACGCGGTGCGCCTGCTGGCGCCGTTCGACCCGATCGTCTGGGACCGCCGCCGCTTCGAGATCCTGTGGGGCTGGGCCTACCGCTTCGAGGCCTACACCCCGGCGCCCAGGCGCCAGCGCGGCTACTACGCGCTGCCGCTGCTGTGGCGCGACCGGGTGGTCGGCTGGGGCAACCTGGCGGTGCGGGATGGCTGCCTGGTGCCGGATCTCGACTATGTTCTCGGCCACCCGCCACGCGATCTGAGATTCACCCAGGCGCTGGACGACGAACTCCAGCGTTTGCACTGCTTCCTGAGGCTCGACACTGCGGGGACGGTCAGCCCCGCTGCAAAGGGCGCTGCCCCGCCGCGAGCAACGCCCCCAAGGCCAGCAAACCCGCGCTGACCGCCAGCCCGCGCGCCAGCCCGCCGGGTCCGTCGGCGATCAGCCCGACCGCGCTGGGCCCGGCAATCTGGCCGACCGCGAAGACGATCGTGAAACCGCTGATGCCGCCCGGCCAGGCCGCCGCCGGCAGGTTGTGGCGCACCAGCGCGGTGGTCGACGCCACCACCGACAGGAACACCGCGCCGAACAGCGCCCCCGACACGAACACCGCCACCGGGTGCGCGCTGGCCACCGGCAGAACGGTGGCCAGCGCCAGCAGGCCGTTGAGCAATGCCATCGCCTGGCCGCCGCGCCAGCGCTGCAGCAGCCCGGCCCACAGCCACGACGAGGCCACCACGCCCAGGCCCAGCGTGACGTAGAAGGCCGTGACCAGCGCGCCGGCCAGCCCCTGCTCGCGCAGCAGCGTGACGATGAAGGTCATGTAGCCGATGTAGCCGAGCCCGAAGCAGAAATAGCCGGCCAGCGCCAGGCCCAGGCGCTGCCAGGGCACGGCCGTACGCGATGCCGCGGCGGCGCCGCCCGGCGGCCCTTCCGCCACCGTGCCGCCGTGCATCAGCGCCGTCATCGCCAGCGCCACCGCGCCCAGCGCCAGCCAGGCCGGCTGCCATGGGCGCAGCCCGGCGCCGGCGAACGCGCCGGCGGCCGGCACCAGCAGTGCCGACACCACGATGCCCAGCCCGGTGCCGCCGTAGTACAGGCCCAGCACCAGCCCGGGGCTCAGCACCTCGGCCACCCGGCTGCCCAGGCGCGCGGCCATCAGGCCGCCGGCGACGAAGGTCGCGGCACTGGCCACGCCCGACAGCAGCCGCAGCACCGCCAGCGCGGCGTCCGACGCCACCCACCCGTGCAGCGCCAGCAGGGCGGCGGTGGCCAGGCCGCCGCCGACCAGCGCGCCGCGCGGCCCGAAGCGGGCGATCGCGCCGGGCATCAGCAGCGCGCCGAGCAGGTAGCCGGCGGCGTTGCCGGTGTTCATCGCGCCGGCGGTGAAGTAGCTCCAGCCCAGGTCGGCGCGCATCGGGCCCAGCAGCAGCGCGTAGGCAAAGCGCGCCAGCCCCAGCGACACCGCGGCGCCCAGCGCCAGCGCCAGCGCCTGGCGCAAGGCCGGGCCGCGCGTGAGCGGGGCCTCGCCGGTCATGGTGCGCGCGCGGCCAGCAGCGCGTCGGCCAGTTCGGCGAAACCCTGGCCGCGTTCGCCGCGCGTGACATGGGCCGGCAGGCAACGCAGCTGCGGCACGAAGCGCTCGATGTTGGCGACGCCGACCGACAGCGGGACCTGTTCGAACATCCCCTGGTCGTTGGTCGAGTCGCCGACGTAGACCCACTCGCCCGGACGGAACGGCAGGCCGAGCGCCTGCTCGACCGCCCAGCGCGCGCCGCTGGGCTTGTCGTGGCCGCCGATCCAGCCGTTGACGTGGATCGAGCTGACGGTCGCCGTCAGGCCGTGACGCTGCATCACCGCCACGACCTCGGCGACGCGCTCGGGCGACAGCCGGGTGAACTCGCTGTGGTCGATCGCGATGTCGGTCAACCGGCCGGCGCTGTCGCGCGCCGCCTGCGTGCCGGGCACCTCGGCCAGCACGGCCCGCAGGCAGGCCTGCAGGCGCACCGTGTTGGCCGCGCGGGTGGCGGCGTCGTCGACGAAGTCGCGCAGCAGTCCGGCCGGGCCGCGCCGCAGCATCACCGCGCCGTTCTCGGCGACGATCGCCGCCACCGGCCAGGCCAGCGCGAACGGCTCGCTCCAGCCGGCCGGCCGGCCGGTGATCGCGACCACCGGCACCCCGGCACCGGCCAGCCGGTGCAGCGCGGCCAGCGCGGCGGGCTCGATCGCGCCGTCGCGGGTCAGCGTGTCGTCGATGTCGGTCAGCACGCCGCGCAACGCGGCCAGGCAGGTTGCCGGCAACGCGGCGAGCGGGCGCAAGCGTTCGGCAGGCGCGGCCGGGCGTTGAACCGAGGTCTGGGGCATGGGCAAGTCTCCCACGGTGCCTGCCGACCTCGGTCGCCGCGGACGATTGACGGAGGTCAACCCCCGGAACGGGGCAACGGCCCGATGATGCGAAGCTCATCGAGACGTCACCGGAGCACGGCATGGCCAAGGAATCGACCGCCCCCACCCCAGCGCAGACTGCCCGCCCACGAACGGTGCGCAAGGCGGCGGCGGCCCGAGCGCCGGCCGATGGCGGCGTCGGCGCGGACCCGCCCGCCGTCGCCCGCCGCCGCAACGCCCCCCGGGCGGTGGCCGCCGGCGACACTGCGCCGTCGCTGAACCAGCGCGACATCGAGCGCAACACGATCTCGCGTGCCACCACCGGGGCATTGACCGAGCAGGCGATGGTGATGTCCGACGTGCTGGCCCAGCACGCCCAGCGCGGCGACACCCAGGCCGTGCTGTCGGAGCTGAAGACGGTGCTGGCCGGCGCCTCGCCCGACGACGTCAAGGCGCTCAAGCGCGCGCTGTTCCAGCCCGACGGCGGGGCGCAGCCCGAGAAGGAGGCCGACGTCGAGCTGGTGCCGGGCTGGCGCGACGGCCGCTACCCGTACAAGAACCTGCTCTCCCGGCGCAGCTACGAGCGCCAGAAGTACCGGCTGCAGGTCGAGCTGCTGAAGCTGCAGGCCTGGGTCAAGGACACCGGCGCGCGGGTGGTGATCCTGTTCGAGGGCCGCGACGCCGCCGGCAAGGGCGGCACGATCAAGCGCATGATGGAGCACCTGAACCCGCGCGGCGCCCGCGTCGTCGCGCTGGAAAAGCCCAGCGAGATCGAGAGCGGGCAATGGTACTTCCAGCGCTACATCGAGCACCTGCCCACCCGCGGCGAGATCGTGCTGTTCGACCGCAGCTGGTACAACCGCGCCGGCGTCGAGCGGGTGATGGGCTTCTGCACCCATGCCGAGTACGACGAGTTCATGCGCCAGACGCCCGAGTTCGAGCGCCACTTGGTGCGCAGCGGCGTGCACCTGTTCAAGTTCTGGTTCTCGGTCAGCCGTGCCGAGCAGCGCCGCCGCTTCAAGGAACGCCGGCTGCACCCGCTGAAGCAGTGGAAGCTGAGCCCGATCGACCTCGCCTCGCTCGACAAGTGGGACGACTACACGCTGGCCAAGGAGGCGATGTTCCTGCACACCGACACCTCGGACGCGCCGTGGACGGTGATCAAGAGCGACTGCAAGAAGCGCGCGCGGCTGAACGCGATGCGCTACCTGCTGCACCGGCTGCCCTATGCCAACAAGGACATGGCCACGCTGGGCTCGGTCGACCCGCTGATCGTCGGCCGGCCGTCGCTGGTGCCCAGCCGCGGCGACGACCAGCTCGCCGGCAGCAGCGGCGGTTGAACGAGGCGCCCGCCGCGGCGGGCAAGCCGCCCGCCAGGGCGGATGTCACGGCCCGCGCCGCACGCGCCGGCGCGGCTGTGCTTAGAATCCGCACCTGTTTCGAGGAGCGTTGCAAGGCCGGCCCCGGCCCCAGGCTCGAAACCACTCCCCGTGCAACGTCGCTCACCCCCAGTTCTTGTCGTGGGTGAGGTCCCTCTCGCCGAGTCCTCACTGCGGCAAGCTGCCAGGGCCACCTGTTCTCCGGAGCTTTTGCCATGAACGCCGTCTTGAAGCCGAACCCCGACACCGCCTACGCCATCGCCGACCTGTCGCTGGCTGCCTGGGGCCGCAAGGAACTCAACATCGCCGAGCATGAGATGCCCGCGCTGATGGCCATCCGCCGCGAGTACGCGGCGAGCCAGCCGCTGAAGGGCGCGCGCATCGCCGGCAGCCTGCACATGACGATCCAGACCGCGGTGCTGGTCGAGACGCTGCAGGCGCTGGGCGCCGAGGTGCGCTGGGCCTCGTGCAACATCTTCTCGACCCAGGACCATGCCGCCGCGGCGCTGGTCGAGCGCGGCACGCCGGTGTTCGCCTACAAGGGCGAGACGCTGAAGGACTACTGGGACTACACCCACCGCATCTTCGAGTTCGGCGACAAGGGCGCCAAGGGCGAAGGCCCGAACATGATCCTCGACGACGGCGGCGACGCGACGCTGCTGATGCACCTGGGCAAGCGCGCCGAGAAGGACGCATCGGTGATCGCCCACCCGACCAGCGAGGAGGAGCGCGAGCTGTACGCGGCGATCAAGGCCAAGCTGGCGGTCGACGCCAGCTGGTACAGCCGCAAGGCCGCCGAGATCATCGGCGTCACCGAGGAGACCACCACCGGCGTGCACCGCCTGAACGAGATGGCCGCCAAGGGCGCGCTGCTGTTCCGGGCGATCAACGTCAACGACTCGGTGACCAAGAGCAAGTTCGACAACCTCTACGGCTGCCGCGAGAGCCTGGTCGACGCGATCAAGCGCGCCACCGACGTGATGGTCGCCGGCAAGATCGCCTTGGTCGCCGGCTACGGCGACGTCGGCAAGGGCTCGGCGCAGGCGCTGCGCGCACTGTCGGCCCAGGTCTGGGTGACCGAGATCGACCCGATCAACGCGCTGCAGGCGGCGATGGAGGGCTTCCGCGTCGTGACGATGGAATACGCCGCCGACAAGGCCGACATCTTCGTCACCGCCACCGGCAACAAGAGCGTGATCACCCGCGCCCACATGGACGCGATGAAGCACAACGCGATCGTCTGCAACATCGGCCATTTCGACAACGAGATCGACGTCGCGGCGATCGAGGCGTTGCAGTGGGAAGAGATCAAGCCGCAGGTCGACCATGTGATCTTCCCGGATGTCGATGGCAAGCCGGGCAAGCGCATCATCCTGCTGGCCAAGGGCCGGCTGGTGAACCTGGGCTGCGGCACCGGCCACCCGAGCTACGTGATGAGCTCGAGCTTCGCCAACCAGACGATCGCCCAGATCGAGCTGTACGCGCACCAGGACGCCTACGACGTGGGCAAGGTATACGTGCTGCCCAAGCACCTCGACGAGAAGGTCGCCCGGCTGCAGCTGGTGACGCTGAACGCGCAGCTGAGCGAGCTGACCGACGAGCAGGCGGCCTACATCGGCGTGCCCAAGCAGGGGCCGTTCAAGCCCGATACCTACCGGTATTGACCCGCCCGAGGCGGCCTTCGGCCGCTTCCTTCCAGGGTGCGACGCCAGCGGACCGGCCGAGCCGGTTCCGCGGCGTCTGCGTGTTTCTTCTCGTCATGCCGCCGGCATGACGCCGAATGCGGAGCCGACGCATGGCGCAGGTACCGATCAGCATCGAGTTCTTTCCGCCCAACACGCCGGTGGGCAGCGAGAAGCTCAAGACCGTGGTGCAGGACCTGAGCGTCCTCCAGCCCGAGTTCTTCAGCGTCACCTACGGCGCCGGCGGATCCACGCGCGACAAGACCCTGGCCACCGTGCGCGACATCGCGGCGCTGGGCTTCGAGGCCGCGCCGCACCTGTCGTGCGTCGGCAGCACCCGCGAAGGCATCGCCGAGATCCTGGCCACCTACCGTGACCAGGGCATCCGCCGCATCGTCGCGCTGCGCGGCGACCTGCCCAGCGGCACCGCGGTGGCCGGCGAGTTCCGCTACGCGTCCGAACTGGTGCGCTTCATCCGCGAGACGCAGGGTGCCGACTGGCACATCGAGGTCGCGGCCTACCCCGAATACCACCCCGAGCAGCGCTACGCCCGCAAGGACCTGCAGCACTTCGCCGACAAGGTGAAGTGCGGCGCCGACTCGGCGATCACCCAGTTCTTCTTCAATCCCGACGCCTATTTCCACTTCGTCGACGAGGCGCGCCGGCTGGGCGTCACGGTGCCGATCGTGCCGGGCGTGATGCCGATCCACAACTTCGCGCGCATCGTGCAGTTCGCGGCGCGCGACGGCATCGAGATCCCGCGCTGGGTGATGCTGAAGATGGAGGGCTACCTCGACGACGCGGCGTCGATCCGCGCCTTCGGCATCGATGTCGTCGCCGGCCTGTGCCAGCGGCTGATCGCCGGCGGCGCGCCGGCGATCCATTTCTACGCGCTGAACCAGTCGGCGCTGACGCTGGAGATCTGCCGGCGACTGGGCCCGGCCTAGCCGGCGGTCTGGGCGACCAGCCAGTCGGCCATCGCCAGCGCTGCCGGGCGCGCCTGGGCGGCGGGGGCCAGCAGCAGCGAATACACCCGCTCGGTGTCGGTCGCGCCGCCGAAGGGCACCACCAGCTGGCGCTTGCGCAGCAGCGCGTCGATCAGCGGCCGCCGACCCAGCGCGACGCCCTGGCCGGCCAGTGCCGCGGCGATGGTCTCGTTGTAATTGTTGAAGGTCAGCATCGATCGGGGCTGGACCTGCGGCGCGCCGGCCGCCCGCAGCCAGGATTCCCATTCGAGCGGCATGCCGCCGGGCTGGGCGTTGGCCACCTGCAGCAGCGTGTGCTGCGCCAGGTCGGCCGGGGTGGCCAGCGGCGCGCCGGCCTGGCGGCGCAGCGCCGGACTGCACACCGGCACGATCGCCTCGCCGAACAGCCGCCGCCCCTCGGCCTGCGCCAGCGGGCCGTAGCGCACCGCGAGGTCGAAGCCCTCGCGCACCAGGTCGCGGCGCTCGAAGCTGGCGTCCAGCCGCACGTCCACGCCCGGGTGCTCGCGGGTGAAACCGGCCAGCCGCGGGATCAGCCACAGCGCGGCGAAGCTCGGCGTCGTGGTCAGCGACAGCACCGTGCGCGACAGCGGTGCGCGGATCGCCGCCACCACCTCGCGCAGCTGGGCCAGCACCGGCGTGCAGGCGGCCAGCAGCTGGCGCCCGGCGTCGGTCAGCGCCAGCGCGCGGTGGCGGCGCTGGAACAGCGGCGTGCCCAGTTCGGATTCCAGCGCCGCGATCTGCCGGCTCATCGCCGACTGGGTGACGAAGCGCTCGGCCGCACCGCGGGTGATCGAGCCCTGGCGCGCGACCGCCTCGAAGGCGACCAGCAGGTCCAGCGGCGGCAGGCGGTTCGGGTCCCTTGACATGCGCGCGAGGAATGTGATCGATGCAAATTCAGCGTTTGTCGGCGCACCGGCAGTCGGGCAAATTGGTGCCACGCGCCGGCCGGCGCAAGGCAATCGGGCCTTTCGTCGTATGCAGCCGGCGCATTCGAGGAGTCTGCCATGTCCGGTCTTCAACTGCACACCTCCAGCGCCCGGGTGCGCGTGGCTCCGCAGCAGCCGCTGCGGCTCACCGGTGCCGCCGGCGCCCGTCTGCAGGGCGTCTCCGGGGTGCTGTGGGTGACCATCGACCATGATCCCGACGACCATGTGCTGCAGGTCGGCGAGAGCCTGTCGATCGACTCGTCGCGGCCGGTGCTGGTCAGCGCGCTGGGTGGCCCGGCCACGCTGGCGGTGTGCGCGCCGGTCGCTGCCGCGGCGCCCGGGCGGTCCACCCGGCCCGGGCTGCTGCAGCAGCTGGCGCACGTGGTGGCGCCCTCGCTGCGACTGTCCTCGCCGGCGACGGCCTGAACGCCTGTCCGCCGGCCCCGGCAAGGGGACCGGCGGTCGTCCGGCTTCGCGACGCCCCGCATCGCAGGAAGTACGGAAGTGACGTCGAGCGATCTTGTAATTCTGTAATTACAGCATTACAGTGGCCGCATGGCTGAACCGATCCCACTGCGCGGCACCTCGCTCCACGATGGCGTGGCCGCCCGCCTGCGCGACCTGGTGTTCGAGCGCCGGCTGGCGCCGGGCAGCTACATCGACGAACTGGCGCTGGCCGCGCAGTGGCAGATCAGCCGCACGCCGCTGCGCGAGGCGCTGAAGGTGCTGGCCGCCGAAGGCCTGGTCGAGCTGGTGCCGCGCCGCGGCTGCCGGGTGGTCGAGCTGACCGACGCCGACGCCGAGCAGT
>JAEUOY010000008.1 GCA_016790515.1 Burkholderiaceae bacterium | reverse complement strand
GCGCCAGCGCCGCGCCGCGCGCGAAGCGCTGCGCATCGCGCGGGCCGGCCGCGGCAGGCCCGGCGGGCGGCAGGCGGCCGATCACCTCGGCGTAGCCGCGCAGGTCGGCGTCGCTCATCTGCTTGGCGATGGCGGTCATCGCTGCGCTGTCGCGCCGGCCGTCGCGGAACAGGAACAGCTGGGTGATCGCGTAGAAGCTGGGCTGGCCGGCCAGCGACGGCGTGTCCGGCAGCGTGCTGACCCCCTGCGCGCCGTGGCAGGCGGCGCAGACGGCGGCGTAGCGCTCGGCATAGTCCGCCGCTGCCGGCAGCGCGGCGGCAGCCCCAGCGGCCAGCAGCGCCGCGCCGGCCAGCGCGCGCGCGCTCACGGCTTGTAGCTGATGCGGTAGATCGCCCCGTTGTGGTCGTCGCTGACCAGCATCGAGCCGTCCTTCATCACCATCACGTCGACCGGCCGCCCGAGGTAGGCGTTGTTCTCGACCAGCCCGGTCATGAACGGCTCCCACTTCTCGATGCCGCCCTTGCCGTCGGGCCAGGCGACGATCACGTCGGCGGCGTACTTCTGCGTGCGGTTCCACGGGCCGTGGCGGGCGATGAAGATCGCACCCTGGTACTTGGCCGGGAACTGCTTGCCGGTGTAGAAGCGCATGCCCAGCGTGCCGGCATGCGGGCCGGTCAGCAGCGCCGGCTTGGCGAAGGCGTTGCAGTCCTTGCCCCAGCCGAACTCGGGGTCGGCGAAGTCGCCCTGGTGGCAGAACGGGTAGCCGAAGTGCTGCTTGCCAGGCTGGCTGACGCGGTTCAGCGTGTCGTTGGGCAGGTCCTCGCTGAGCCAGTCGCGGCCGTTGTTGGTGAACCACAGGCTGCCGTCCTTCGGGTCGAAGTCGAAGCCCACGGTATTGCGCACGCCCAGCGCCACGTTCTCGACGCCGCTGCCGTCGAGGTTCATGCGGACGATCTTGGCGAAACCGTCCCGCTCCTCGCAGATGTTGCACGGCGCGCCGATCGGCACGTAGAGCTTGTTGTCGGGGCCGACCCGGATGTACTTCCAGCCGTGCGGGACCTCGCCGGGCAGCTTGTCGTAGACCATCACCGGCTTGGGCGGGCTGTCGAGTCGGGCCTCGATGTCGTCGTAGCGCGTGATGTCCTTGGGCGTGGCCACGTACAGGCTGCCCTTGTGGAACTCGATGCCGTTGGGCAGGAACAGCTTCTCGGCGATGGTCTTCACGGTGCGCTTGCCGCCCTGGTCGGTCACCGCGTAGATCTTGCCGGCGACGAACAGCGAGCTGACGAACACCGTGCCCTTGTCGCCCTCGCGCAAGCCGCGCGCATCGAGGATGCCGCTGGCCCAGACCTCGGCCTTGAAGCCTGGCGGCAGCTTGATCCTGGCGACGGGCAGCTGGTCGGCCGCGGTGGGAATCGGGAATGCCGGCACCGGTTCGAGCTTGGCGCCGACGCCGGCCTTCGGCCGGCCCTTGGCCCAGAACGGTTCCTCCTCGGCCTTCTGGGCCCAGGCGCCGGCGGCGAGCGCCAGCAGGGCGGCGCCGATGACCCCGTGGGTCTGCCAGCGGCCGGAGGACTTGCGGGGGAATGTCGATCGCATCGATCTGTCTCCTGGGTGGGAACGTGTCGGCCGGTTCAATGCGGCGGCACCGCGCCCGCTGCGGCGGGTCTGCGGCGGTGCCATCGAATCGGTTGCGCCGCCACCGGCCGGGGCGGCGCACCATGGGCGACCAGGGTCTTGTCGAGCTGGACGCCGGCATCGTCGGCCAGCGCAGCCGCCAGCGCGGCGGCCACCGCCTTCGCGCGTTGGGTCGCATCGCCGACGGCCGCCGGGCGGGCGAGGTGGTCGATCACGTGCAGCAGGTTGTGCTTGCCGCGCTCGTTGGTGCTGCCGTAGCCCTTGACCAGCCGGCCGCAGCGGGCGATCTCGAGCCCGAGGCCGGCGTCCTCGGCCAGGCCCTGCTGCACGGCGGCGAGCCAGCGTTCGATCAGCGCCTGCTCGGCGGCATGGCGGCTGCCGCGCCGGCGCCGGCCGCGCAGGCCGGCCAGCGCGCGCAGCGCCAGCAGGCCCAGCACGCCGTGGCTGGGGATCGCCAGCGGCAGTGCCCAGGGCTCCTGGCCGCGCGCGATGCGCCGGCGGTCCCAGCGCTGCAGCCGGTCGGCCCAACGCTGCGGCAGCAGCGCGGCAATCTCGGGCACGCCGGGCTTGAAGTGGTCGTAGATCCGCAGCAGCTCGCCGTCGGCGGCCTTGACTTCGCGCTGCACCCGCTGCCAGCGGCCGGCGCGGCTCTTCAGGTCGGCGACGCGGACGATGTCGTCGAAGGCCATCCACAGCGCCAGCCAGCGTGCCACCTCGGCGCTGGCCGCGAAGGCGCCGTCGGCTGCCGCCACCCGCTCGGCGGCGACGATGCGGGCCAGCCGCTCGCGGTACTGCGCGGCGTAGGCGGCGTCCTGGTAGTCGAGCAGGCGGGCATGGCCCAGCGCGGCGATCGCGGCCACCGGGTCGGGCAGGTCGGCCACCGCGGCCAGCGGGGCCGAGCTGCGCTGCACCACGGCATCGGCCACCTGCATGACCGCCTGGCGCTGCGCCCGCGCGCCGACGATGTGCTCGAACGCGGCGCCGAAGCCGCGCAGGCTGGCCGCCATGCCCTTGCCGCCGCGGCCGATCGTGGCCTCGTAGTCGGCCCGGCTGAACGGCAGCCGGCCGCTGGACACCGCCCAGCCGGCCAGCGCGCCGAACATCACCGCACTGATCACGGTGCCGGCCTGGCTGGCCAGCGCGGCCATGTCGAGCAGTTCGAGCTCGGCGGCGGTGCCGCGCAGCGCGGCCAGCAGCGCTGCATCGCCGACGCGGCCGTCGGCCATCTGCATCTTCTCGATCGTCGTCAGCGTTCGCGCGGTCGACACCAGCACGCTGGTGCGGTCGGGCGAGACCAGGCCGTTGCCGGCCTGGCGCACCGCCTCCATCAGCTCGCTGCCGACCAGCAGGTCGAGCCCGCCGGGCACCGCGTAGAGGCCGAACACCGGCCGGCGCCCGCAGAGCTCGCTGTCCGGCCGCGGGAAGATCTCGACGTAGTAGGTGGTGGCGCCGGTGCGCTGCGCGACGCCCGGGATGCTGGTGCCCTGCACCGCGTGGCCGGCGTGGCGGGCGGTGTCGACCAGCCAGTCGGCCAGCACGCCGCCGCCTTCGCCGCCGAGCGCGCTGATCAGGATCGTGACGGGCTGGTCGGTCATCGCGCGCTCAGGCGGGTTGCAGGACGCGCCGAACCGAGGCGCGCAGCCCGTCGACCAGCCGCTCGTGCCACTTCGGGTTGCGGATCACCTCGGCGCGGTAGAAGCTGGGGCACAGCGTCGCGGCATGGGCGTTGGCACCACACAGGCCGCAGCCGACGCAGCCGTCGATCACCGTGGCCACCGGGTCGAGCTTCAGCGGGTCGGGGTTGTCCTTCAGCGTCAGCGTCGGGCAGCCCGACAGCCGGATGCAGGCATGGTCGCCGGTGCAGACGTCCTCGTCGACGCCGTACTTCACCCGCAGCACCCGTTCGCCGCGCTGCAGCAGCGAGGCGATCCACGGCTTGATGCGGCGCTGCCGCTCGAGCTGGCATTCGCCCTCGGCGATGATCACCTTCAGCCCGCTGAAGTCGCTGGTGAAGGCCTCCTCGAGCGTGCGCCGCATCGCGGTCACGTCGTAGTTGTCGACCTGGCGCAGCCACTGCACGCCCAGGCCCTTCAGCGTCGCTTCGATCGTCCGGTTCTGGTGCACCAGGCTCTGCTGCTTGTCGACGGCGCGCGCCTTGATCGCGTCGTCGGGCGTCGAGATGATGTCCTGCGTGCCGGTGGCCGAGGTGTAGCCGTTCTTCATGATCAGCAGCACCGCGTCGTCGCCGTTGAACAGCGCGCTCTGCACGCCGGTCAGCAGGCCGTTGTGCCAGAAGCCGCCGTCGCCCATCACCGACAGCACGCGGCGCTGCATCAG
>JAEUOY010000169.1 GCA_016790515.1 Burkholderiaceae bacterium | reverse complement strand
GTTCATCTCGACGATCTCGTCCCAGGCCCAGAAGCTGCGCGGCAGCCTTGCGGTCTGGCTGGCCTGCAGCGCCTTCGGCGACAGCGCGTTGAAGCTGATGCCCGGCGGCAGCATCAGCCCCTTCTGCGAGCCGCTGACGGTTACGTCGACGCCCCATTCGTCGTGCCGGTAGTCGGCGCTGGCCAGCCCCGAGATCGTGTCGACCAGCAGCAGCGCCGGGTGCCTGGCGGCGTCGATCGCGCGGCGCACCGCGGCGATGTCGCTGGTGACGCCGGTCGAGGTCTCGTTGTGAACGACGCACACCGCCTTGATCCGGTGCTGCGCGTCGGCGCGCAGGCGCTG
Organism: Burkholderiaceae bacterium; assembly: GCA_016790515.1. Classification (GTDB taxonomy): domain Bacteria; phylum Pseudomonadota; class Gammaproteobacteria; order Burkholderiales; family Burkholderiaceae_C; genus Pseudaquabacterium. Next base: position 11,308 of record JAEUOY010000169.1, on the reverse strand, counting down.
CTCGATCATCCCGGCATCGACGCCGTGGCGCCAGGCGCGCGGCAGGCCGGTGGCCTCGTCGGTGCCGGGCAGCGCCAGGAACTCGGGCTGCAGGCCCAGCCGCAGCGCCATCTTCTGCCACAGCGTCGCGAAGTGGCCGGTCTCGAACATCAGCAGCGCATCGCCCGGGCTCAGCGTGTTGGCCAGTGCCGCCTCCCAGGCGCCGGTGCCCGAGGCCGGGTAGATCGCCACCGGGTGGCGGGTCTGGAAAACCTGCTGCAGGCCGGCAATGACCTTCTTGCCCAGACCGGCGAACTCGGGGCCGCGGTGGTCGATGGTCGGCAGGCTCATCGCCCGCAGGATGCGGTCAGGCACCGGGCTGGGCCCCGGGATCTGCAGGAAGTGGCGGCCGCTGGGGTGGTGGTCGAGCGTGATCATGGTCAGGGTCTCCGGGGTGAAGCGGGCCGAATATTTGCATACAAAATTCATTTGTCAACCAGTATCTGCCTGAAATCTGGCAAACTTCGCCGAAGTTTTGTATGCGATCGGAGACCAAGCCGTGGCCGAGATCATTTCCATCCCCCGCCAGGTGCTGCACCAGGAGGTTGCGACACGGCTGCGCCAGCGCCTCGTCGAAGGCCTGATCGCGCCGGGTGCGAAGCTCAACGAACGCGAGCTGAGCGAGCTGCTGCAGGTCTCCCGCACGCCGCTGCGCGAGGCGATCAAGATGCTCGCCGCCGAAGGCCTGGTCGAGCTGCTGCCCAACCGCGGCGCGGTCGCGTCCTCGCTCAGCGAGCAGGACGTGGCCGACACCTTCGAGGTCATCGCCGGGCTCGAGGGCCAGGCGGGTGAGCTGGCGGCGCAGCGCATCACCGACGCCGAACGGGCCGAGATCCGCGCGCTGCACTACGAGATGCTGGCCGCCTTCACCCGGCGCGACCTGTCGACCTACTACCGGCTCAATTCGCAGATCCACACGCTGATCAACGCGGCGGCGCGCAACCGCGTGCTGACCCAGACCTGGCGCACCGTCAACGCGCGGCTGCAGGCGCTGCGCTTCCGCTCGAACTTCGACGACGCCAAATGGCAGCGTGCGGTGCAGGAGCACGGGCAGATGGTCGAACTGCTGGCCGCGCGCGACGCCGAAGGCCTGCGCCGGCTGCTGGTGCGGCACCTCGAACACAAGCGCGACGCGGTGCTCGAGCAGATGCGCGCCGGCACAGTGCACGGAGAGGCGAGCGCATGATCGATACCCTGCAGCGCCGCCTGCGCGCCGAGACCCAGGGCGAAGTGCTGTTCGACGCCGCCTCGCGCGGCCGCTACGCCACCGACGCGTCGATCTACCAGCAGATGCCGGTCGGGGTGTTCGTGCCGCGGACGGCCGACGACGTGGCCACCGCGCTGGCGATCGCCCGCGACCTGAAGCTGCCGCTGCTGCCGCGCGGCGGCGGCAGCTCGCAGTGCGGCCAGACCACCGGCGCCGCGCTGGTGATCGACTACTCCAAGCACCTGCGCCGGCTGCTGGCCCTCGACAAGGCGGCGATGACCGCGGAGGTCGAACCCGGCATCGTGCTCGACCACCTGAACGCCGCGCTGAGGGCGCACGGCCTGTGGTACCCGGTCGACGTGTCGACCAGCGCGCAGGCGACGATCGGCGGCATGGCCGGCAACAACAGCTGCGGCAGCCGCAGCATCGCCTACGGCAACATGGTGCACAACGTCGCCGGCATCGACGCCTGGCTGGCCGACGGCACGCTCGCGGCCTTCGGGCCGGTGGCCGGCCTCGGCGCGCGCGAGCGGGCGATCGCCGACTTCGTGCGCGGCCTGGCCGACGCGCAGCGCGCCGAGATCGAGGCCCGCTGGCCCAGGCTGCTGCGCCGCGTCGGCGGCTACAACCTCGACATCTTCCACCCGCAGAGCGAGAGGCCCTACACCGCCGACGGCAGCGTCAACCTGGCGCACCTGCTGGTCGGCGCCGAGGGCACGCTGGCGGTCTACAAGACGCTGACGCTGCGGCTGAGCCCGCTGCCGCGGGCCAAGGTGCTGGGGGTCGTCAACTTCCCGAGCTTCCGCGCCGCGATGGACTCGGCGCAGCACATCGTCAAGCTCGGGCCCAGCGCGGTCGAGCTGGTCGACCGCACGATGATCGAGCTGAGCCGCGCCAACCCGGCGTTCCGGCCGGTGATCGAAACCGCGCTGATCGGCGCGCCGGAGGCGATCCTGCTGGTCGAGTTCAGCGGCGACGACAAGCCGGCCTTGCTGCGCCAGCTCGACCGGCTGGTCGAGCTGATGGCCGACCTGGCGCTGCCCGGCAGCGTCGTCCGGCTCGAGGCCGACGCGCCGCAGAAGGCGCTGTGGGAGGTGCGCAAGGCCGGCCTGAACATCATGATGAGCCTGAAGGGCGACGGCAAGCCGGTCAGCTTCATCGAGGACTGCGCGGTGCCGCTCGAGCACCTGGCCGAGTACACCGACGCGCTGACCCAGGTGTTCCGCAGGCACGGCAGCCGCGGCACCTGGTACGCGCATGCCTCGGTCGGCACGCTGCATGTGCGGCCGATCCTCGACATGCGGCGCGACGGCGCGCAGAAGATGCGCGCGATCGCCGAGGAAGCCGCCGAGCTGGTGCGCAAGTACAAGGGCGCCTACAGCGGCGAGCACGGCGACGGCCTGTGCCGCGGCGAGTGGATCGAATGGCAGTTCGGCCCGCGGCTCGGCGAAGCCTTCCGCGCGATCAAGGCGCACCTCGACCCCGATCGGCTGCTGAACCCCGGCAAGATCGTCGACCCGCCGAAGATGGACGATGTCTCGCTGTTCCGCTTCCCGCCCGGCTACCGGACGATTCCGCTGACGCCGGTGTTCGACTGGTCGGCCTGGGACGTGCAGAACGACCCGGCGACCGAGCAGACCACCGCGCCGGGCAGCGGTGGCGACTCGACCGGCGGCCTGGCCAAGGCGGTGGAGATGTGCAACAACAACGGCCATTGCCGCAAGTTCGACGCCGGCACGATGTGCCCGAGCTACCGCGTCACCCGCGACGAGCAGCACCTGACGCGCGGCCGCGCCAACACGCTGCGGCTGGCGCTGTCGGGCCAGCTCGGCCCCGACGCGTTCACCGGCGACGCGGTCGCCGACGCGATGGCGCTGTGCGTCGGCTGCAAGGGCTGCAAGCGCGACTGCCCCACCGGCGTCGACATGGCCAGGCTCAAGCTCGAATGGACGGCGCAGCGCCGGGCCCGCCACGGCCTGGCGCTGAAGGACCGGCTGCTCGCCCGCCTGCCCGACCTGGTGCACACCGCGAGCCGGCTGCCTTGGTTGTTCAACCTGCGCGACAAGCTGCCCGGCGCGGCAGCGCTGTCCGAGCGCTGGCTCGGGCTGGCCGCGAAGCGCAGGCTGCCGCCGTTCCGCGCCGACACCTTCTGGGCTGCCGCGCCGACGCTGCGGCTGGCCAGCCGCGACGAGGCGCTGGCCGCGGCCAAGGCGGTGGTGCTGTTCGTCGACACCTTCAACGGCGCCTTCGAGACCGAGAACGCCACCGCGGCGCTGCGCGTGCTGCAGGCCGCCGGCTACGCGGTGCACGTGGCGCGCAAGGACGGCGGCCACCTGTGCTGCGGCCGGCCGCTGCTGGCCGCCGGCCTGGCCGACGAGGCCAAGGCCAGGGCCCGCGAGCTGCTGGCCGCGCTGCTGCCGTTTGCCGAGCGCGGCATCGCGGTCGTCGGCCTCGAACCCTCGTGCCTGCTGACCCTGCGCGACGAGATGCTGGTGATGGGCCTGGGCGACGACGCCGCGGTGCTGGCCAGCCAGGCGCTGCTGTTCGAGGAGTTCCTGGCCCGCGAGGCCCCGGCCGGCCGCTTCGCGCCGGCCTTCACGCCGGCGACGCAGCCGATGCGCGTGCACGGCCACTGCCACCAGAAGGCCTTCGGAGCGATGCAGCCGGTGCTCGACGTTCTGAAGCTGATTCCCGGCGCCGCACCCGAGCTGATCGAGAGCAGTTGCTGCGGCATGGCCGGCAGCTTCGGCTACGAGGCCGCGCACCACGCGGTGTCGATGCAGATGGCCGAGCTGAGCCTGCTGCCGGCGGTGCGCGCCGCGCCCGACGCGATCATCGTCGCCGACGGCACCAGCTGCCGGCACCAGATCGCCGACGGCGCCGGCCGCCAGGCACTGCACGTGGCGCGGGTGCTGGCGGCGCACCTGGCCGCACCCGGCTCGTCGGCGGGACATTGACCTCGCGCAAGCGCGCTGCCGCCCCGGGCTAAGTAGTATCCGCGGCACCCGGCGCCGCGCAACGCCCTAACATTTCCCCTCCCGAATTCTTCCAGCCCCTGGAGACAACCCGATGAAGAAGCTGCTGATCGCCCTGGCCACCGCCACGCTCGCCACGGCTGCGCTGGCCGAGTACCCCGAAAAGCCGGTCACCGTCGTCGTGCCCTTCGCCGCCGGCGGCCCGACCGACAAGGTCGCGCGCGACCTGGCCGACGCGCTGCGCAAGCAGCTCAAGCAGCCCGTCATCATCGAGAACGTCGGCGGCGCCGGCGGCACGCTGGGCGCGGCCAAGGTCGCCAAGGCCTCTCCCGACGGCTACACCGTCCTGCTGCACCACATCGGCATGGCCACGTCGCCGGCGCTGTATCGCAAGCTGCCTTACGACACGCTGAACGACTTCGAGTACGTCGGCATGGTCAACGAGGTGCCGATGACGCTGGTGGGCCGCAGCACGCTGCCGGCGAACAACATGGCCGAACTGCGCAAGTGGATCGATGCCAACAAGGGCAAGATCAACCTGGCCAACGCCGGCCTGGGTGCCGCGTCGCACCTGTGCGGGCTGCTGTTCCAGCAGAGCGTCGGCGTCGACATGACCACCGTGCCGTACAAGGGCACCGCGCCGGCGATGACCGACCTGCTCGGCGGCCAGGTCGACCTGATGTGCGACCAGACCACCAACACCACGCAGCAGATCGAGAGCGGCAAGATCAAGGCCTTCGCGGTGACCACGCCCAAGCGACTGGCGATGCCGTCGCTGGCCAAGCTGCCGACGCTCGACGAAAGCGGCCTGAAGGGCTTCGCCGTGTCGATCTGGCATGGCATGTACGCGCCCAAGGGCACGCCGAAGGCGGTGATCGACAAGCTCAACGGCGCCATGCGTGCGGCGCTCAAGGATCCCGAATTCGCCAAGCACCAGGAGGCGCTGGGCGCCGTGATCGTCACCGACGCCCGCCTGGGCGGCGCCGAGCACAAGAAGTTCGTCGAATCCGAGATTGCCAAGTGGGGCCCGGCAATCAAGGCCGCCGGCCAGTACGCCGACTGAGGACGAGCGCCGGCGCCGGCGCGCCGGTGTCATCGCCAGGGCCCCGCGGGGCCCTTTTCGTTCGGCCCCGTCATGCGATGCGCAGTGGAATCGTCACCGGCCCGTCGTTGACCAGCGCCACCTGCATCTCGGCGCCGAATATCCCCGCGGCCACCGCCGGATGCCGCTCGCGGGCCCGGCGCAGCACGCTTTCGTAGAGGCTGCGCCCCAGCGCAGGACCGGCGGCGCCGGTGAAGCTCGGACGGTTGCCGCCCGACACGTCGGCCGCCAGCGTGAACTGGCTGACGATCAGCAGCGCGCCACCGACGTCGACGACGCTGCGGTTCATCTTGCCGGACTCGTCGGCGAAGATGCGCAGCTTCAGCAGCTTGTCGACGAGCCGCCCGGCATGGCCCTCGGTGTCGGCCGGCTCGGCGCACACCAGCACCAGCAGGCCGCGGCCGATCGCGCCGACCGTCTCGCCGGCCACCGTCACCCGGGCCTCGGCGACGCGCTGCACCAGCGCGATCACAGCGGATCGCGCGGATCGCCGAAATGCGCCTCCACGTCCATCGGCAACAGCTGGATGCTGGCGCGCAGACCCGGCACCGCGGCCATCAGCGCCTGCTCGACCGAGGTCCTGACCGCCGCAGCGCGGCCCAGCGTCCAGCCGGCGGGCATGTGCATGTGCAGGTCGACGAAGCGACGGGCACCGGCGCGGCGCGTCGCCACATGGTCGAAGCGGATGGCCTGATGGCGGAAGCCATCCAACGTGCGCTCGATCTCGGCCCGCACCTCGGGTTCCAGGGCCTGGTCCATCAGTCCTTCGGCCGACTTCCACACCAGCATCACGCCCTCGCGCGCGATGTTGGCCGCCACCGCGATGGCGATCACCGGGTCCAGCCACAGCCAGCCGCTGGCCTGTACCGCCAGCAGACCGACGACGACGCCGACCGAGGTCCAGACATCGGTGAAGAGGTGGCGGGCGTCGCCTTCGAGCGCCATCGACCGGTGCTCGCGCGCCTTGCGCAGCATCGCCCAGGCCAGCGCGCCGTTCATCGCCGAGCTGACGACCGACAGCACCAGGCCCAGCCCCAGTTGCTCCAGCGGCTGCGGCGCGAAGAGCCGCTGCACCGCCGCGGCGATGATCGCCAGCGCCGCCACCAGGATCATCACGCCTTCGAAGCCGCTGGAGAAATACTCCGCCTTGTGGTGGCCGTAGGGATGGTCGTCGTCGGGCGGCTGCGCCGCCACCGTCACCATCATCAGCGCGAAGATCGCGCCGGCCAGGTTGACCAGCGACTCCAGCGCGTCCGACAGCAGGCCGACCGACCCGGTCAGCCACCAGGCGCCGGTCTTCAGCGTGATGGTGGCCAGCGCCACCGCCACCGAAAGCTTCAGATACGAACTGACTTGCATCGGCGGCTGCGGCGGGCGCGATCGGGCGCAGCGACGGCGCGGCTCAGGCCGACACCGTGACGCGCGCGAACTTGCGCTTGCCGACCTGCACCACCACCGTGCCGGCGGCCACCTTCAACGCCTTGTCGCTGATCACCGCGCCGTCCAGCCGCACGCCGCCCTGCTCGACCAGGCGCATCGCCTCGCTGGTCGACGGCGCCAGGCCGGACTGCTTCAGCAGCGCGCCGATTGCCAGCGGCGCGCCACCCAGCGTCAGCTCGGGGATCTCGTCGGGCACGCCGCCGCGGGCGCGGTGGGCGAAATCGGCTTCGGCCGCATCGGCCGCCGCGGCGCTGTGAAAGCGCGTCACCAACTCGCGCGCCAGCAGCACCTTGGCCTCCTTCGGGTTGCGCCCCGCCGCCACCTCGGCCCTCAGCTGCGCCAGCTCGGCCTCGCTGCGGAAGCTCAGCAGGTCGAACCAGCGCCACATCAGCGCGTCGCTGATCGACAGCGTCTTGGCAAACATGCTGTTGGCGTCTTCGGTGATACCGATGTAGTTGCCCTTGCTCTTGGACATCTTCTCGACGCCGTCCAACCCCTCGAGCAGCGGCATCGTCAGGATGCACTGCGGCTCCTGGCCGTACTCCTGCTGCAGGTGGCGGCCCATCAGCAGGTTGAACTTCTGGTCGGTGCCGCCGAGTTCGAGGTCGCTCTTCAGCGCGACCGAGTCGTAGCCCTGCATCAGCGGGTAGAGGAACTCGTGCACCGAGATCGGCGTGCCGGCCTGGAAGCGGGCGTGGAAGTCGTTGCGCTCCATCATCCGCGCGACCGTGTAGCGCGAGGCCAGCTGGATCATGCCGCGCGCGCCGAGCGGATCGCTCCATTCGCTGTTGTAGCGGATCTCGGTGCGATCGGGGTCGAGCACCACGCTGGCCTGCGCGTAGTAGGTCTGCGCGTTGGCCTCGATCTGCTCGCGCGTCAGCGGCGGGCGGGTCGTGTTGCGGCCCGACGGGTCGCCGATCATCGAAGTGAAGTCGCCGACCAGGAAGATCACCTGGTGGCCCAGGTCCTGCAGCGCACGCATCTTGTTGAGCACCACCGTGTGGCCCAGGTGCAGGTCGGGCGCGGTCGGATCGAGCCCCAGCTTGATGCGCAGCGGTGCACCGGTGGCCTCGGCGCGCGCGAGTTTCTTCAGCCAGTCGGCTTCGGGCAGCAATTCCTCGCAGTTGCGCAGTGATGTCGCCATTGCCGCACGCACCCGGTCGGTCACGGGAAAGTCGGCGGCGTCGGCGGAGGGGGGCGTCGGAGGATGTGACATGGTGGGCGAGCCAAGGGCTTTTCCCCGATTTGGGGCGTCGGGTGCGCCGTTATACTGGCACCCTTTGTTTCGCTCGGGACGGTGTGGAAAATTCACGCCGGCCCGGTCAGGCAAGCCTCTGATTCTAGAGGACGCCGTCCGATGCCACCCCGGTGGGCGTGAACGGTGGTCGTGCTCGAGCCCGGCCTGCTTCGACATCCTGTGACGCGAACCTCGCCGTCGTTCGCCCCGTTTGGAACTTTCGACCTTGTCTCTGCTGCCTCCGTTCGCCGAGAACCTGCTGTTGCACGCCAACGACGCGGCGCGCCGCCACCCCCGCCGGCTGACCGCAGGCGTGGTCGGCTTGCTGAGCAGCTTCGCCATCACCGCCTTCGGCATTGCGCCGCTGGCGCCCGATGCGGCCCTGCTGCCGCAGCGCCTGATCACCGAGGAACTCAGGATCCAGGGTCTGGACCAACAGCTCGACCAATTGGCCCTGCAGTCGCTGGAACTTCACCGCAACGACCTCACCCGCGCCAGCGATACCGCCGACACGCTGCTGGCGCGGCTCGGCATCGACGATCCCGCGGCCGCGGCCTTCCTGCGCCAGGACCGCGATGCCCGCCGCCTGCTCGACGGCCGCGGCCAGAAGATGGTGCAGGTGCGCACGGCGGCCGACGGCACGCTGCTCGAATTGGTGGCCCGCCTCCCCGTGACGGACGCTGCGCGTCGCGACAGCCATTTCACCCGCCTGACGGTGCTGCGCACCGACGGCCGGCTGTCGAGCCGGCTCGAAACCGCGGCACTGGTACCGCAGGTCCGGCTGGGCAGCGGCACGATCCGCTCATCGCTTTGGGCGGCGACCGACGACGCCAGGCTGCCCGACGCCATCGCTGCCCAGTTGATCGACATCTTCTCCGGCGACATCGACTTCCACCGGCAACTGCGCAGTGGCGACACCTTCAGCGTGGTATTCGAGGCCCTCACCGCCGACGATCAGCCCATCGCGTGGGGCGATGCCACCGGCCGCGTTCTGGCGGCAGAGTTCGTCAACAACGGCAAGGCCCTGCGGGCGGTCTGGTTCGACGGCGCCAGTAGCGGCAAGGGCGCGTACTTCGGCTTGGACGGCCAGAGCCGTCGCAAGCCCTTCCTGGCCAGTCCGCTCGAGTTTTCCCGCGTCACCTCGGGCTTCGCGATGCGTTTTCATCCGATCCTGCAGAACTGGCGGGCCCATAACGGCGTCGACTACAGCGCCCCCACCGGCACTGCGGTTCGCTCTGTCGGTGAGGGCAAGGTGGCGTTCGCCGGCCGCCAGAATGGCTACGGCAATGTGGTGCAGGTCGAGCACGGCAACGGCAAGTCCACCGTCTACGCGCACCTCAGCCGGGTCGACGTGCGCGAGGGACAGCGCATCGACCAGGGTCAGCGCATCGGCGCCGTTGGCGCCACCGGCTGGGCGACCGGGCCGCACCTTCATTTCGAGTTCCGCGTCAACGGCCAGTTTCAGGATCCCCTGAAGGTCGCGCGTGCCAGCCACGGCGAGGATACGGTCCTCGATCCTGCCGCGCGGGCCCGGTTCGACAGCCTGGTCGCGACCACGCGGCGACAGCTCGACGCCGCAGAGACACTCGCCGCCAACTTCCGCGGCAACGCGGAATGACGACCGCGTCGCGGGCCGCCTGAACCGCCGAAACCGGTCGAGCACATCGGGCCGAGGCGATTGAACAGCGGCCTCTACATCGGATTGATGTCGGGGACCTCGACCGACGGCGTCGACGCGGTGTTGGCTTGCTTCGACGGCACGTCCTCGAAGGTCGAACTGCTGGGCCATCACCATGCCGGGTTCGAACCCGAACTGCGCCAGGCGCTGCTGAGCCTGAACCACGCCGGCGCTGATGAGCTTCACCGCGCCTCGCTCGCCGCCAACCGACTCTGCCGCGCCTACGGTGAGGTCGTGGCGGCGCTGCTGCAGGCTTCGGGCCATGTGCCCCAGTCCATCACGGCGATGGGCGCACATGGCCAGACCGTGCGGCACCGTCCAGGCGAATTCGATGGCTTGGGCTACACGCTGCAGTTGATCAACGGCGCACTTCTGGCCGAAATGACCGGCATCGACGTCGTCTGTGACTTTCGCAGCCGCGATGTCGCAGCCGGAGGCCAGGGCGCTCCGCTGGTCCCGGCGTTCCACGATGCCTTGTTCGGCCGACCGGGCAGGCGGCTGGCAGTGCTGAATCTCGGCGGCATCGCCAACCTGACCCTGCTCGATGGTGCTGGCGGCGTTGCAGGCTTCGATTGCGGCCCGGGCAACGTCCTGCTGGACCACTGGGCTCATCGCCATCTCGGCCGCGATCATGACGAAAGCGGCAACTGGGCCTCCGGCGGGCAAGCCGATCCGGCACTGCTCGAACGGATGCTCGGCGATCCGTACTTCAGTGCCCTGCCGCCCAAGAGCACCGGGCGTGATCGCTTCAATGCAGAATGGCTAGTCGCCCTGCTCGACGAGGGCAGTCGCCAGCGTCGAATCGCCAGCAGGGATGTGCAGGCCACCCTGGCCGAACTGACCGCGCGATCCGCAACACAAGCGCTGGCGCTGCACCTGCCGGACCCCGACGAGCTGCTGCTGTGTGGCGGCGGAACCTTCAACCTTGACCTCTGCAACAGGATCGCAAGCCAATTGCCACGAACCAAGGTCAGATCCACCGCGGATGCCGGCATACCGCCGATGCAGGTGGAGGCCGCCGCCTTCGCCTGGCTCGCGTACCGTCACTGTCAACGCCTCGCCGGCAATTGCCCGCAGGTCACCGGAGCCCGTGGCGACCGAATCCTCGGCTGCCTGCACCCAGCCTGAGCCAACCGGTTCGAGCCTGCGACGACGCAAGAAAAAAACCCCCTGCGCCTAAGCCACAGGGGGTTTTCAGGTTAATAGCCTGACGATGTCCTACTTTCACACGGGAACCCGCACTATCATTGGCGCAGAGGCGTTTCACTGTCCTGTTCGGGATGGGAAGGAGTGGGACCACCTCGCTATGGTCATCAGGCTTAACTTGTTGCCTGAGCTGGAGATTGCCTCCAGCCTTCGGCCAATTCACAGAGTCTTGAATCAGATTTTTGATTGCGCCGGACAGTGGCGTAACGGAACCGTCATTGAAGACGTCAAAATTATAGGGTCAAGCCTCACGGGCAATTAGTACTGGTTAGCTTAACGCATTGCTGCGCTTCCACACCCAGCCTATCAACGTCCTGGTCTCGAACGACCCTTCAGGGGGCTCAAGGCCCCGGCAAGACTCATCTTGAGACGAGTTTCCCGCTTAGATGCTTTCAGCGGTTATCTCTTCCGCACTTAGCTACTC
>JAEUOY010000164.1 GCA_016790515.1 Burkholderiaceae bacterium | reverse complement strand
AGACCCACTCGAGCTCGAACTCGACGTCCTTGCCGAGCATCGCCTGGATGCGCGGGATCACCTTCTCGGGCTTCTTCTCCTCGGCGGGGTCGGCGTTCCAGCCGAGCTGGAAGTCGATGCGCCAGACGTCGTCGCACTGCTTGTGCAGCAGCACGCTCTGGCCGCGGTGGAACGGGGGGTCGAACCAGAACCAGCGCTCGGTCGGAAAGGCTGCTTTCATCACGACGTCGGCGATCAGGAAGCGGTCCTGGAAGAACTGGCCCGTGAACTCGCCGCCGACCATCCTGCGGGTGTCGCTGTTGGCGCCGTCGCAGGCGATCACCCAGTCGGCTTCGAGCTTGAAGATGCCGTCGGGCGTCTCGATCGTCAGCATCGCGTGGTCGCTCTCCTGGTGCAGGCTGATCAGCTTGTGCTTCCAGCGCAGTTCGACCAACGGGCTCTGGCCGCAGGCCTCGACCATGTACTCCTCGAGGTAGTACTGCTGCAGGTTGATCATCGCCGGCATCTTGTGGCCTGGCTCGGGCAGCAGGTCGAAGCTGTAGACGAGGTCGTCCTCGAAGAACACCTTGCCGACCTTCCACTTGATGCCCTTCTCGACCATGCGCGCGCCGACGCCCAGCCGGTCCCAGATCTCCAGCGGGCGCTTGGCATAGCAGACCGCCCGCGAGCCGATGCTGACGGTGTTGTTGTCGTCGAGCACCACGGCCGGGATGCCGCGGCGGGCGCATTCGAGCGCGGCGGTCAGCCCGATCGGGCCGGCGCCGACGATCACGACCGGGTGGCGCCTGATCACGCCGCTGCGCTGCTCGGCAGACTGGACGTAGGCGAACTCGGGATACTGGTAGGTCTTCAGCATGGTCGGGCTCCGGCTCAGGCCTTGCTGGCGAGCTCGCGCTCGTGCATCCAGGCCGCCTGGCGCGGCGCGCGCTTGGTGCGCGACCACTCCTCGAGCATCTCCCACTTCACGTCGTCGAGCTGCTTCATCTGCTCGGGCGTCGCGGTGTCGGCGGCCAGTTCGAGCCGGTGGCCGTTGGGGTCGAAGAAGTAGATCGACTGGAAGATCGTGTGGTCGGTCGGGCCGATCACCGCGATGCCGGCGGCCTCGAGCCGGGCCTTGGTGGCCAGCAGCGTGGCCACGCTGTCGACCTTGAACGCGATGTGCTGCACCCACTCCGGCGTGTTCGGGTCGCGGCCCATCGGCGGCGAGTTCGGGATCTCGAAGAAGGCCAGCACGTTGCCGTTGCCGGCGTCGAGGAACAGGTGCATGTACGGATCGGGCGCCTTGGTCGACGGCACATGGTCTTCGGCGATCGCGAGCACGAAGTCCATCTCGAGGTGCCGGCGGTACCACTCGACGGTTTCCTTGGCGTCGCGGCAGCGGTAGGCGACATGGTGGATGCGCTGGATCTTCATGGACGGTCTCCGGTAGGCTGAGGGCAGGTGATCAATGTAGTAACGAACGTTACTATAAGCTCGGTCAGCGATGCCGGTCAACTGTTTTCCTTCTATTCAATGCATTGCGGAAATGCCGTCATGACCTGCAGGGGGTCTCGACGAAAAAAGTTGCATGCGTTACGATCAAGGCATGGATCTGCAGCAATTCTTCCCCTACCGGCTGGCGCGGCTGGCCGAGGCCGTGAGCCAGGCGACGGCCCAGGTCTACAGCGAGCGCTTCGACCTGACGCGCGACGAATGGCGCGTGCTGGCGGCGCTGGCCGAGGCCGGCGCGGTCAAGACCGCGCAGGTGCTGGAGAGCACGACGCTGGACAAGATGCGCGTCAGCCGCGCGCTGGCGCGGATGGAAAAGGCCGAGCTGGTCGGACGTTCTTCCGACCCCGACGATGGCCGCGGCCAGCTGGTTCGGCTGCTGCCAGCGGGCCGCGCGCTCTACCGCAAGATCGTGCCGATGGTGCAGGCGCGCGAGCAATACCTGCTGGAGGCGCTGGGCCCCGCCGAGCGCGAGGCGCTCGACAAGGCGATGGACAAGGTGCGCGAGCGGGCGCTGCAGCTCACCCGTCAGGGTTGAGGCCGGCAGGGCGCAGCCGCGTTCGCCATATTCACCGCGCCAGCAACGGCGCCGCCACCACGGTGCCCGCACACTCGCCCAGCCCGATGCGCCGGGCGCCGGCGCGCTCGCAGAAGCCGCGCAGGATCAGCGTGTCGCCGTCGGCGAGAAAGCTGCGGCTCTCGCCGTTGGGCAGCGTGATCGGCTGCTTGCCGCCCTGGGTCAGCTCCAGCAGCGAGCCGGCCTGGGTCGCTTGCGGGCCGGACAAGGTGCCCGAGCCGAACAGGTCGCCCGGCTGCAGGTTGCAGCCGCTGATCGTGTGGTGCGCGACCAGCTGCGCCGGCGTCCAGTACGCCGCTTCGGCCGCGCCGCCGCTGGACAGCTGCACGGCAGCCTGGCCGGCCTCGCGCATCGTCGCGGTCTGCAGCCAGACCTCGAGCCGGATGTCGAGCAGGCCCTGCCGGCGGTTGGCGGCCGAATCGAGGTAGGGCAGGGGATCGGGGTCGCCGGCCGGGCGCGCGAACGGCGCGCGGAACGGCGCCAGCGCTTCCATCGTCACGACCCAGGGCGACAAGGTGCTCGCGAAGTTCTTGGCCAGGAACGGGCCGAGCGGCTGGTATTCCCAGGGCTGGATGTCGCGCGCCGACCAGTCGTTGAACAGCGTCACGCCGAACAGGTGGTCCTCGGCCTCGGCGATCGGAATCGGCTCGCCCATCAAATTGCCGGTGCCGACCAGGAAACCCAGTTCCAGCTCGTAGTCCAGCCGCTGGCTCGGGCCGACGCTGGGGGTGGTGGCGCCGGGCGGCATCGTCTGGCCCAGCGGCCGGCGCACGGGGGTGCCGCTGACGACGATCGACGAGGCGCGGCCGTGGTAGCCGATCGGCACCCACTTGTAGTTCGGCAGCAGCGGGTTGTCGGGGCGGAACAGCTTGCCGACCGCGGTGGCGTGGTGGATGCCGGTGTAGAAGTCGGTGTAGTCGGTGATCGTGCAGGGCAGCGCCATCTCGGCACGGGCCTGCGGCAGCAGGCAGCTGGCCAGCGCAGCCTGCTGCGGGCTGCCAGCCGTCAACGCCGACGACAGCGCCGCACGCACCTTGCGCCGCACGTCGGGCCCCATCGCCATGAAGCGGTTCAGGTCGCCCGCGGCCAGCGGTGCCAGGGCCGGCGCGACATCGGCCGGCCAACTGCCACGCCCGGCGGCGAGCAACAGGTCCAGCACCTGGTCGCCGATCGCGACGCCGATGCGCCAGGGTTCGCCCGAGCCGGCGCGGCGAAAGCGCCCGAACGGCAGGTTCTGGACCGGGAAGTCGGTGGCCGCGGCGTTGGCCGAGGCAACCCAGCTCTGCAGCGCGGGGTCGTGCGTGGCGTCGGTGCTCATCGTCATGCCTTCGTGAAGTGGTCGGCCAGAGCGGCCCAGCAGGCGGCGTACTGGCGGTCGAGCGCGCCGCCGTTCAGCGCGAACTCGGTCGGGTGGAAGCGCCAGCGGCTCTCGAACATGAACGCCAGCGTGTCGGCCAGCTTGTGCGGCGCCAGCGCCGCATTCGAGGCCTTGGCGAAGGCCTCGGTGTCGGGGCCGTGCGGCACCATGCAGTTGTGCAGGCTCATGCCGCCGGGCTTGAAGCCTTCGGGCTTGGCGTCGTACTGGCCGTGGACCAGCCCCATGAACTCGCTCATCAGGTTGCGGTGGTACCAGGGCGGGCGGAAGGTGTCCTCGGCGACCATCCAGCGCGGCGGGAAGATCACGAAATCGCAGTTCGCGGTGCCGGGCGTATCGCTCGGTGAGGTCAGCACCGTGAAGATCGACGGGTCGGGGTGGTCGAAGCTGATCGAGCCGATCGTCATGAAGTGCGCGGTGTCGTACTTGACCGGCGCCAGCGAGCCATGCCAGGCGACGACGTTGAACGGCGTCGACGCGGCCCGCGCGCGCCACAGCGCGCCGCCGAACTTCTTGACGATGTCGTAGCTGCCGCTGCCGTCTTCGAAGGCCGCTACCGGCGCCAGGAAGTCGCGCGCATTGGCCAGCCCGTTGCTGCCGATCGGTCCCAGCTCGGGCAGGCGGAACGGCGCGCCGTAGTTCTCGCAGACATAGCCGCGCGACGGGCCGTCCACCGCCACCTTGAAGGCCATGCCGCGCGGCAGCAGCGCGACCTCGCCCGGCTTCACGTCGAGCTGGCCGAGCTCGGTGGTGATGAGCAGCCGGCCCTGCTGCGGCACCAGCAGCATCTCGCCGTCGGCATTGACGAAGGCGCGGTCGCTCATCGAGCGGTTGACCAGGTACAGGTGCGCGGCGACGCCGCTCTGCGCGTCGGCATCGCCGTTGACGACGATCGTGCGCAGGCCGTCGACGAAATCGGCCGGCGCATCGGGAATCGGCACCGGGTGCCAGCGCAGCGGGTCGGGCGGCGCGGCGATGCCGTCCTTCGCGCCGGTCTTCAGCCAGGGCTGGGCCAGCGGCTGGTAGCCGCCGACCACCACCGACGGTTGCCGCCGGTACAGCCAGCTGCGCAGGTTGCTGTGGCGCGGCGCGGTGAACGCGCTGCCCGACAGCAGTTCGGCATACAGCCCGTGGGCGACACGCTGCGGGCTGTTGCGGCCGACCGGCAGCGCGCCGGCCACCGCCTCGCTGGCGAACTGGTTGCCGAAGCCGGACTGGTAGCGCAGCGGGGTCTCGATCATGGGCAGCTCCTGGGGGGATTCAGCGGCGCAGGCCGCTCAGGCCGGCCGGCTGTCGCGGGCCGCCTGCAGCGCCTGGCGCAGCACCGCCAGCGACCCGATGTGGTTGGCCAGCAGCAGCACCAGGCGGGCGTTCAGCGCATGGCTCTCGGCGGTGGAGAGGTCGCGGTGGGTGTCGATCAGCGCCTCGTAGAAGTCGTCGGGCGCGTCGAGGTTCGGGGTCGTCACGAGGGTCATGGTGCAGGCTCCGTTCAGGCTAGGCAGAGGGCGCGGCGCAGCGCCTCGGCCACCGCCGCGGCCGTGGGCTGGCGCCAGCGCGCGCAGACATGCTGGTCGGGCCGCAGCAGCACCGCGCTGCCGGGCTGCAGGCCGTAGCGCTGGGCGACCAGGCCGTCGACGTCGCGCAGGTCGGCATCAGCATCGCTGGCCCTCGGCGCGATCGTGATCATGCGGATCGCGACGCCGGCCGGCGCGGCCGAGCGCAATTGCCCGGCCAGCCCGGCCAGCGCCTGGCTGCCGGCGCTGGCGCCGAGCAGCAGCGTGAAGCCCGGGCCCAGCTCGCGCAGCAGCCAGCCGCGCCGGCCGTCGGCGCGCTGCACCGGCGCATCGGTGGCCGGCGCGCCCGGCACCATGCGGCCCTGGAAGGGCTGCGCATCGGGCGTGTTCAAGGCCGAATCGCGCAGCGTCGCCGGCACCGACAGCCGGCCGCTGTTGACCAGCGTGCGCGCGAACGGATGGCGGTTCGACAGCTGCAGCACCGCATCGCGGAACAGCCGGCTGATCTCGCTCTTCGGCGTGATGAAGTCGGTGGCGCGGGTCGAGTTCAGCAGGTTCTCGTCGGCGGCGAACTCGCGCTCGGCGGCGTAGCTGTCGAGCAGCGCATCCGGGGCCTGGCCGCGCAGCACCGCATCGAGCTTCCAGGCCAGGTTCTCGGCGTCCTGCACGCCCGAGTTGGCGCCGCGCGCGCCGAACGGCGAGACACCATGCGCCGCATCGCCGGCGAACAGCACCCGGCCGTGGCGGAAGCTGTCCATGCGCAGGCAGGCAAAGGTGTAGACGCTGGCCCATTCCAGCGTGAACGGCACTTCGCGGCCCAGCGCCTGGCGCATCATCGCGTCGACGCGCGGCTTGATGCGCTCGGGCTGCTTCTCCTCGTCGGGGTTCGCCTCCCAGCCGAGCTGGAAGTCGATGCGCCAGACGCCGTCGGGCTGGCGGTGCAGCAGCACGCTCTGGTTCGGGTGGAACGGCGGATCGAACCAGAACCATCTTTCGGCGGGGAAGTCGGCCTGCATGCGCACGTCGGCGATCAGAAAGCGGTCGCGGAAGATCCGGCCCTTGCTTTCCTGGCCCAGCCCCTTGCGCAGCGGCGAGCGCGAGCCGTCGCAGGCGGCGACATGGTCGGCAGCGATCCGGTAGCGGCCTTCGGGCGTGTCGATGCCCAGGACCACGCCGTCGGCGTGCTGCTCGACCGCCGCGACGCTGTTGTGCCAGCGGATCTCGAGGTTCGGCAGCTCGGCCGCGCGCACCGCGAGGTAGGCCTCGGCGTAGTACTGCTGCAGGTTGATGAAGGCCGGCCGCTCGTGGCCGGGCTCGGGCAGCAGGTCGAAGCGGTAGAGCAGGTCGTCGTGGAAGAACACCTTGCCGACGTTCCACTCGACACCCTTGGCGCACATCGCGTCGCCGACACCCAGTCGGTCCCAGATCTCCAGCGTGCGCTTGGCGAAGCAGATCGCCCGCGAGCCGGTCGACAGCCGGTGGTCGTTGTCGAGCAACAGCACGCGCTGGCCGCGCTGCGCCAGGTCGATCGCCAGGCTCAGGCCCACCGGGCCGGCGCCGACCACCACCACCGGGTGGCGCGCCGGCGTCGCGGCGTCCTGGTCGGGCGAGCGACGCCAGGCGAATTCATGCGCCTGGATCGCCGCGCCGTCGCTGTGATAGCCGAGGGCAGTGCTGGAGCCCATGTCAGCCTTCCAGCGTTTCCCACATCACGCGGTCGCGCTCGGCGGTCCACACGCGCGGGTCGGGGTACTGCGTGAGCTCGTCGTAGCAGCGCGTCACGTCGAACGGCATGCAGTGGTCGAAGATCACCCACTGGCCGTACTTCGGCTTCAGCTTCGCGTAGGTGGCCTTGTAGACCGCGTTCAGGTCCTGGCCGGCGGCCACACCGGCCTCGACCGCGGCGCGCACGTCGGCGATGAAGCCGGCGGTCGAGCGCAGCCCGGCGGCGACCTGCGCCTCGCCGACCAGCGCCGGGCCGCGGCCGGGCACCAGCGCCAGCGGCTTCAGCGCGGCGACGTTCTCCAGCGTCTGCGGCCAGTCCTTGAAGTAGGCGTCGCCGGCGTAGGGCGTGGCGTCGAACTCGACCAGGTCGCCCGACAGCAGCGTGCGCTCCTGCGGCAGCCAGACGACGGTGTCGCCCTTGGTGTGGCCGCGGCCCAGCTGCAGCAGCTGCACCTCCAGCTTGCCCAGCCACAGGGTCATCCTGCCGCTGAAGGTCATCGTCGGCCAGGTCAGCCCGGCCGGCACCGTCTCGACATTGCGGAACAGGCGCGGGAAGCGGCCGATCTCGCTGGCCTTGTCGGCCTCGCCGCGCTCGACGATCAGGTCCCAGGTGTCCTGGCTGGCCAGGATCTGCTGCGGCTGGTAGGCGCTGGCGCCGAGCACGCGCACCGCGTGGTAATGCGTCAGCACGACGTACTTGATGGGCTTGTCGGTCACCTCGCGGATGCGGCGGATCACGTCGGCGGCCATCGCCGGCGTGGCCTGGGTGTCGGCCACCAGCACCGCGTCGTCGCCGATGATGATCCCGGTGTTCGGGTCGCCCTCGGCGGTGTAGGCCCAGGCATGTTCGGACAGCCGGCTGAAGGTGACCTTCTTCTCTTCCAGGTCGGCTTGCGAAGCGAACTTCTTCTCGGTGCTCACGGGGACTCCTTGGGATGGCGGGGTGCGAAATTCGCCCTTGGCGAGTGGGTTCGCAGTGTAGATCGGGCTTTCGCTGTTTGCAAACTGATTCGCATTGGGCAAACTACATCAGTCATCACCAGGAGTGAGCGTGGCCACCACAGCGACCGAGACTGCGAGCGAATCCGACGCCGAAGAGAAGGGCCAGCGCGCCGTGCAGTCGGTCGAAGTCGGCGGCCGGCTGCTGCTCGCGCTGGCCGACAGCCCGGGCCCGCTGACGCTGAAGGATCTGGCCGCCCGCGCCGGGTTGCCGCCGTCACGCGCCCACCCCTACCTGGTCAGCTTCGGCCGGCTGAAGCTGATCGAACAGGATGCGGCCAGCGGCCGCTACGCGCTGGGCCCGGCGGCGCTGCAGCTGGGACTGGCCTGCCTGCACCAGCTCGACCCGGTGAAGGCCGCGCTGCCGGTGGCCGAGCAGCTGGCGGCGGCCACCGGGCTGGCGGTGGCGCTGGCGGTGTGGGGCAACTTCGGGCCGACGATCATCCGGATGATCGACGCCCGCCAGCCGCTGCACGTGGCGATGCGCGCCGGCACCGTGATGTCGATCCTGGGCACCGCGACCGGCCGCGCCTTTGCCGCGGTGATGCCGGCCGATCGCCTCGAGGCCGCGCTGTCGGGCCCGCTCGGCGACCCCGAGGGCCAGCGCCCGCCGCGGCTCGCGCAACGGGCCCAGGAGTTGCGCGACGCCACGGCCGAGCTGCGCGCCCATGGCGTCGCACGCGCCGTCGGCCGCCCGATCCCGGGTGTGAATGCGTTCAGCGCGGTGGCCTTCGACCATGAAGGCCAGCCGGCGATCGTGATCACCGCGCTCGGCCACCAGGACCGCCTGCCGGCCGACTGGGACGGCACCGCGGCGCAGGCGGTGCGCGACGCGGCGGCCGAGATCTCCGGCCGGCTCGGCGGGCGCGGCGGCGCAGCGGCCTGAGCGCTCGGACCACGCTCCTGGCGGATACTTCGCGGCTCCGACCCGCCGCCGATCGATGTCCGACACCGCGCGCCCCGACGACCCTGCCGCATCGCATTCCACCGCCGAGGTGGCGCGGCGCCTGGGGGTGTCGATCCCGACGGTGCAGCGCTGGGTCGACCAGGGGCACCTGAAGGCCTGGAAGACCGTCGGCGGCCACCGCCGCATCGATGCGCACAGCGTCGAGCGTTTCGTCCGCTCGCGCGATCGCCGGGCCGGCGACCCGGTGCCGACCGTGCTGGTCGTCGACGACAACCCCGACGACCGCGACCTGCTGGCCGCGCTGGTCGAACTGGCCCTGCCCGGTGCGGAGATCAGCGTCGCCGACGGCGGTTTCGAGGGCCTGCTGCACATGGGCCGCAGGATGCCCGACATCCTCGTCACCGACGTCGTGATGCCGGACATGGACGGCTTGCAGATGCTGCGCCACGTGGCCACCCAGACCAGCACGCGTCCGCGGCTGGTGGTCGCGGTGTCCAGCCGCACGCCGGCGCAGTTTGCCGAGCAGGGTGCGCTGCCCGGTGGTGTGAAGTTCGTTGCCAAGCCGATCGATCCCGACGCCTTCGTCGGCATGCTGCGCGCCGCCGGCGCGCGACCGGCGCCGGCCTGAACGGCCGGGCGGGCGCCCTGGCAACCTGCGGCACCGGGCGCCTGCGGCCGGCGGCCTGTCGATCGGATCGGGCCTGCGGCGCTGCGCCGGCCGCTGCCAGGTGCTGATGGCCGGGCTGGCCGCCGAGCATGTCGCGGTTCGCGCGGCGCTCGAGCACCGTCTGGCCGGCCCTCCGGTCTGACCCGCCGCACCCAGGCGTCGCCGGGCCGGGCGCCGCGCGCCGGTGAAACGGCTGGCCCGGCGAGCTGAAGAGATGTTCGATTTCTTCAATTCATATCTATTGATCAAAGTCAAGTCGTGCCTTCGACAATCCGATAAGGCAGTCAAGGCAGTTCAGACCCCGGTCCGCCAGCGAGCGCCGGGGGTGTTTCATCGACCCACCGCGCCGCCATCGCCCCATGAATTGCCTGGACCGCCCGAAGCTTCGCCAGCGCCCGAGCGCGGGCCGGGGCGTGTTGCGCGCCGCCGGCCGCGGCCCGAAGGCGGTGCGGCGATGAAGCCCTTCCCGAGCTGTCCGGTCACGGCGGCCGCCGCGCTGGCCGGCCTGTCGCCGCTGCTCTGCCTGCTGGTCTGGCCCGGCAACGGCGCCAACCTGGCCCTGCCCCAGGCGCATTTCCTGGCGCTGCACACGATGCTGGAGATTGCTTCGGTGGTCGTCAGCCTGTCGGTCGGCCTGGCGACGCTGTGGGTGCTGGACGACCAGCGCCGGCAGGCCGCGCTGGCCGTGGCGTCCGGCTTTCTCCTGGTGGGCTGGCTGGACGCGCTGCACCTGGCCTCCCATGCCGGCATGCCCGACCTGGTGACGCCCAACGGCCCGCACAAGGCGATCGTGTTCTGGCTGCTCGCGCGCCTGGTCGCGGCGATGTCGCTGGTCGTCTGGTGCTGGCCGGCGCGCGCACGCGCGCCGGCGCCGCGAACGGCGCTGGGCCTGACCGCGGGCGCGGCCGCTGCGGTGCTGGCCGCCTCGCTGCTCGCGCTGCTGCAACCCGAGGCTTTCCCGCCGTTGTTCGTGGCCGGCCGAGGCTCGACGCGGCTGATGCTGGGCGTCGAGGCCGGTGTGGTCGTGCTGCTGGCGATCGCGCTGTTCGCGCAGCGGCGCCGGCTGCGCGAAGCCGACCCGGTCACCTGTGCCGACGAGCGCCCGGTGCGCGACGCGCTGCTGCTGCTGATGGCCTCCCAGGGCGTCTTCCTGCTCTGTTCGGAGCAGGTCACCGACATCGCCAGCGCGCTGGGCCATGGCTGCACGGTCGCGGCCCATGCCTGCCTGTGGCGAGGCATGTTCCTCAACCGGGTGCGGCGGCCGTTCCGCGAGCTCAGCGCGGCGCATCGCGACGTGGCCGAACGCAATGCCCGCTACCGCGACCTTGTCGACCTGGCGCCCGCCGGCGTCGTCGTCACCGACGCGGCCGGGCGCATCGTGCTGGTCAACCGCGCGCTCGAGGCGATGGTCGGCCACGACCGCAGCGCGCTGGTCGGCCGGCCGGTCGAGCTGTTGCTGGCCGAGGAGCATCGCGATGCGATGCGCTCGCGTCGTGCCGCCTGGCTGGCCGACCCGGACGGCGCCGCGCGGCAACCGCGTTCGGCCGTGCGCGGCCTGCGCGCCGACGGCCGGCTGATCGACGTCGAGGTGGCGGTGGGTCTTGCGGCCACGACCGACGGCTGGCGCTTCACCGCCTTCGTCTGCGACGTGTCGCACCGCCGCGCGCACGAGCAGGCGCTGCGCCACCGCGCCAACCACGACCCGCTGACCGGGCTGCCGAACCGGGCCTGCTTCGGCCAGCGCCTGGCGCAGGCGGTGGCCGACGCGCGGGCGCGGCATCAGGCGCTGGCGCTGGCGATCGTCGACATCGATGGCTTCCACGCCGTCAACGAAGCCCGTGGCAGTGCCTGTGGCGACGCGCTGCTCGGCGCCCTGGCGCGCCGGCTGGGCGGCCTGCCGATGCCGGGCGCCCAGGCAGCGCGACTGGGCAGCGACGAGTTCGCGCTGATCCTGCCGGTGGCCCGATCGTCGGCGGTGCCGACCGGCGCCACGCTGCGCGCCCTGCTCAACGACCGCGACGGCGGCGATCCGAGCGTCAGCATCGGGCTGGCGTGCTGGCCCGCCGACGCGGCCGAGCCCGAGGCCCTGCTGCATGCGGCCGAGCTGGCGCTGCAGACGGCCAAGCAGCGAGGGCGCGGCGCGGCGCGCGACTACGACCCGACGCTGGGCCTGGCCGCCGCGCGCCGCCGCCGCATGCAGCTGCGGCTGCGCGAGGCCTTGTCGGTCGGCGCGCTCGGGCTGCACTACCAGCCGCAGGTCGACCTGGCCAGCGGCCGCCTGTGCGGCTTCGAGGCGCTGCTGCGCTGGACCGACGCCGAACTCGGCGCGGTGTCGCCGGCCGAGTTCGTTCCGCTGGCCGAGCGCAGCGGGCTGATCGATGCGCTGGGCCTGTCGGTGCTGGGACAGGCGATGGACCAGCTGCTGCACTGGCGCGCGCTCGGGCTCGAGCTGCCGGTGTCGGTCAACCTGTCGCCCTACCAGTTCCGCCACCCCGAGCTGGCCGAGCGCATCACCCGGAGCCTGGCCTTGCGCGGGCTGGCGCCGTCGCTGCTGGCGGTCGAGATCACCGAAGGCACGGCGATGGAAGACCCGGCGGCGGCGGCGGCGCAGCTGCGGCGGCTGGCCGACCTGGGGGTCGAGGTGCATCTGGACGACTTCGGCACCGGCCATTCGTCGCTGGCCTGGCTAAAGACCTTTCCGGTCTCGGCGATCAAGATCGACCGCGCCTTCGTCGCCGAGATGGAGCGCGACGCCGGCGACGCCGGCATCGTGCGGGCGGTGATCGCGCTGGCGCACACCCTCGGCTGCCGCGTCATCGCCGAGGGCATCGAGCGGCCCGGCCAACGAGAGCAGCTGCTGGTGCTGGGCTGCGAACAGGGCCAGGGCTGGCTGTTTTCGCGCGCGCTGCCGCCCGAACAGGCGACCGCGCTGGCGTTGCGCTGCAGTGGCGTCGCGCCGCCATCGACGCTCGAGCCGGCGCAGCGAAGGCCCATGGAAGCGTCGGACGCTCCGCCGCAGTTCGTTCAGCAGTACCACCCCCTCGCCACGTAGACCATCGAGACCATGAACACCTTCAACAACCTGCGCATCGGTGTCCGCCTGGGCATCGGTTTCGCGCTGCTGATCGCCGCCGCGCTGGCGATCGCCTTGTCGGCCCGCTGGACGCTGGTCGGCGTGAACGCCGAGCTCCACCTGCTGACCGACGACCGCATCGCCAAGGTCGAGCAGCTCGTCGAGATCAAGGACAACGTCAACGTCATCGCGAGCGCGGTGCGCAACATCGCGCTGTCGCACGACGAGGCGGTGATGGCCGCCGAGGCGCGGCGCATCGACGACGCGCGCGCCGCCAACGCCAGACTGTTCGACGCGCTGGCGCCGACGATCCACAGCGAGAAGGGCATGGCGCTGCTGAAGGCCAGCACCGAAGCACGCGCGCCCTACCTCGAACGCGTGACCCAGGTCACGGCGCTGGGCCGCGCCAACAAGGCCGAGGAGGCGACCCAGCTGCTGTTCGGCGACATGCACAAGGCGCAGACCGGCTACATGAAGGTGCTGGACGATCTGATCGCCTACCAGAAGGCGCTGATGCACGACTCGTCGACAGCGGTCGACGCCGCCGTCGCCCGCGCCGGCAGCCTGCTGCTGGCGGCGGCGCTGATCGCCGGCCTGCTCGGCGCGGCGACCGGCTGGCTGATCACCCGCTCGATCACGACGCCGATCCGCCGCGCGGTGGACCTGGCCGGAACGGTGGCGCGCGGCGACCTGCGCGAGCGCATCGAGGCGACCAGCCGCGACGAGACCGGCCAGCTGCTGGCGGCGCTGGCGCGCATGAACCAGGCGCTGGTCGACACCGTCGGCGTGGTGCGCGGCAATGCCGAGAGCGTGGCCACCGCCAGCAGCCAGATCGCCCAGGGCAACGTCGACCTGAGCCAGCGCACCGAGGAGCAGGCCTCGAACCTGCAGCAGACCGCCGCGTCGGTCGAGCAGCTCAGCGCCACCGTCAGGCACAACGCCGACACCGCCCGCCAGGCCGCGCAGCTGGCCGCCAGCGCGTCGGGCGTGGCCGGGCAGGGCGGCGAGGTCGTCGGCCGGGTGGTCGCGACGATGGAGGGCATCAGCGCCAGCAGCCGCAAGATCGCCGACATCATCGGCACGATCGACGGCATTGCGTTCCAGACCAACATCCTGGCGCTCAACGCCGCGGTCGAGGCCGCGCGCGCCGGCGAACAGGGCCGCGGCTTCGCGGTGGTGGCCGGCGAGGTGCGCAGCCTGGCCCGGCGCAGCGCCGAAGCCGCCCGCGAGATCAAGCACCTGATCGGCGACAGCGTCGACAAGGTCGAGGCCGGCGCTGCGCTGGTCGGCGACGCCGGCCGCACGATGGCCGAGATCGTCCTGCAGGTCCAGCGGGTGAGCAGCCTGATCGCCGAGATCAGCGCCGCCGGCGCCGAGCAGGCCAGCGGCATCGGCCAGATCGGCGACGCCGTCGGCCAGCTCGACCAGGTGACGCAGCAGAACGCCGCACTGGTCGAGCAGAGCGCCGCCGCCGCCGAGAGCCTGAAGCTGCAGGCCGCCCAGCTGGCGCAGGCGGTGGCCTTCTTCAGGCTGGACGAGCCCACGGCGGCAGCGCAGACCTGAGCCGCTCGGCCCGGTCTGCGCGGTGCCGGCGCGGCTCGAGGTCCGCGGCGAGGGCAGTCGCTTCGCGCGGCGACGGCGACGCTTCGCGCCGCCAGCGGCCGCCTGGTCGCACGGCGCTGGTGACGGGATGCGGTGGACGGCACAGTGCGGCCGTCCGATCCCCAACCCTTGATTGCCAGGAGCCGACCATGGACCTCTCGATGCTGCAGTACGTGCCCAGGTGGGTCTTCGCGCTCCTCGCCGCGCTGGTGGCCCTGGGCCTTGCCCAGTCGTTGCCGCGCCAGGTCGGGCTGCGCCGCAGCGCGCTGCTGCCGATCGTGCTGCTGGCGCTGTCGCTGGGTGGTGTGGTGTCGAGTTTCGGCGCCGTGGCACTGACACTGCCGGCCTGGGCGGCCGGCGTGGCCGTCGCGGTGTTCGGCCTGCGCGGCCGCGTCGACGTCGCCGGCGTGCGCTACGACCCGGCGACGCAGCGTTTCGCGCTGCCCGGCAGCTGGGTCCCGCTGGCGCTGATGATGTCGCTGTTCGCGCTGAAGTTCGCGGTCGGCATGGCGCTGGCGCGCGCACCGGGCCTGGCGTCGTCGGTCGCCTTCGCCGCGATCGCGAGCGCGGCCTACGGAATGTTCAGTGGTGCCTTCCTCGGCCGCGCGATGGCGCTGTGGGCGCTGGCGCGCCGGCACGCGATGCCGGTGCTGCGGGTCGGCTGATGCCGGGCCGCGTTCGGCAGGCTCGGGCCGCCCGGTCAGTCGTGCCAGGGCGGCGCGGCGACGCGGGCGGTCTCGCCGGGGATCGCATCGAAGCCATCGGCGGCCCAGCGCCGGGCCGCCTCGGCGATGCGCTCGCGGTCGCTGGCGACGAAGTTCCACCACATGCGAACCGGTTGCACCAAGGGTGCGCCGCCGATCACCACCAGCTGCGCGCCCGCCGCATCGGCACGCAGTTCGGCGCCCTGGCCGGCGGGCAGCACCGCCATCGTCTGCGCCGGCAGGGCCTGGCCGTCGAGCCCCAAGCCCTGTTGCGGTGCGTACAGCGCCATCTCGGCGGCCAGCGGCGGCAGCGTCCAGCGGGCGCCGGCATCGAGCCGAAGGTCCAGGTACAGGGTCGGCGAGGCGGTGCGCACCGGGCTGCGCTCGCCGAAGGCCTCGCCGACCAGCAGGCGCAGCCGAACGCCGGCGGCCGGGCTCAGCGTCGGCAGATCGGCGGCCGGCACATGCTGGAAGGCCGGCTCGCTGGCTTCCAGCGCCGGCGGCAAGGCCACCCACAGCTGCAGGCCGTGCAGTCGGCGTGGCCGGCCGCGCTCGTCGTCGGTCGCCCGCTCGCTGTGCACGATGCCGCGGCCGGCGGTCATCCAGTTGATCGCGCCCGGGCGGATGGCCTGCACCGTGCCCAGGCTGTCGCGGTGCAGCAGGCTGCCTTCGAACAGGTAGGTGACGGTCGCCAGCCCGATGTGCGGGTGCGCGCCGATGTCGCTGTCGGTTTCGGCCGGCAGCGCCGCCGGGCCGAAGTGGTCGAAGAACACGAACGGCCCGACCGCCCGCCGCGCGGCGGCCGGCAGCAGCCGCCGCACGCGCAGGCCGCCGGCGAGGTCGGTCAGGTGGCCCGGGAGCTGGAGCGTGGCGGTCATCGTGGTGATCCTCGGGATTCGGGCGATGCTCAGCGTGGCAGTGCCGCTGCGGCGATGGGTGCGCCGGCGCCGATGCCGGCGGCGACCCAGGCGGCATGGCCGCCCTGCAGCGGCCTGACCGTGCGGTAGCCCCGCTGCAGCAGTGCGCGCGCGGCGGCGACCGCGCCGGCGTCCTCGGGGCAGGCACACAGCGTGACGATCGGCCGATCGCGCGGCCAGTCGGCGACGGCCTCGTCCAGCCGGTCGTGGCTGGCCGCGCGTGCGCCCGGCAGGCGGCCGGTCTCGGCGGCCATCGTCGCGCCGCGCAGGTCCAGCAGCAGCGGCGGCGTCGGCCCGGCCAGTTCGGCCAGCAGTTCCTCCGCGGTGATCCAGGGCAGGTCGCGCGCCCCCTGGAAGCGGCGCCTCTGCCACAGCTTCCAGGCCAGCCAGGCGGCGGCGGCGATCGCCAGCGCCAGGGCGACGCTGCCGGACTGCCGGTCGAGCGCGAGCACGAGCGCCTGCACCGCGCCCTGCAGCCACCAGCCGGTGGCCAGGGCCAGGCCGGCCCACAGCGCGGCGCCGGCGCCGGCGGCGAGCAGGAAGCCCGGCAGCCGCATGCGCAGCGCACCGGCGATCGGCGGCGCGACGGTCGAGAAGCCCGGCACGAACTTGGCCACTACCAGCGATGAGACGCCCCAGCGCAGGAAGCGCGATTCGGTCTCGTTGACGCAGGATGCCGGGTTGATCGACAGCCGGCACAGCCCGGCCAGCACCCGGTAGCCGAAGCGCCGACCGGCCGCGTACCAGAGGCCGTCGGCGAGCACCGAGGCCAGCACCGCGACCGCCAGCAAGGCCAGCAGCTGCCCGGGCCCGGCCATCAGGCTGCCGGCGACCAGCAGCGTCGGCAGCACCGGCAAGGGCAGGCCCAGCTGCTGCAGCAGCACGTTCAGGAAGACGACGGCGAGTGCGTCGTTCCTGAGGGTCTGGGCCAGCGCCTGCAGGTCCATCGCAACGCTGGATCAGGCCAGGCGGCCGTCGCGGAAGTCGCTGAGCGCCTGGTAGATCTCCTGCTGGGTGTTCATCACGAACGGGCCGTACTGGGCGATCGGCTCCTTCAGCGGCCGGCCGGCGATCAGCAGCGCCCGCGCGCCGGCGGCACCGGCCTCGATCACCACGCCGTCGGCCTGCGCCTCGTTGGCCAGCACCGCCATGCGCTGCACCGGCACCGCGCGGCCGCCGATGCCCAGCTCGCCGCGGTAGACGTAGACGAAGGCGTTGTGGCCGGCCGGCAGCGGCTGCTCGAAGCGGGCGCCGGCCGGGAGCTGCAGGTCGAGGTACAGCGGCGCGGTGGCGTCGCGGGTGACCGCGCCGGCCACGCCGTGGCTCTCGCCGGCGATCACCGTGACCGCGACGCCATCGGGCGTGGTGAAGCGCGGCAGCTCGCCGGCCTTGAAGTCGCGGTACCAGGGCGGCTGCAGCTTGTCGCGGCCGGGCAGGTTCAGCCAGAGCTGGAAGCCCTCCATCACGCCTTGCTCCTGCTGCGGGATCTCGGAGTGGATCACGCCGCGGCCGGCGGTCATCCACTGCACGCCGCCGTTCTCGAGCAGGCCTTCGTGGCCCGCGCTGTCGCGGTGGCGCATGCGCCCGGCGATCATGTAGGTGACGGTCTCGAAACCGCGGTGCGGGTGGTCGGGAAAGCCGGCGATGTAGTCGTCGGGGTTGTCGCTGCCGAAGGCGTCGAGCATCAGGAACGGGTCGAGCCGGCGCTGCAGTTCCTGCGTCAGCACGCGGGTCAGCCGCACGCCGGCGCCGTCGGAGGTGGCCTGGCCGGCGACCAGCCGCTCGACTTGGCGGGTCTGGCTGACGAGGCGGGGGCTGAGGGCGCTGTCCATCTGGTGAATCCTCGCTGAAGTGGGCATGGGAGTAACTCTACAGACGATCAATCGGCCCGAACATCCTGCAAACTGGATAACATCGTTTCGCTCATGGAACAATCTGCCGCCGCGATCGATCCCAACGACCTGCTGATCTTCGCCCAGGTCGCCGAGCTGGGCAGCTTCAGCCGCGCCGCCGACCAGCTGGGACTGCCGAAGTCCACCGTCTCGCGCCGGCTTGCGGCGCTGGAGCAGCGGCTGGGCGAGCGCCTGCTGCTGCGCACCACGCGGCGCCAGGCGCTGACCGAGTTCGGCCTGCTGCTGCTCGACCATGCACGCCAGGTGGCGGCCGAGGTCGACGCGGTGGCCGCGCTGAGCGAGCAGCGGCTGGCAGCGCCGGGCGGGCGGCTGCGGGTGTCGATGCCCGCCGACCTGTGCAACCTGATGCTGGCCGAGCAGCTGGCGGCGTTCACCGCGATGCACCCGGCGATCCGGCTCGAGCTGGACCTGACGCCGCGCCGGGTCGACCTGCTCGGCGAAGGCTTCGACCTCGCGGTGAGGATGGGCGAGTTGCCCGACGACGGCCTGCTGGCGGCGCGCCGGCTGGCGGCCTTGTCGAACGGGCTGTACGCGGCGCCCGACTACCTGGCCGGCCGCGGCGAGCCGCAGGCCCCGGCCGACCTGGCGCAGCACGATGCCGTGCGCCAGCTGCGCGGCAACGGCGAGGCGGCCGCCTGGACGCTGCTGCGCGGCGACGAGCGCTGGCAGGGCCTGCCGCCGGGGCGCTGCAGCGCCAACTCGCCCGAGCTGCTGATCCGCCTGGCGCGCGCCGGCGCCGGCATCGCCGCGGTGCCCGACCACTTCGCGCTGCCCGAGCTGCAGCGCGGCACGCTGCGCCGCGTGCTGCCCGACTGGTGCCTGCCGAGCCAGACCGCCTGGGCGGTGTTCCCGGGCCGCAAGCTGATGCCGGCCAAGACCCGGGTGTTCATCGACATGCTGCAGGTCGCGCTCGCCGCCTGCGACGTGGCCGGCTGAGGCTCAAGCGCGCGCCGACGGCAGCCAGTTGCCGTGGAAGCCCGACGGAATGCGGTGCGGGATCGTCACCACCGCGCGCGGCGGCCCGCTGAAGTCCTGCGCGTCGAGGATCACGAAATCGGTGGTCTGTGTCGCCGCGTCGACGACGAAGCCCATCAGCCAGCCCTCGTCCTCGGCCGCGCCGGGATGGCGGGGCTCGAACACGAACTCGCCGACATGGTGCTGCGGGCCGAAGTCGTGCAGCGCGCTGGCGCCGCCCTGCAGGTCGTGGCGGTACAGCAGTCGGCCGGTCTCGAGCTGGTCAGGGCCGCCGAGCGACACGCTAGGAACGTAGGCGTAGCGGTAGGGCCGGCCGGTCAGCCGCTCGTCGATGCGCGGGAACTCCTGCGGCCGCTCGTCGATCACCTGGCGGGCCACCTGGCGCGCCGCGG
The DNA here is from genome assembly GCA_016790515.1 of Burkholderiaceae bacterium. Taxonomy (GTDB): domain Bacteria; phylum Pseudomonadota; class Gammaproteobacteria; order Burkholderiales; family Burkholderiaceae_C; genus Pseudaquabacterium. Next base: position 18,733 of record JAEUOY010000164.1, on the reverse strand, counting down.
GGTCGATCGTCCAGCGCTCGAACACCGGCGTGGTGTCGGGGCCGAAGCGGCTGTGCGCGAACATCGTCGCATAGGCCGCGACATCGAGCGTGATGCGGCCGTCGTCGGTCTCGAAGGCATTGGCCGGGTGGAACACATAGCAGGGCTCGACCTCGCACCAGACGATGCTGCTGCCCGGCGCGTCCTTGCGCAGCACGCCGACCCGGGCGCGGTGCTTCGGATTCCAGGCATACGGAAAACTGTAGCCGGCGACCAGCGCCGACATCGAGAAGGTGACCGGCAGGTCGAGCACCAGCACGTACTGCGCGGTGATCATGCAGTCGTGCACGCTGGGGCCGTGCTGCACGGCGATCGGCTCCTCGCGCCGCACGCGGCCGTCCGGCCCGACCACCACATGGCGGATCGTGTTCGGGTCGGTCGCCTCGTAGCAGATCGCGTGCAGCTCGCCGCTCGCGGTGTCCAGGTGCGGATGGGCCGAGAACGAGCCTTTCAGCGTGCCCTCGAACGGGTTGTGCGCCAGCGTCTGCAGTTCGTCGCCCAGCTCGACCGGCCAGGCGCCGGCCTCGACCAGCGCCCAGGCCTTGCCGCCATGGCCCAGCACGTTGGTGTTGACGGTGTCGCTGCCGTGTCGCGGCCCGGGCGCCGGCGGCTCGCCCAGCGCCTGGCTCACCGCGGTCGAGCGGATCCAGCGGTTGCGGTACCACAGCGCCCGGCCGGCGCGCAGCCGCACGCCGTGCACCATGCCGTCGCCGATGAACCAGTGGTGGCTGGGCGCGTGCGCACTGCCGATCGGGTTGGGGCCGATGCGCAGGTAGCGGCCGTCGAGCGTGGCCGGGATCTCGCCCTGCACGGCCAGGTTGTCCAGCGTCAGCTCGCGGTCCATCGGCGCGTGCAGGCCGTGCAGGAAGGCGTTCGGCGCGTCAGGCTCGGTCATGCGGGCGCGGTTGAAGCGCGAGAGCTTCATGACGCCCTGGGTGATGGTGCTGCGCAGGGCGGATTCGATCGGGCTGGTCATCGTGGCGGATCCGGTGCAGGCCCGTCGAGGCGGGCGGGGTGGGGCCGTCGACGATATTGGCAGCGATCACATCCTGCTGCAAGTGCCGACCGGGTTCCGGCCAGGCGCCAAGCCCTGTCGCCGGCAAAGGCGGGCACAACAGCAGAATGCTTTTCCCGGGCCCCAGAAACGGCAATGCCCCGCGGTCTGCGGGGCATTCCAGAATCCGACTCGATGTCGGATCGTCGCACCACCGGGTGGTGACTAACGGCCTCTCAATGCCGTTGCGTATGGGGAAACAAGGCCAGCTTTCTCGATTCGTCTGCCCTCCTTTCACAACGCTGGAGACTCGAGCAACGACCGGAACAACCAGCCCCGGCATCCCGAGCCACACCTGCAGTAAATACCTTTCCTGCGTCGGCGTCAAGCTGCCTCTCATTGCCGCGGTCGTCGATCGCCAGCCGCGGGCGTCGAAGCTTGCGTCGGCGCATGAGACGTCCGCCTCCTGCGCCGTTGCGCCCGAACGCGCTATGACGAACGCCCGGCCTGCTGGCTGAGCGACAAGGCCACGAAGTCGACGAACGCACGCACCCGAGCGGCAAGCTGGTGGCGCTGCGGGTACACCGCATGGATGTCGGCGTCGGGCGTGTCGAACTGCGGCAGCACCTGCACCAGCCGCCCGTTCTTCAGGTAGCGCTCGATGTCCCACTCGGCCCGCATCAGGATGCCGTGGCCATCGAGCGCCCAGTTGACGGCAATCTCGCCGTCGTTCGTCGTCAGGTTGCCGCGGGTCTTCACCGCTTCGGTCGTCGCGTTCTTGCCGCGGCCGCTGGTCAGGCGCCAGACGCCGTAGGCTTCTTCGCCCTGGCGGATGCCGATGCAGTTGTGCCTGGTCAGGTCGTTCGGCACCTTGGGTGCGCCGTGCCTGGCGAGATAGGCCGGCGCCGCGCAGAGCAGGCGCCGGTTCGGCGCGATGGACCTGGCGATGACGCGGGCGTCAGGCGGGGCGCCGAAGCGGATGCAGACATCGAACGAATCGTCGGTCAGCGCCGGCGGGTTGACCGACAGCTGCAACTGCACTTCCACCTGCGGGTACTTGCGCACGAAGCGCGAGATCAGCGGCGCGATGTGGCTGCGACCGAAGCCCAGCGTGGCGTTGACCCGCAGCAGCCCTCTCGGCGTCGCCTTGGACACGCCGAGCAACTGCTCCATGTCGTCGATCTCGCCGAGGATGCGGCGGGCGTGCTCGAGGTACAGCTCGCCTTCCGGCGTCAGGCCCATGCGGCGCGTCGTGCGGTTCACGAGCGACAGCCCCAGACGCGACTCCATCAGCGCCAGGTGCTTGCTGACGGCGGGCGTGGTGATGCCGAGTTCGCGGGCCGCGGCGCTCAGGCTGCCGGCGCTGGCCAGGATCGAGAAGAAGCCCAGGTCGGCCGGCTGAATGCCGCTGCCGGTGCCATTGCTCATGCCGGCTCGCTTCGGGGTTCGACTGTTAGATGCAGGTTAACGATGGATTCACTTTAGCCGCGTGTGCGCAGGGTGTCGAGTGCCTACAGTCACGTCACCGCCCACCCAACCCCACCGAGACAAGCCATGAAGACCTATTCCATCGCCACCATTCCCGGTGACGGCATCGGCAAGGAAGTCGTCCCCGCCGGCCAGCAGGTGCTGGAAGCGCTCGCCAGGACGAGCAGCATGTTCCGCTTCGAGTTCGAGAACTTCGACTGGGGCGGCGACTACTACCGCGAGCATGGCGTGATGATGCCGGCCGACGGGCTGGACGCGATCCGCAACAAGGACGCGATCCTGTTCGGCAGCGCCGGCGACCCGCACATCCCCGACCACATCACGCTGTGGGGCCTGCGCCTGAAGATCTGCCAGGGCTTCGACCAGTACGCCAACGTGCGCCCGACGCGCATCCTGCCCGGCATCGACGCGCCGCTGAAGCGCTGCAAGCCCGAAGACCTGAACTGGGTCATCGTGCGCGAGAACTCCGAAGGCGAGTACTCCGGCGTCGGCGGCCGGGTGCACCAAGGCCACCCGATCGAGGCCGCGACCGACGTGTCGATGATGACCCGCGCCGGCGTCGAGCGCATCATGCGCTTCGCCTTCAAGCTGGCCCGGTCGCGGCCCCGCAAGCTGCTGACCGTGATCACCAAGAGCAACGCCCAGCGCCACGCGATGGTGATGTGGGACGAGATCGCGCTGCAGGTTTCGAAGGAGTTCCCGGAGGTCACCTGGGACAAGGAACTGGTCGATGCATCGACCGCCCGCATGATCAACCGCCCGGCATCGCTCGACACGATCGTCGCCACGAACCTGCACGCCGACATCCTCAGCGACCTGGCCGCCGCGCTGGCCGGCAGCCTGGGCATCGCCCCCACCGGCAACATCGACCCGGAGCACCGCTACCCGTCGATGTTCGAGCCGATCCACGGCTCGGCCTTCGACATCATGGGCAAGGGTCTGGCGAATCCGGTCGGCACCTTCTGGTCGGTCGTGATGCTGCTCGAGCACCTGGGCGAGTTCGAGGCCGCGAAGCGGGTGATGAGTGCGATCGAGCAGGTCACCGCGGACCCCAGGCTGCACACCGGTGACCTGGGCGGCACCGCCACGACGGCGCAGGTGACCCAGGCCGTCTGCGAACTGTTGACCGCCGGCGCGCAGCGCCAGGCCGCGTAGGGCGTGCAGGCCAGCTTGCCCATCGCGACCGGCGTGCTCGGCATCGCACGAAGGGAGATCCAGAAGGCGCTCGGCCGTGGCGGCGCCTGGACGCTCACCGCTTTCTAAGGGCGGGCGACCTTCGCGCCGGTGCTCGGTCTCGCCGCCGTCGGTGACCTGGGTCCCGGCGACGGCACGAACATCGAAGTCGCCCACCTCGATACCCAGGCCGTTGCGAGCTTCACCGCCACGGCTCCCGGGCCCACCGGCCGGGTGGACTTCGTGCCGACCCTGATGCCGACCCGGATCGCTGGAAGCTGCTCACGGCCCGACTCGACCGCCGGGTGCAACTCGTCGGCGACGACCTCATCGTCACCAACACCGGGATCCTTCGGCAAGGCATCGCAAGCGGCTCGGCGTCCGCACCGCCGCGGCGCAGATCGAGTCGGGGTCGCTGTGCCGGTCGGAGCGGAGGGCGAAACAAGACCGGCTGCTGCTGATCGAAGCCGGGCTGGCACGGCGGCCAGGTTCGCCGGACGGGGCGCCCTACGCGCCTCGAGATGGCCGCGCCACCTGGTTGCACACGCCAAAAAAACAGCACCCGCAGAGCGCCTGAAATATTGAATCCAGGTTAATGCCGAATTCACTTTGACGGTGATTCGGCGTGCCATCCGACACCTAGAGTGTCACCCACCGAAGCCCATCGAAGCCCCACCGGAGACAACCATGACCCTCGATCGTCTTGCCACCCGACGTCACGTCATCCAGGCCCTTGCACTGGCCGCGACGCTGGCCAGCAGCGCCGCCATGGCCCAGGCCTGGCCGAGCAAGCCGATCAGCCTGGTCGTGCCGTTCGCCGCCGGCGGCACCACCGACGTGCTGGCCCGCGCACTGGCCGAAAAGCTGCAGCAAAGCCTCGGCCAGCCGGTGATCGTCGAAAGCAAGCCCGGCGCCGGTGCGACGCTCGGCGCCGACTACGTGGCCAAGGCCAAGCCGGACGGCTACACACTGCTGGTCGGTGCGGTGCACCACACGATCGCATCCAGCGTCTACAAGAAGCTCCCCTACGACTTCCAGAAGGACCTGGCGCCGATCACCGAGATCGCCCTGGTGCCCAACGTGCTGGTCGTCAATGCCACGACGCCGGCCAGGAACGTGGCCGAACTGGTCGCGCTGCTGAAGGCCCAGCCCGGCAAGCACAACTTCGGCTCCAACGGCAATGGCACGGCTCAGCACCTGATCGGCACCCAGTTCGAGAACATGACCGGCACCGACTTCAGCCACGTCCCCTACAAGGGCAGCGGCCCGCTGGCGACCGACCTGCTGGGCGGTCAGATCACGATGTCCTTCGACACCGTGACGCCGGTGCTGCAGCACATCAGGGCCGGCAAGCTGCGCGCCTTGGCCGTGACCACCGCCAAGCGCTCGACGGCGCTGCCCGACGTGCCCACGCTGGACGAGGCCGGCCTCCAGGGTTTCGACATCGGCACCTGGTTCGGCGTGCTCGCGCCGGCCGCTACGCCCAGGGACATCCTGGCCCGCCTGAACACCGAAATGGTCAAGGTCATCCAGTCGCCCGAGTTCCGCAAGCGCATGAGCGAGATCGGCGCCGAGCCGATCGGCAACAGCGCCGAGCAGATGGCCGCCCAGATCAAGGCCGAGACCGAGAAGTTCGCCAGGCTGGTCAAGGCCGCCAAGGTCGTCATCGAGTGACGCCGCGGGCCCGGCGCCGTTCGAAGAATCCTCTGCTTGGAAAGCCAGTGCAAGCCACCCTGGACCGCGACGCCACCGGCCAGGGACCGGGCCCACGGGATCTTTGATTGGACATAAGACATATCGTCGCGCTCATGATCGGCGGCCGATCACCGCTGTCGCCGCGGCATGGCCGGCCCGGCTCGCCGTCCTGCCGTCCCTGGGCCATCCTGTCTCGCGCCGCGCTTCGCGAAGCTCGAGGGAACCGCCATCTCTGCCGGGAGATGATCGGCTTCCAGCAGCGCTACGGCAGTTGCGTCGAGTACTGGCTGACCGTCAACGAGATCGACTCGGTGCTCCACCAGCCGTTCATGAGCGGCGGCATCGCCACCCGGGTCCGCGCCAGCACGGCGCAGGCGAGCAAGCGCGACGGCGTCATCCAGGTCGACCGCAACGACGACGGCGGCGGCAGCCTGGCGCGCTGCGAGAAGGCCTGCTTCGACCGGTACGCCGAAGTGATCCGCAGCGACGGCACCAGCCTGCGCGCCCAGGCCCGGCGCCCCGGGCCGGACGCTGCCGGCCCGGTGTTGCAAGGGGTTGACGGAAGGGATTGACAGGCCTCGCGTCATGCCCGATGGTCGGTCCCCGCCATGGCCTGCAGTCGGTTCGCCCGGCGGCCATCGAGGCAGGAGATGCCCATGCTCGCACCTGTTGAACGGCTCGACGTTTCCGCCCCGCTGGCCGGCCTGATCGTGCCGCTGCACACGGTGCCCGACCCGGTGTTCGCGCAGAAGATCGTCGGCGACGGCGTGTCGCTGGACCCCACCTCGGGCGAGCTGCTGGCGCCGGTGTCCGGCGAGGTCGTGCAGATGCACGGCGCGCACCATGCACTGACGATCCGCACCGACAGCGGCATCGAGCTGCTGGTGCACATCGGCATCGACACCGTGATGCTGCGCGGCGACGGCTTCACGCCGCTGGTCGCGATGGGCGATCGCGTCAGGCGCGGCCAGCCGCTGATCCGCTTCGACGTCGACGCCGTGGCCGCCAAGGCCCGCAGCCTGCTGACGCAGGTGGTCATCGCCAACATGGACGCGGTGGCCGCCATCGAGCCGCGCCGCGGCATCGTCGCGGCCGGCGACACGCTGATGAGCGTGCTGCTGGCCGCCGGCGCGGCGCAGCCCGGCGTGGCCACCGGCGGCGCTGCCGCGGTGACCTCCGCGCCGCTGTCGCTGCCGAACCCGCAAGGCCTGCATGCCCGCCCGGCCGCGGTGCTGGCCGCCGAGGCCAAGCGATTCAAGTCCGAGGTCAAGCTCGTGCGCGGCGAGGACGAGGTCAATGCCAGGTCGGTGGTCGCGATCATGGGGTTGTCGACTCGCCAGGGCGACGTGGTGCATCTGCGCGCCGCCGGTCCCGACGCCGCCGACGCGGTGGCGGCGCTGGCCAGGCTGCTGGCCGCAGGCTGTGGCGAGACCCCCGGCGCCGCCCCGGCCCCGCCGCCGGCCGCCATGCCGGCCGCCGCCGTGCGCGCCGAACCCGCGGCCGAGGGCGAGCTGGTCGGCGTGTCGGCCTCCCCGGGTCTTGCCGTGGGGCATGTCGTCCAGCTGCGGCCGCAGGTGATCGAGGTTCAGGAGGCCGGCGAATCCCCGGCGCGCGAGCGCGCCAGGTTCGACGCTGCGCTGAAGCAGGCGCGCCAGCAGCTCGAGGTGTTCGGCGTGCAGCACGCGGCCAGCCCGCGCGCGCAGATCCTGGCCGCCCACCATGAGCTGCTCGACGACCCCGACCTGCTCGACCTCGCGATCGCCGGCATGAGCGCCGGCCAGAGCGCCGGCTTCGCCTGGCGCCAGGCGTTCACCGACCACGCGGCGCGGCTCGAGAAGCTCGACAACCCGCTGCTGCGCGAGCGCGCCAACGACATCCGCGACGTCGGCCGGCGCGTGCTGTCGCTGCTGGCCGGCGTGCAGCCGGTGGCGCTGGACGTGCCGGCCGGCTCGATCCTCGTCGCCGAGGAACTGACGCCGTCGGACACCGCGCAGATGGACCGCGCCAAGGTCTTCGGCTTCGTCACCACCACCGGCGGCGCGACGAGCCACGTCGCGATCCTGGCGCGCTCGCTGGGCATTCCCGCGGTGTGCGGCATCGACGACGCGGTGCTGCAGCTGGCCGAGGGCCAGCGCGTCGTTCTCGACGGCACGCGCGGCGTGCTGCACGGCCATCCGACCGACGACGACATCGCACGCGCCGAGGAGCGCATGGCCCGGCTCGCCGCGCGCCGGGCCGAGGAAGAGGCAGCCGCCGCGGCGGCGGCGGTCACCAGCGACGGCCACCGTGTCGAGGTGGCCGCCAACATCCGCAACGCCGCCGACGCGGCCGACGCCCTGGCCCGCGGCGCCGAAGGCGTCGGGCTGCTGCGCTCGGAGTTCCTGTTCGAGGACCGCGACACGATGCCGAGCGAATCCGAGCAGGCGGCCGAGTACATCGCCGTCGCGAAGGCGCTCGGGCGCGAACGCACGCTGGTCATCCGCACGCTCGACGTCGGCGGCGACAAGCCCTTGTCGTACCTGCCGCTGCCGAAGGAGGACAACCCCTTCCTCGGCCTGCGCGGCATCCGCGTCGGCTTCGACCGCCCCGACCTGCTGCGCACGCAGCTGCGCGCGATCCTGCAGGCCGCGCCGCACGGCAAGCTGCACGTGATGTTCCCGATGATCGCCTCGGTCGAGGAGTTCCGCGCCGCAAAGGCGATGCTGCTCCAGGAGGCGCAGGCCAGCGGCGCCGTCGCGAAGGTCGGCGCGATGGTCGAGGTGCCTTCGGCCGCGCTGATGGCCGAGGCGCTGGCCCGCGAGGCCGACTTCTTCTCGATCGGCACCAACGACCTGACGCAGTACACGCTGGCAATGGACCGCGGCCACCCCAAGCTCGCGCGCCAGGCCGACGGGCTGCACCCGGCGGTGCTGAAGATGATCGCGCTCACCGTCGAAGGCGCGCACCGCCACGGCCGCTGGGTCGGCGTGTGCGGCGGCATCGCGTCGGACGCGCTGGCGGTGCCGGTGCTGGTCGGCCTGGGCGTCGACGAACTGTCGGTGTCGGTGCCGGCGGTCGCGGCGGTGAAGGCCGCCGTCAAGCGTGTCTCGCGCAGCGACTGCGAGGCGCTCGCGAAAGAGGTACTGGCGATGGCCACGACGCAGGACGTGCGCGAGCGCCTGGCCGCCTTCGCCGACTGAAACCCCGAGCCACGACAACGACACAGGCAGGAGACCCACCATGTTCCAGAAAGCATTCGCCGGGCTGCAGAAGATCGGCAAGTCGTTGATGCTGCCGGTGGCGGTGCTGCCGGTGGCCGGCCTGCTGCTCGGCCTGGGCGCGACCGACTTCCACGGCTACGTCCCGGTCTTCCTGCTGTCGCTGATGAAGAACGCCGGCGACGTGATCTTCGGCAACCTGCCGCTGATCTTCGCGATCGGCGTCGCGCTCGGCTTCACCAACAACGACGGCGTGGCCGCCATCGCCGCGACGATCGGCCACCTGGTGACGACGGTGACGCTCGGCGTGATGGCCGCGTCCATGGGCCTGAAGCCCGACACCATCATGGGCCTGCCGTCGATCCAGACCGGGGTCTTCGGCGGCATCCTGGCCGGCGGCCTGGCGGCCTTCCTGTTCAACCGCTACTACAAGATCTCGCTGCCGAGCTACCTCGGCTTCTTTGCCGGCAAGCGCTTCGTGCCGATCGTCACCGCGGTGGCGGCGATCGTCCTGGGCGTGCTGCTGTCCTTCGTCTGGCCGCCGATCGGCAACGGCATCAAGGCCTTCTCGCACTGGGCCGCGGTCAGCGACCCGCGCACCGCTGCCACGGTGTACGGCTTCGTCGAGCGGCTGCTGATCCCGTTCGGCCTGCACCACATCTGGAACGTGCCGTTCTTCTTCGAGATGGGCAGCTTCGTCGACCCGACCACCGGCAAGTCGGTCAGCGGTGACATCAACCGCTACTTCGCCGGCGACCCCACCGCCGGCATCCTGGCCGGCGCGTTCTTCTTCAAGATGTTCGGCCTGCCGGCGGCGGCGATCGCGATCTGGCACTGCGCCCGGCCCGAGAACAAGGTCGCCGTCGGCGGCATGATGGTCTCGGCGGCGCTGACCTCGTTCCTCACCGGCATCACCGAGCCGATCGAGTTCGCGTTCCTGTTCGTGGCCCCGGTGCTCTATGTCATCCACGCCTGCCTGGCGGCGTCGGCGCAGTTCGTCGCCAACACGCTGGGCATGCACATGGGCTTCACGTTCTCGCAGGGCGGCATCGACTTCCTGATGTTCAACCTGATCGGCGGCAAGGCGCAGCACGCGTGGTACGTGTTCGTCGTCGGGCCGATCTACGCGGCGGTCTACTACGCGGTGTTCCGCGTCGTCATCACGCGCTGGAACCTGAAGACGCCCGGGCGCGAGGACGAGACCGCCGAAGCCGCAGGTGCCGCCGCCGAGGGCCGGTTCGGCAAGGCGCGCGAGCTGGTGCTGGCCTTCGGCGGGCGCAGCAACATCGCCAGCCTGGACGCCTGCATCACCCGGCTGCGCGTGTCGGTGGCCGACCCGGCCAGGGTCGACCAGGCGCGGCTGAAGGCGCTGGGCGCGGCCGGCGTGGTCGTCATCGGCCAGGGCATCCAGGCGATCTTCGGGCCCGTCTCGGAGAACCTGAAGACCGACATGGACGAGTACCTGAAGCAGGCCGGCAGCGACGCCGAACTGGGCGCTGCGCCCGCCGCCGCCGCCCTGCCGCCGGCGGCTGCCGCCGCGCCGGCGAGCGCGGGCGAGATCGAGCCCTGGGTGGCCGAGGCTGCGGTGCCGCTGCTGGCGGCGCTGGGCGGGCGCGGCAACCTGCGCAAGGTCGTGCCGGTGGCCTACACCCGGGTGCGTGTCGAGCTGGCCGACGATTCGCGCTTCGACGCCAAGGCTGCCGGCGTCGCCGGCGCCAGCGCCTTCATGCGGGCCGGGCCCGGCGTGCTGCACCTGATCGTCGGCGACAAGGCCGACCAGTTCGCACGGGCGCTGCAGGCGCGCTGATCGACGGGCCGCCGGGCGCCGGCTTGCACGGGATTCACGGGTAGAAGCGCGCCTTCATGCGCCGGCAATAGGCCTCCAGCTCGGGCCGGGCGCGGGCGTGGCGCTGGATCGGCGAATCCACCGGCGCCCACAGCAGGTTGGCCAGGAAGGCATGCGCCGACGCGTCCAGCGAGCGCGGCTGCTCGCCCAGCATGAACGGCTTGTCGGCGAGGAAATCGGCCAGCGCGTCGACATCGCGGCAGCCGATCGCGAAGATCTCGGCCTCGCTGTGCCGGCCCATGCCGTGGCCGCGCATCTCGGCGCGCAGGCCTCGCCGGGCCAGCGGCGGCAGCAGCCAGCGCAGCGGCGGCGGCAGCGCGCCGAAGAAGGCCACGCGGGTCTTCTGCCAGCCCTCGTCCATCACCCAGCGGGTGTGCACCACGGCCCAGTACAGGCTCTCCTCGATCAGGCGCTGGAAGGCAGTGGCCAGCGCGCGGTCGCGCTCGCCCAGGTCGGCGTCGAGCGGATCGCCGTAGCGGGTCTTCAAGTATTCGATGATGAAGTGGCTGTCGGCCACCACCCTGCCCTCGTCCTCGATGTAGGGCAGCTTGCCCTTGGGCGCCTTCAGCACGTTGCCGTCGTTGACCAGCTCGAACGCCAGCCCGGCCATGCGCAGCCAGGTTTCCAGCTTCATGCAGAACGGGCTGGCGTTGGGCAGGCCGAAAGCCGGCGCGAACTGGTGAACTCTGATCATCGCGGGACTCCTGGCCTGGCCATCAGAACAGGCCTGGCTGGTCGGCCTGCCACTCGAAGCGTGCGCCTTCCAGCTGCAGCAGGCGCAGCTTGGTATGGCGCCCGCCCGGCGCCGAGAAGCCGCCCGCAGCACCCCGGGCGGCCAGCACGCGGTGGCAGGGCACGAACGGTGCGAACGGGTTGGCGCCGAGCGCCTGGCCCACCGCGCGGGCCGCAGCGGGGCCGCCGAGGGCCAGCGCCAGCTCGCCGTAGCTGCGGGTGTGGCCGGGCGGGATCTGCCGCGCCAGCGCCCAGACCCGGCGGTGGAAGGCGGGCGCGGCCTCGTCGGCCAGCGCGATGTCGGCCAGCCGGTCGCCCGCGCCAGCCATCACCGCCCGCAGGCGGGCCATCCACTGCTGCACGAAGACCGGCGGGTCGGCCATCGTCATGCCGAAGCGCAGGCGCATGCGCGATTGCGTGGCCGCCGCGTCGGCCTCGGGCAACTGCGATCCCGCCAGCCGGCCGGCCGCGTCCCAGGCCAGGCCGCAGACACCGACGGGGGTGTCGAACAGGGTCCAGGCGTCAGGCGGTGCGGGCAACGATGCAGGCATACATCACGCTGTCGATCAGCTGGCCGTCCTTGGTCACGCTCTGCCGCATGAGGCCCTCGCGGACGAAGCCCGCCTTCTCCAGGACGCGCATCGATGCGGGATTCCATTCGAAGACGCGCGCCTCGAGCCTGGCAAACAAGCGCCGCGCCTCGACGTGCCGCACGAAGGCCTGGACCGCGGCAGTGGCGAGGCCCCGGCCCCAATGGGCTTCGCCGAGCCAGTACCCGAACTGGCAGGTCTGGCAGGCAAGACCATGGCCAGCGATGGCGCCGATGCCACCAGCGACCTGCCCTGCGAACTCGACGGCAAGGTGCAGGTCGCGGCCCGGTTTGCACGCGATGGCGATCCAGTCATCCGCGTCCGCCTCGGTGTACGGATGAGGAAAGGAATCGGTGAGGTTGCGCCAGACATGGCGATTGTTCGCATGGCGAACCAGGTCCGGCTTGTCCGCCGGCGTCCACGGACGCAGGCGGCATGACGTGACCGATGTCGGGAGAAACATCGCGCAGGCGCCGTCAACGGCTGCCCGGCATGAACGGCTCATCGGTCAGCAGGTCGGCCAGCGCGCGGTCGGGTGCGCCCAGGCTGGCGACGAGCCGGTCGCCATGCCGGGCCGCGGTCATCGTGCGACGCCCCGCGGTGGTCTGCCGATCTCGCCCAGCCATGCGCCCAAGCCCCTAGGCGGCTGTGCTGTCCTCGCACAGCGTCTTGAGCCGCGCCAGGGCCTTGGGCCAAGCCTCCATCATGTAGGCCTCGAAGTCCGCCGTGACGTCCTGGTCGATCACCAGCCGGGTTCCCTGCGGGACGGCCTGGAAGCTGTAGTTCTCGTAGGCCGGTGCCCAGCTTCGAGCCGAGTCGCTAGCCGTGTCTTCGACCCCCTGGGCGATGAAGCCGAGATGCCTGATGGAGATGAACTCGCCGGGTCGGTTCTCGGCGATCTCCGCGAACATGCCGTCTCCCGATGGCGAGAGGAAGCGGATGCGCTGGCCCTGGGCCCAGGAGCCCTCGTAGTGCGAGCCTTCGGCGAAGGCCGAAGTCCAGTCCCGGTAGGACTGCGGGTCGATCATCAGCGCGTAGACCCGCGCCGCAGGCGCTTCGATGACTGTCGTGAACTGAATGCGCTTTACCGAGGACATGCAAACCTCCGAAGTTCATCGTCGTGCCGCCTGCGTTCGGGCTGGGCCGCGCTACGTGTGCGCCGCGCCTCGAGCCGTCCGTTGTGCAGCGATTCTGGCCTGGATGTCGTCATAGGCGGCGCCGACCAGCGCCCTCGAGGCCAGGGCGTCAGGCAGCGCACCTGGCCTTGTCTTCACGTGGCGCATGACTCGTCCGGTTCCCTGCAGAAGCTGCGCCGGGTCCGCCAGCGATGCGCCGTGGAAGAAGCCGATGTTGACGTGCGAGGTGAAGACATTCACGTAGCCGAAGGCGGCGCCGTCGGCGCACGCGGTCGGGTGTCCGTCGTGCAGGAGCTCGGTGACGTCCGGGCCGCAGCTGCGCATGACCGAGAACCACTCCCGTGCAATCGCGGCAAGCTCGTGGCTGCGCGACGCGAACCACCTGTCGATCAGGGGCTGGTGCCTGACTGCGCCGTCGAACCTGAGGCAGGAGGACATGGATCGAGCCTTGGGGCGATCAGGCGGGAGTATGCAGCAGCCGACCTCTGCGCCAACCGGCAGCTGAACCCGGCTGCCGCCGTGCGTCACCGGCATGGCAGCCTGCTCGGGCGCGCACCACTGGGCGGGAGTCCATGGCCTTCGGCCAGGAAGCCATGGCTCACGGAGGCAGCGACTCGAAGTCCGGAAACGGGTGCTGTGCTTCCGCCAGCGACGACAGCGGCACGTACTCACAGGCGGCCTCGAACTCGGACCACAGCGCGAGCACGGCCGGATTGCCATGTGCCTGCTCGATGGCTTGCGCGGAACGCCACTCGAACACCTCCAGCACCGTTCCGTCGCTCGCACGCATGGCGTAGCGAACGCGGTCGGTAACGAGACCTTGTTCCCGGAGTACCCGCCAGTGCTTGGCAACCACAGCTGCAAGTGCCTGCTCCTGACCCGGCTTCGGCTTGAATGCCGCGATGACGAATCGACCCACTGATGACCCCCCTGGAGCCTGGATGGTGCCCGACGTTCGAGCCGAGCGGACCTCGCCTTGCCGACCTGGCCGGGCTCGAGGCGGCACCGCGCTCCGCCTAGGCGGGCAGGCCTTCGACCGACACCAGGCGGGCGGAACTGCACGCGTCACGAACGGGCTTGAGCGCCCGATAGGCCGCGCCGTTGTAGAAGGACTCGAATGCAGCCACGGACGGAAACTCGAACAGAACGATGCGCCGAGGTTCCCAGTCGCCTTCGTAGACCTTGTGTCGACCGCCGCGTGCGAGGTACCTGCCGCCGGCTTCTTCGACGGCAGGCTTCACGCCTTTCATGAACTCCTGATACTGGTTCATGTCTCGGATCTCGACATCGAAGATGACGTAGGCTGGCATGCTGCCCTCTCAGAGTCGCCCTGGTTGACGCTTCAATGTAGCGCCTTCCGTTCGCTGGCCCCACTGCGCCTGTTCAATGCCCGCCGAAGGCCCTGACCCTGGCCGGTTGGTGTCGAACTCGGGCCGGCATGAGTTCAATCGGCAGTCGCGGTTGCACCCGCGGAGTGTCGGGGCCAGGGGTATTCAGGCTCTCAGACCTGCAACATGCCGCGGAAGCCGCGTGCTGCGTAATACGACTGCGCGCCATTGTGGTAGACGAACACCCTGCCGTACCGCCGGTCGCAGAACAGGGCGCCGCCAAGGGCGCGGATGTCCTGCGGCGTTTCGATCCAGCTGGAGGTCTTCAGGTCGAACTCGCCGAGTTGCTGCAATGACCGGTACTGTGCCTCGTCGAGCAGTCTGATGCCCATGGCCTGGGCCGATCCGACGGCGCTTCCGGCAGGCTTGTTCTCCTTGCGTGCGAGCAGTGCGGGGTCATCGAAGCAGAGACTCCTTCGCCCGGTCGGGCTTTCGGCCGAACAGTCGCAGAAGATGCAGCGGCCAGTGGATTCGTCGAAGCCAGTCACATCCGGCTCTCCGCCAGAGTCCTCCATGCGGCCGAGAACGCTCAACGCCGCAGCGCAGGCGCTGAGTCTCGACGCGACGCGATCCCAGGTTTGGCCCCTGTGGCGGTGCATGTTCCGTTCGAACCGGGCCTTCAGGGTGTGAAGCAGAAGCTCGCGTTCTTTGGCGTTCATGGGCAGGTGAGCGTGTTCGGGGGGCGGGCGCCGGGCTGGGAGTTGGGCCATGTCGCCGACGATTGCGTCAGGCATCGGTTTCGATGTTCAGGGTGCTTCTCAGGCGCACCAGTGCAGCGTCGAGTTGCCTGCCGTATTCCTGGATGCCCCGGAGGTCGGCATTTCTGATGGCGTCCTGCAGCAGCCTTATCCTGTTGTTCGACTCGAGTGTTGCCATGGCCAGCCTCGAAGAGATTTCACTGAAATCCACGAAACCCGATCGTTTGTATGCGGGCCCGACGATCGGTATCTTCTCCAGAATCGGTGCGGCCGCGGTGAAGGTTCTTTGCGCGCGCATCAGGTGCTTGAAGGCAAAGGACTGCGTGATATCCGCTATCTCGGTGACCTGAAACGCCGTTCTCTGCAGGTCGTCCAGGAGCGGCAGATCAACCCTGAGCGCCTCGGTCGCACCGTGCGCACGACGGCTGGCATAGAGAAAGAGCGAGAGCGACGAAAGTATCAGAACACATCCGGTACCGTGGACGACGGCATCCGTGTCGCTGCTTCGAAACCCGGCATACACCACGCACAGCAGGCCGATGAAACCCGCCGAGATCGTTATCGCGCCGGCCTTGAACAGGCGCTCGACCTTGGTCAGGAAATTGGTGCTGATGGGAATGATCGTATTGTCTGCCATGATGGGCTGCTCGAGATGGGGCATTTGCCGAGAAAACACCTACCTGATTTTTCTGCCTGCATGACGCACCGCCGGGACGCTGCGGAGTGTCAACGTCCGAATCAGCCGGCGCTCGTGCCCGGTCCGTTTCCAGGGTTTCCCGCTCTGCGCCAGAGGCGGACCAGTTCTCTCGGATCGTCGGGTTTGGTCTCGTACTGAACCGCGGTGCTCGGGATCGTCAACCAGGGCAGAGCACTTCTGACGAAAAGATGAGCCACCGGAACAAACTCCTTGTGCCGGACCAGTGTGCCGGGCCGCAGGATGGCCAGCGCCGGATTCTCCGGTGGTTCGGTCCAGAGATCGGTGTCGCAGCGTGTGCACGCCTTGCTGACCCGTTGCCTGCCCGAGCCGAGGATCGACGTGCGAATGGTTGGCTGGCCGCGCAGGAGCTGCAATGCCGCGCGGTCCACCCACATCGAGAGTCTGAGCGCGCCGGCCGACCGGCGCTGGCAGTCCGTGCAATGGCAGGCATACAGCGTCAGGGGCTCCGACCGCAGCTCGAAGTGGATGTCCCCGCAGAGGCAGTGTCCGGCGTACGGTGCAGGCATGGATTCAGGGTCAGGCCGCACCGCCGAATCTAGCCAGCTGCCTTGCCATGAGTTCGATCTGCTGGCCCATGTGCAGCCGCTCCCGCCACTCCGCTGGTATGGCATCGATACCATAGTGCGCACCAGCGATCTGCCCGACAATAGCGGCGGTGGTATCGGCGTCGTCGCCAAGGTTCGCTGCCTCGAGAACTGCAGATTCGAAGGTCGACGTTGTGGCAAAGCACCACAGTGCTGCCTCGAGCGACGCTACTGCGTAGCCAGAACCACGAATCTCTGCAATGTCTTTCGCAAGATAGTCCCCGCGGGTGAGGCTGGCCAACTTTGGCGATCCAAGGGCAAGCTCAGAGGCGTCCAGAACCGCCGGTTTCGGCCTTCCGCCCAGTGCGTTCCCCAGCACATGAGCGAGCAGGCGCGTCGCATCGAGCGCCTCGGGGGCCGCATGTGTCGTGCGCGACGACTCGACGGCATAGTGCTGCACTTTTTCGAGGTCTGGGTAGAAGAACAGGACAACAGGCGCCAGGCGCATCAGCGCGCCATTGCCTGCCGTGTCAGGTCTTGTTGATCCTGAGAAGGGATCATCGGTCTCGAGAAAGCGGCGAATGGCCGCACTGACCGTCAGGCCGATGTCAAAGCACTCGCCGGTCGAACTCAGGTGACCGTCACGCCACCACTTGGTGTAACGCGCCATCTGGTCATAGGCATCGAAGCCGCCCTTCACCAAGAGACTCTCAGCCAGGCAGAGTGCCATCGAGGTGTCATCCGTCCACTGACCTGGCTCGAGATCGAATGGCCCGCCGCCAAGCATGTCGGTGACGCGAGGGAAGGTGCCGCGACGCTCAAACTCGACGCTTGTGCCAACCGCATCGCCACAGGCAAGACCAACCAAGGCGCCAGCGCATCTATCGGGGAAGAGCGAGTCCATTCCTGTGCAGCCTAACGAATGAAAGGGCCATCCCCCCGGCGGGCCAGAGCCATCGAGGCAATCCCGGTGGTTGCCTGGCCTGGCAGATCCGACGATGCGTTTGCGAGACCTCGGCCTCGAAATGCCTGACGCAAGGAGACGCCCATGGCCATTGTGTTTCTCGGCATCGATCTGGCCAAGAACGTGTTTGCCCTGCACAGCGTCGACGGCGCGGGCAAGGCGTGCCTGGTGCGCCCGGTGGTGCGGCGCGATCAGTTGCTGGAACTGCTGGCCAAGCTGCCGCCCTGCACCATCGGCATCGAAGCCTGCTCGGACGCGCACCACCGGGCGCGGCAGTTCATGGCCATCGGCCACACCGTGCGCCTGATGGCGCCGACCTTCGTCGCCCCCCGGCGCATGAGCGGCACGCGGGGCAAGAACGTCGCGGCAGACGCCGCGGCGATCGGCAAGGCGGAGTCCGGACTCGAGGCGTCCTGAGGACGCTTCGAGCGCCCGCAGCACCGAATGCTGCACCAAAGGCCGCTTGTAGTCTTGCAGTCCGCACCATGTTCCCCCTTGGCGCAATCGACACGCATGAAATGGCGGGCCTTTGGCCGCACGCCGCGATGGGTCCGGTTGAGCGAAGGGTTGGCCTCACTGCGTACCCCGGAAGATCGGACCTGGAATCGAAACTAGCGCAACCAGCGCAACGATGTTCACTATCACCGTGCCCCAGAACACTTGCCGAAACCGTTGTTTTGTGGACTTGTGGCGAAGGAACTGCTGGGCGAGCAGAGCGCCAGGCCAACCACCTAACGCGGAAAGCGCGTGAAGTGTACTTTCGGGTATCCGCCATGAACCGTTGGCTGCGGCCGCCTTGTCCGAGAGGTATGCGATGAAGGTAGCCATGCTCGATGCAATGTACAGTCCAGCTACCCAGAGCGGCGTCTTCCATATCACTGCGATGATTAGGTAAAGGACCAAGAAGGCAGGAATGGCAAAGAGAGTGGCTGCACCCCATTGCGCGCGTTCTGCCCGCTCGGAAATCTTGGCGACTTGCCGCGGTCGAATCGACTGAACGTTTTTCGCCCTCTTTCCCTTGGGTCCAAGTTCAACTTCGAACGATACGCGCTGATTCAGTTGTGGCCTGCCGCTACCCCTTGGCCACGCAGAAACATGAACGAAGATCGGCTCCCCGCCCTGTGTTGATTCAATATAACCAAAGCCACGTTCGTCGTTCCAGGAGCTGAGAATTCCGTCGAAGCGCATACGAGTGTCAAGTTCCTGTGAGGCAGCGAATGGGTCAGGCTTCACCGGGCGCAAGGAACTGAGCCATCGTGATGTCGTCGATGTAGCGCCCGCTTCTGAGGCGAACCCTGTGCTTGAGGCGCCCTTCCTCAACGAAACCCAGCTTCCGGTACAGAGTGATCGCCGGCACGTTTTCTGAGCGAACCAATAATTCGATCTTGTGACCGCCCGATTCGGCGCCGGCCCCCAAAGTTCGACACCAAACGGCCATTCTGAGCGTTTTCCGACCGCCGTCCCTAAAGGAATCAAGCACTTAGCCGCGCCACGGCGATTCTTTTGTAGTGGCACGTTTGTACCTTCTATGTGTTGGCACATACCTGGCGT
>JAEUOY010000162.1 GCA_016790515.1 Burkholderiaceae bacterium | reverse complement strand
AACCTGGCCACGCTGCGCGCCGAGGGCCAGTGGGAGCTGGACTTCTTCGGCCGCCACGCCGCCGCGCTGAACGCCGCGCTCGGCCAGCAGCGCGCCGCGGCGGCCGAGCTGCAGGCGGCCAGGGTGCTGCTGTCGTCGCGGCTGGCGCGTGGCTGGATCGAGCTGGCGCGGCTGCTCGACCTGCGTGCGGTGGCCGAGCAGACGCTGGCGCAGCGCGAGACCCAGCTGGCGCTGACCCGCCGCCGCGTCGCCGCCGGGCTCGACACCGAGCTGGAGCTGCGCCTGGCCCAGGGCCCGGTGCCCGACGCGCGCGCGCAGATCGAGGCGCTGGACGGCCAGATCGCGCTGGCCCGGCATGCGCTGGCGGTCTCGAGCGGCCAGCCGCCGCAGGCGCTGGCATCCGCCCGGCCGGCGCTGGGCCCGCTGCAGCAAGCGCCCTTGCCCGAGCGGCTGGGCGCCGACCTGCTGGGCCGCCGTGCCGACGTGGTCGCCGCGCGCTGGCGGGTCGAGTCGGCGCAGGCCCAGGTCGCCGGCGCGCAGGCCGACTTCTACCCCGACATCAACCTGGTCGGCCAGTTCGGCCTGAACGCGCTCGGGCTGGACCGGCTGTTCCAGCTGGGCAGCCGCCAGTACACGGCCGGCGCCGCGCTGCGGCTGCCGCTGTTCGACGGCGGCTGGCTGCGCGCCCGGCTGGGCGTGCGCGCCGCCGAGGCCGACGCCGCGGTCGCCAGCTACAACACCACCGTGCTCGACGCCGCCCGCGAGGTGGCCGATGCCGGCGCGCTGCTGCTGGCGCTGCAGCGCCAGCAGGTCCAGCAGCGCGAAGCCGCCGCCGCCGCCGAGAGCGCCTGGCGCCTGGCCACCCAGCGCCACGAGGCCGGGCTGACCGGCTACCTGACGGTGCTGGCCGCCGAGAGCGCGGTGCTGGCCCAGCGTGCCGGCACCGTCGAGCTGAAGGCCCGCGCGCTCGACACCCAGGTCGCGCTGATGCGCGCGCTGGGCGGCGGCTGGCGTGACGACACGCCGGCGCTGGCCTCGCGCTGAACGCCCGGCGACCCGCAGCTCCGACCGGAACACCGCGAGACACCCGTCATGTCCACCACGTCACAGGTCCCCGCCGCGCCCGCCGTACCGCCGCCGGTCGCGCGCCCCGCCACCCGCCGCAAGGCGCTGACCTCGATCGCCGCGCTGCTGCTGCTGGGCGGCGCCGGCTACGCGCTGTACTGGGCGCTGCTGCTGCGCCACGTCGAAACCACCGACAACGCCTACGTGCAGGGCAACGTGGTGCAGATCACGCCGCAGGTCGCCGGCACCGTGGTCGCGATCCTCGCCGACGACACCGACGTCGTGAAGGCCGGCCAGCCGCTGGTGCGGCTGGACCCGGCCGATGCCAGGCTGGCCCTGGCCCAGGCCGAGGCCCAGCTGGGGCAGACGGTGCGCGAGGTGCGCAACCTGGTCGCCAGCAACGCGACGCTGGCCGCGCAGGTGGCGCTGCGCGAGGCCGAGCTGGTCCGCGCGCAGGGCGAGGTCGAGCGTGCCGCCGACGACGTGAACCGCCGCGCCCCGCTGCTGGCCGGCGGTGCGGTCGGCAAGGAGGACCTGGCCCATGCCAGCGCCCAGCTGGCCACCGCGCGCAGCGCGCAGGCCGCGGCGCAATCGGCGCTGGCGGCGGCACGCGAGGCGCTGGTGGCCAACCAGAGCCTGACCGACGGCACCGGCGTGGCCGACCACCCCAGCGTGCAGCGCGCCGCGGCGCGCCTGCGCGAGGCCTGGATCGCGCTCGGGCGCAGCGAGCTGCCGGCACCGCTGGACGGCGTGGTGGCCCGCCGCAGCGTGCAGATCGGCCAGCGCGTGGCCGCCGGGGCGCCGCTGATGTCGGTGGTGGCGCTCGACCAGCTGTGGGTCGACGCCAACTTCAAGGAGCCCCAGCTCGGCGCGCTGCGCATCGGCCAGCCGGCCACGCTGACCGCCGACGTCTACGGCCGCAAGGTGAAGTACCGCGGCAGCGTCAGCGGCCTGGGCGCGGGCACCGGCGCGGCCTTCGCGCTGCTGCCGGCGCAGAACGCCACCGGCAACTGGATCAAGATCGTGCAGCGCGTGCCGGTGCGCATCGCGCTCGATCCGCAGGACCTGGCGGCCCACCCGCTGCGCGTCGGGCTGTCGATGGAGGTGTCGGTCGACGTCTCCGACAGCCGCGGCAGGACCCTGGCCGAGGCGCCGCGCAGCCAGCCGCTGGCCCAGACCCGGGTCTTCGACGGGCTGGCCGGCGCCGCCGATGCCGAGGTGGCCCGGGTGATCCGGGCCCACGGCGGGTCTCAGGGCGGCAGCGCCGCCGCCGTGCCGGCCCGGGCCGCGGCTGCCGCCCGCCTGCGCTGATGGCCGCCCCCGCCGCGGCGCCGGCCGAGCACCCGCCGCTGCAGGGCGGCGCGCGCATGCTGGGCACGCTGGCGGTGTCGCTGGCGACCTTCATGAACGTGCTCGATTCGTCGATCGCCAACGTCTCGATCCCGTCGATCGCCGGCAACCTGGGGGTCAGCCCGGCGCAGGGCACCTGGGTCATCACCAGCTTCGGCGTCGCCAACGCGATCGCGCTGCCGCTGACCGGCTGGCTGACGCAGCGCTTCGGCGCGGTGCGGCTGTTCACCGCCAGCGTGCTGCTGTTCGTGCTGGCCTCGATGCTGTGCGGGCTGGCCACCTCGCTGGAGATGCTGGTCGCCGCCCGGGTGCTGCAGGGCTTCGTCGCCGGGCCGCTGATGCCGCTGTCGCAGACCCTGCTGATGGCCAGCTATCCGCGCAACCAGACCGGCAAGGCGCTTGCCTTCTGGGGCATGACGACGCTGGTGGCACCGGTGGTCGGGCCGCTGCTGGGCGGCTGGATCACCGACAACTTCAGCTGGCCGTGGATCTTCTACATCAACCTGCCGGTGGGCTGCCTGGCCGCGTTCATGACCTGGAGCATCTACCACCGCCGCGAGACGCCGGTGCGCAAGCTGCCGATCGACCATGTCGGGCTGGCGCTGCTGGTGCTGTGGGTCGGCGCGCTGCAGCTGATGCTCGACATGGGCAAGGAGCAGGACTGGTTCGCTTCGAGCCAGATCGTCGTGCTGGCGGTGTTGTCGGCGGTCGGCTTCGTCGTCTTCCTGGCCTGGGAGCTGACCGACGCGCACCCGGTGGTCGACCTGCGGCTGTTCGCCAGCCGCAACTTCGCCGTCGGCGTGCTGGCCGTCGCGGTCGGCTACGGGCTGTTCTGCGGCAACGTCGTGCTGCTGCCGCTGTGGCTGCAGCAGTGGATGGGCTACACCGCGACCCAGGCCGGCATGGCGCTGGCGCCGGTCGGCTTCCTGGCGATCCTGCTGACGCCGCTGGTCGGCCGCCAGGTCGGGCTGTGGGACCCGCGCTGGATCGCCACCACCGCCTACCTGATCTTCAGCGCCGTGATGTGGCTGCGCTCGGGCTTCACGCCGCAGACCGACCTGTTCCACATCCTGATCCCCACCGTGCTGCAGGGCGCGGCGCTGGCGATGTTCTTCATCCCGCTGACGACGATCAGCTTCGCCGGCGTGGCGCCGCAGCGGCTGCCGGCCGCCGCCGGGCTGTCGACCTTCCTGCGCATCACCGCCGGCGCGATGGGCACCTCGATCACCACCACGCTGTGGGAGAGCCGCGCGCAGATGCACCATGCCCACCTGAGCGAATCGCTGGGGCAGGGCAAACCGGCGCTGGCCAGCGCGATGCAGGCGCTGACCGGCGCCGGCCTGTCCGAGCCCGCCGCGCTGGCGCAGATCACGCGCATGATCGACCAGCAGGCCTACACCCGCGCCGCCGACGACATCTTCCTCGCGTCGGCGATGATCTTCATCGCGCTGATCGCATTGATCTGGTTCACCCGGCGGCCGCCGCGGGTGCCGGCCGCGCCGTCCGACGCCGGCGGCGCGCACTGAGCGGCGGCCCGGCTGCCGCCCGGTCACGGCGCGATGCCGTAGACCTCCTGCAACTCGTCGTCGTCCACGCGCGTGGCGCCCAGGCTCTCGGCCCGCTGCCGGATGCCGCTGTCGGTGGCCGAGGAAGACTTGCCGACGTCGCAGGCCAGGCAGGCGAAATCACGCCGGGCGACGACATCGCCGGCGGCGTTGGCGCCCGGCTGCAGGTACATCGGCAGCACCCAGCCGCTCCCTTGGGCCGACCGGGTCAGCGGCCCGATCGAGCGCAGCGGAACATCGATGCAGGCGCTGGCCACCGGGTACTCGGGCAGCTTCAGCCGCAGGTCCCAGATGCGCAGCAGGTGCCCGTCGTTGCCGTCGAGGCAGGCCGCGGCCCGGCGTGTGCTGACGACCGCGATGAATCGCGAAGCGCCGTCGATCGACACGTCCAGCGCCGGTCCACCCAGCTGGAACGGGTCCAGCCTGCTCATCGCCCGCCAGGTCCCGGTCTCGGGGTCGTGGCGGTGGACCTTGCCGGAGGCGGTGGCCATCACGATGACGGCATCCGAGCGGCCGCGATTGCCGGTCGCGCAGGCGGTGACCGGGTCGCGCAATGCGCCGCTCTCGAACCCGGGGCTGGCCGGGGCGTCGGCGGAGGGCTCGGCATTCATCGCCAGGCGCTTGAACTGGCCGGTCTCGCTGGCGACGATCAGCTGGCTGCCGTCGGGCGACAAGCCGAGGCAGGCCGCGTCCGGAAAGGTCGGGACGCTGCCCAGCAGGCGGTCGTCCGGCCCGAACATCGACAACTGGTGCCGCGGCTCGAGCCGCCGGGAACTCAGCACCACGGCCACGCCCTGGTCGTTGACGGCCGCCCACTGCGGGTCGAGGATCGCCGCCATGCCGCCGGCCGAACCGTTGCGCGCCGTGCCGTCTTCGGCGGTCCTGAAGACCATGGTCGTCTTGTCCCGGCCCGGTTGCCGTTCGATCTTCAGCCGGTGGGTGCCGTTCGGCGACGCCGCCAGCGACTGCCCCAGCTGGCCGGGCTCCAGCGTGGCCACCGGCGCGCCCCGCGCCGTGTCCTTGGCGGCCGCGTCGGCCGCCGGCCGGGTCCGCTTGAAGCTCATCAGCGGCTCGGCGCCGACCAGGGCGCGGTAGCCGAGCAACTGGCCGTTCGCGTCGACCGCCGGCACTGCGCCGCGCGCCGACTGACCATCGCCGGGACATTTCTGTTCCGAGCCGTCGGCCAGGTCGAAGCTCTGGCAGACCAGCTTGCCCTTCAGCAGGTAGCTCAGCGACAGCCAGCGCTGCGGCGGCTTCTGCGGATCGGTGGCGGCAGCGGCCACGGACCACACCGCCAGCTGCTCGGGCCGGTCGGGTCCCTCGAGTTCCACCTTCTGGACCCGCCGCGTGCCGCAATCGCCGACCGTGATGCTGTTGTCCTCGTGCACCGCGGCGAACTGGGTGGCGTCGCCGAACTTCAGCTTGACCACCCGCAGCGACTTCCTGTCGCTCGGCTGGCCCTCGTCGGGTGATTCGGTGTAGCCCAGGTTCTCGCAGTCGACCCGGCCGTCGGCGCGTCCCTTCATCAGCACCGGGCTGGGCGCCTGGCTGAACGCCAGTGCGGTGATCGCCTGGTCGGGATCCTTCAGGCGATCGGCGCTCGCCGGCCCGCCCAGCGTCCACTGCAGGATCTGGGTCCAGATCTGGTCGCCGCCCAGGCCTTTGGGCACGCGCAGCCGGGCCGAGACGGCCAGGGACCGGCCGCCGGGCTCGAAGGCGATCTCCGACGCCGCCTGGGTCGGTCGCGGTTCGACCGGGAACGGCAGCTCGCCCACCAGCGCGGCCGTCGGTGCCTTGCCGACGCGGAAGATGCGCATCGCGCGCAGGACCCTGCGCTCGCCCTCGGTGGCCAGCACGCTGGCCACCGCCAGCCGGTCGCCTTCGGCCACGGCCAGCTTCTCGTCGCGGGCCATCGGCGGTCCGACGTCCAGCGAAGCCAGCGATTCGTCCTTCTTCAGGCCCAGGGGCACCGTCACTGCGCTCGCGAGGTCTTCCAGTCCGGGGCCCATCACGCGCACCAGCGCGTGATCCTCCTTGCCGCCAGCCTGCGACGTGGCGACGAGCTGGACCGTCGCCTGGCCGCTGTAGGTGAAGCCGGCTTCGCCGTCTTCGCGCCGACCCACCAGGGTGGCGTTGCCGACCTGGCTGATCGCATGCGCCAGCGAGGCGCGCGATTCGGGCGAGTTGCGCTTGCTGTCCAGCGTGTAGGCCAGATCCAGCGCCTTGGCCGGGGGCAGCTGCGGCAGCACGTAGGCGATCGCCGTGGTGTTGCGCAGCAGCAGCTGCTGGTAGCGCGTCCACAGGAACAGGCAGACGCCGGCGATCAGCACGGTCACGAAGGTCGAGCCCCAGAGCCGCAGGCGGATGAACCGCGACTTGTCGCGCCGGGCCTGTTCGCGGGCCGCTTCGGCAGCCGCCAGGACCTGCAAGCGCTGGTTCTCGGCATCGACGATGACCTGGCGGCAGGCGCGCACATAGCTGGCCGCCAGCGGCTCGAGCCAATGGGCCTCGAGATGGCGCAATGCGCGTTCGAGCGGATCGCCCTTCAGCGTCAGGTGGTCGGCCTTGCGGCCGGACTGGTCCCAGCGCAGCGCGTCGCGGCTGATGTGGCGGGTCTCGCGCAGCGTGGCGCGGACATCGTCGTCGTTGATCCAGTCCTGGAAGCGCCCCCAGTAGCGGAACAGCGCCTCGTGCGCCACCTCGATCTGCTGCGCGTCGCCTTCGCCGGTGCGCACCAGCAGCCGGCGCTCGACCAGGCCGTCGACCAGCACCCGAGCCTGCTCGGGGCGCGCGAGCTCGGCACTGACCAGGGCCCCGAGCACCTCCGACTGCGCGCGCCGGCGGCGCAGCGGCACTTCCAGACGCTCGTCGATCACCGTCAGCTCGAGCATCAGCCGGCGGCAGGCCTTGACCAGGCCCTGGGCCTCCATCTCGGCGTAGTAGACGTCGGCGACCCGGCCCAGCGCGCTGCTCACCGTCGGCAGCCTGGCGAAGCTCTCGGCGGTGATCATGTCCAGCCGCGGTCCGTCGGGCCTGCCGTCCAGCCGCGGCCGCTCGTCCCACAGCCGCTGCAGCGCGAACTGCAGCAGCGGCAGGCCGCTGGGCGCGTTGGCGGTCTCGCTGGCCAGCGTCTCGACGATCGAGGCCGGCACGAAGCGCAGGCCGATCGCCTCGGCAGGCTGGAGGATCACGCTGCGGATCTGCGCCAGGCTCATCGGCGGCAGGGTCTTGACCGAGCCGTCGCGGGTCAGCAAGGCGTAGAGCCGGTGGCAGGTCGCCGAATGGGCCAGCCGCTCGTAATGGTCGACCCGCATCGTCGCCAGCAGGCGCAGCACGCCGGCGTCGGCCAGGTCGGCCAGCAGGTCGCTGAAGGCCTGCTGCTGCTGCACGTCGGTGCACATCGTCAGCAGCTCTTCGAGCTGGTCGACGTAGACCAGCACGGTCCGGCCGGCCAGCGCCGCCTGCACCGATCGCGCCTCGACGCCGGCCAGCGACAGCAGGCCGCCCAGCGCCTCGCGCAGCGTGTCGGCCGGCTGGGTGCCGGGGGTCACGCGGTCCAGCACCAGCCAGTCGGGGTGGCGGCGCCGCAGCTCGGGCAGCACGCCGGCCATCGCCACCGACGACTTGCCGCCGCCCGATTCGCTCTGGATCAGCAGCGCCGGGTGGCCGTCGATGTGGTCCGAGTACTCCTTGACCTGCTCGTCGCGACCGGCGAACAACTTGCCGCCGCTGCCGGTGGCGGCGAGCAGGCCGTGGTACGGGAACAGCTCGTCGGGCAGCACGTTCCCCGCATTGGGGTCGAACGGCTCGATGCGGTCGTTGCCATCGAAGGAACGTCCGAGCTGGCGCAGCTTGGATGTCCAGAAGTTCACCTGGCCTTGCAGGCTGCGCCGGTCGGGGGACCCCGGCGGCAGGAAGCGGCCGTGGGCTATGCAGCGCGCCAGCCAGTCGTGCAGATCGGCCACGACGGCGCCGAACTCGGGCGCCCGGACGTCGGCGGAGCATTGCCTGAAACGCTCCTCCAGCGCTTCACCCTGGTCGGCCAGGGTGGTCATGTTGGTCATCGACATGTCGGTGCCCTTGTTCTACGGGCTGCCGGGCGCGGTGTTCAGGCCCTTGCCCTGCAGGCCCAGCTCGATCGCCCGAACGCGGTCTTCCGCGCTCACGACCACCGCCAGGGTTTCTTCGTCGATCTGGAAGAACAGGTCGTCGAAGTCCTTGCGCATCGTCTCGTAGCGCTCCACATCGGGCGTCTGGAGGAAGGCGTCCAGGTCGGTGCCGACCTTCAGGATCAGCTCGGGCCATGGGCCCAGCCGACCGTGCGTGTCCTGCAGGGCCATGGTCGTCGCCGCGCCCAACAGGTCTCGCACGCCCGAGCCCTTCGAGACGAGCAGCGCAGCGACGCTGCGCCTGAACTTGTTGAGCCGCCGATCGCGCGCCCGGTCGTCCTCGCCCGGCGGCTGGTCCTCGATGCTGTCGTCGATGCGTTCGAAGTCATCGTGCACGGCCTGCCAGTCGTTGTGGTTGGACAGCGCGCCCTGCAGCCTGTTCTGGTGCTCGATCGATCGCTGCAGTTCGGCACGCAATGCGGTCTCCCGGTCGGGCGGGATCTGCCGGCGGTCCAGCACGCCGAGGGTGATCCCGGCCAGGTGGTCGTAGTTCGCGCGCAGCCGCTTGGCGCTGGCCTTCATCTGGTCGTCGCAGCCGGTGAACAGCAACTGCACGTACGTCGCGAAGTCCAGGACCGAGTCGACGAAGGCCTCCTTGCCGCAATCGGGCACGTCGAGAAACTCGTGGCCCAGCAGCTCATCCATCGGCAGCGCGGACTTCACCTCGGGCGGCAGGTCCTGCGCCAGGCCCTTGAGGGTGCCGCGCTGCTCCAGGGTCTCGGACAGGCCCCGGTTGTACTTCCGTTCGGCGGCCCGCGACGGCTCGCCGTCGTCGGGCCAATCGGCCACCAGTTCCTCGCGCCAGGTGCGCACGCCGAACTGCCGGATGCGGTGCAGCGAGTCGTGCATGCGCTTGAGCCGGGCCAGCAGCTTGACCTCATGGATGCAGGCCTGCAGCGGCGGCTGCAGGCCCAGGTCGACGATCTCCGGTCCCAGCGTCTGGAACAGCTCGCTGATGATGCGCTGGCTCAGCGCGCGCTGCAGCTTGGCGCGAAAGTCCTGGATGTCGCAGAAGAGCGCAGCCAGATCACCGCGCAGCTTCTGCTTGAAGCGGGCCAGCCCCTCGGGCCGGTCGGGGTTGTCGGGCGGCCCCCGCCAATCGACGAGATTGACCGTCTCGACGCTGCGCTCGAGCGCGCGGTACTGGTCCTTGGGCGCATCGCTCAACTCGCCCGGCACGAACTTGAAGCAGGGCTTGTTCGAGGCGAGGGCTTGCTCGTACTCGTTCTCGGTCACGCTGCAGGTCTGGCCGTCGGGCACGAAGCCATAGTTCCAGGCCACGATCAGCACCACCCAGTCGCAGCGATCGCGCACCCAGGCTCGGCTCTCGTCCAGCGGCGTGGTCGGGTCGCCGGTCTGCGACTGGTTGTCCATCGACACCGGCGCCAGGATGAACCGGCCGGTGAAGGTGTCGCTGACCGAACGCAGCACCTCCGTCGCGACCTCGCGGTACTGCCAGAGGTCGCGGGTGGTGCTGCTGATGAAGACGTTGCGGACTTCGGCGGCGCACATCGCTCAGGCCTGTCGCTGCAGTCGGCCCGGCGCAGCCGCTTCGGCCCGTGCCAGCACCAGCTCGATCGGCCGCTGGACCATGCTGCGGCAGTACAGCGTCTCGGCGCTGGCCAGGTCGCCGTTCTCGCACAGCTTGTTGACCGGCGCGCCGCCGCCGCAGAAATCGAAGTACCGGCAGGTCCGGCGGCAGGCCTCGGTGCCGCGGCGGATCGCCGCCCACAAGCGCTCGAAGGGCTCGCCGCGGGCGCTGTCGAGATAGCCGGTCTGCGTCAGGTTGCCGAGCGTGAAGCTGCCATGCCCGGGCGCCGTGAAGCCGAGCAGTTCGGGCGAGAAGCTGCCGAAGTCGCCGTTCCAGGCGACGTTGACGATCGCGAAGGGTTGCACCTGGGCATTGTCGGGATAATCGATGCCGCGCCAGCGCAGCGGCGGCATGCCGCCGGCCAGCCGGCGCAGCGCCTGGCTGCGCTCGCGCACTTGCAGTCGTCCGCCGCCGGCCACAGCCCGCTCGAACAGCCGGGCGAGGAAGGCGAGGTGGCTGTCTTCGCGGCCCGCGACGCTGGACTCGCCATGGCTGCCCTCGGCCTCGTCGAAGTTGCAGCCGAGCTCGGTGGCGCCCAGCGCCTCGAAGAAGTCGGCGACGGCGTCGGCATGCGCCAAGGCCTGCGCGGTGACGACGGCGATCGCATGGAACGCGATGCCATGGGCGCGCAAGCGCTCGACACCCCTCATCGCGCGGGCGTGGGTGCCGTGGCCGCGGCGGCTCAGGCGGTGCGCATCGTGCAGGAAGGCCGGGCCGTCAAGGCTGACGCCCACGCGCACACCGTGGCGCAGGAACAGCCTGCACCAGTCGTCGTCGATCAGCATCGCGTTGGTCTGCAGCGCGTGGGTCACGGCGCAATGCGCGCCGGCCGCCTCGCCGATCGCGGCGATCGCCTCATCGTAGAAGCCGAGCGGCATCGCCAGCGGCTCGCCGGCATGCCAGATCACGGTCAGCCGGTCACCGAGCAGGCCGTCTTCGGCCAGCCGCCGCACCGCCAGGCGGGCGATCGCCGGCGCCATGCGCGACTTGTCGTCGCGGTCGGGCAGGTAGCAGTAGTCGCAACGGATGTTGCAGAACGGCGTCGGCTGCAGCACCAGCAGCCGCGTCGCCAGACCGGGCTGGAAATCGGCCGGGTCGAAAGCGACGGGGGCATCGGCTCGACCGCCGGCACGGCGGTCGGTCCAGCGAACCGTGGCGACCGTCGGCATGCCCCGTCGGGTCAGCCTTCAGCGCGGCAGGCTGCGCGGCAGGCTGCGCGGCATACGGCGCGCAGCCGCCGGCCGCGCGGCATCGTCAACCGTTCGACCAGTTGGTCCACTGGACGATGCTGGCCGCCGGATCGCCGACCGGCTGCGCCGGCAGCAGGCCGGCCTGCTGCAGCGCGTCGATGCGGGCCTGCAGTTCGCGGCGCTGTTCTTCCACGGCGCTGGCCGACGCGTCGGCGCGCGGCGGCAGGCGATCCGATAGCAAGGTGTGGCTGTCCATCATCGACTCCCGGGCCCGAAAGGCCGCTGAACGCAACACGTTACACCGTGCGCGGCGCTTTTGAAAGCCACCCACCCCTAAGCCTTCGTCGATCCGGTGGAGCGGCCCGGGGTCAGAAGCCGATCGCGATCAGCAGGCCGGCGGCCAGCAGCGTCAGCAACGCTGCGGCGCCGAAGAACAGCGCCATCGCCGCATGCCCGCCGCGCAGGCCGTAGTCGTGCAGCGTGGTCACGACGCGGTGGCAGCCGTGGAACAGGAACAGCGAGATCACCGCCAGCAGCAGCAGCTTGCCCAGCGGGTGCTGGGCGAGGGCCAGCATGCGCGGGTAGCTCATGATGTGCCCGGGCAGCACACCCAGCGGCACCAGCAGGCCGGTGATGAGCACCAGTACCGGCGCGATCAGCGCCGAGAGCATGCCGCCGGCGCCGAACAGCAGCCAGGTGACGGGTTCGACCGAGCGCTTCATCACATGCCTCCCACGACGACGAAGGTCAGCACCAGCAGCGACGCGACCGCCGCGGCGGTCCAGCCGGCGCGGGTGATGCGCTCGGGCTTCAGCCCGCTGTCGGGCAGCGTGCGCGGCATCACCTCGAACCAGCTGCGGGTGTGGTATAGCGCCGCGACGAAGACCAGCGCGTGGCCGAAGATCGCCAGCGGGTGGCCCAGCGCCGAGCGCCAGGCCTCGAATGCCGCCTCGCCCTGCGACAGCCGCCACAGGCCGAACAGCAGCACCAGCGCGTAGGCGATCAGGAACACCGAGGTCAGCTCGCGCATCATGTACCGCCGCCGGTGCACGCTCTTGCCCCAGTCGACCCGGCGCGGCGGCCGGTAGGTCCTGGCAACCGGTTGGTGGCGTCCCATCACTTGGTCCCTCCGCCGGGGGTCAGCAGCTTGCGCAGGCCGAAGAAGTCGAGCGCGCTGTTGGCCTTGTTCTGGTTGATCGCGTGCGCCGGGTCGACCGCCTTCGGGCAGACTTCGCTGCATTCGCCGACATAGGTGCAGCCCCAGACGCCGTCGTCGGCGTTGGCCGCCTCGGCGCGGGCGGCCCAGCCCTGGTCGCGCGAATCGGCGTTGTAGCGGTGCATCAGCGCCAGCGCCGCCGGGCCGGCGAAGCCGGGCTTCAGCGCGACCTGCGGGCAGGCCGCGTAGCACAGCAGGCAGTTGATGCACTGCGAGTAGGCGTGGTACTTGGCCATCTGCGCCGGCGTCTGGTTGTAGGCGCCGGCCGACAGCGTGCGCTCGGTGGCCGGCATCAGCCAGGGCTTGACCGACTCGAGCTTGTTCAGGAACTCGCTCTGGTCGATCACCAGGTCGTGCACCACCGGGAAGTGGTCCAGCGGCTCGACGCGCACCGGCCCGGGCAGGTAGTCGCGCAGGAAGCTGTGGCAGGCCAGCTGCGGCACGCCGTTGACCATCATCCCGCAGCTGCCGCAGATCGCCATCCGGCACGACCAGCGGAAGGTCAGGCTGCCGTCGAGATGGTCCTTGATGTACTGCAGGCCCTGCAGCACCGACAGGTCGTCGCGGAAGGGCACCTCGTAGGTCTGCCAGCGCGGCCGGGTGTCGGCGTCGGGGTGGTAGCGCAGGGCCTCGATGCGGACGGTCCGCCCGCCGGTCGCGTCGTTCATGTCATCTCCGCCTTCTTGCCTTCGCCGCCGTAGCTGCGCGTGCGCGGCGGCGAGGTCGTGATGTTCACCGGTGCGTGGCTGATGACCGGCGCGCCGTCGCCGGTGTAGCGGGCCAGCGAGTGCTGCAGGAAATGCTCGTCATCGCGGCTGGCGAAGCCGTCCAGCCGCACATGGGCGCCGCGCGATTCGCGCCGCGCCAGGGCTGAATGGGCCATCGCCTGCGCCACCTCGAGCGTGAAGCCCAGCTCGATCGTCGACAGCCATTCCGTGTTGAAGGCGCGGCGGCGGTCGTCCAGCCGCACGCCGCGGCGCCAGCGCTCGCGCAGTTCGGCCAGCGTGTCGCAGGCCTGCTGCATGCCGGCGGCGCTGCGGTAGATGCCGACACCGGCCTCCATCGCGTCGCCCATTGCGTCGCGCAGCGTCGCCACGCGCTCGCCGGTCTCGACATCCAGCAGCGCCAGCAGCCGCGCCGCGGCGGCCTCGGCCCGGCGGCGCACGCCGTCGCCCGGCGCGTCGGCCACGCTGCGCGCGTGCGCGGCGGCAGCGGCACCGGCGACCTTGCCGAAGACGACGATCTCGGACAGCGAGTTCGAGCCCAGCCGGTTGGCGCCGTGGATGCCGACGCTCGAGCATTCGCCGGCCACGTAGAGCCCCGACAGCGTCGTCGCGGTGCTGCGGTCGCTGGCAATGCCGCCCATCGTGTAGTGCACCGCCGGGCGCACCGGGATCGGCGCCGTCACCGGGTCGATGCCCATGAAGGTCTGCGCCACCTCGGCGATCAGCGGCAGCCGCTCGTGGATCTTCTGCGCGCCCAGGTGGCGCAGGTCCAGGTTCACCGCGCTGCCCAGCGGCGTGGCGATCGTGTTGCCCTTCTGTTCCTCGTGCCAGAAGGCCTGCGACAGGCGGTCGCGCGGGCCGAGTTCCATCGCCTTCGGCCGCGGCCAGGGGTCCAGCGGGCCCAGGCCGTAGTCCTGCAGGTAGCGGTAGCCGTGCCTGTTGGTCAGGATGCCGCCTTCGCCGCGGCAGCCCTCGGTGATCAGGATGCCGGTGCCGGGCAGCGCGGTCGGGTGGTACTGCACGAACTCCATGTCGCGCAGCAGGGCGCCCTGGCGGAAGGCCAGGCCCATGCCATCGCCGGTGACGATGCCGGCGTTGGTGTTCTGCCGGTAGGCGCGGCCGGCGCCGCCGGTGGCCATCACCACCGCCTTGCATTCGATCGCCACCAGCTTGCCGCTGGCGATCTCGATCGCCAGCACGCCGCGCACGCGGCCGTCCTCGACCAGCAATTCGGCGACGAAGTACTCGTCGAAGCGCTCGATGCGCGGGTACTGCAGCGAGGTCTGGAACAGCGTGTGCAGGATGTGGAAGCCGCTCTTGTCGGCGGCGAACCAGGTGCGCTGCACCTTCATGCCGCCGAAGAAGCGCACGTTGATGCGGCCGTCGTCCTTGCGGCTCCAGGGGCAGCCCCAGTGCTCGAGCTGCACCATCTCCTCGGCGCAGTGCTCGACGAAGTACTGCACCGCGTCCTGGTCGCAGAGCCAGTCGCCGCCCGAGACGGTGTCGTCGAAGTGCAGCGCCAGCGAATCGTCGTCGCGCACCACGCCGGCGGCGCCGCCCTCGGCGGCCACCGTGTGGCTGCGCATCGGCACCACCTTGGAGACCAGCGCGACGCTGACGCCGGCGTCGGCCTGCACCGCGGCGATCGCCGCGCGCAGCCCGGCGCCGCCGCCGCCGATCACGACCACGTCGCGCTGCAGGGTCTCGATCGTCGTGGATTGGGCCATTCAGTGCCTTCCCGGGTCGCAGGGGGTCACAGGTTACCCGCGAACAGGCGGCGGATGAACATCGTCTTGAAGCTGGTCGCGTCGTCCAGCCCCAGCCTTTCGAGGTAGGGCGCGGGTGCCTCCTTGCCCTCCCAGAGGCTCTTGACGGCCATCGTCACCAGCTCGACCGGGTGCGAGGTGGCGCGCTTCAGGCGCTTCAGCGCGGTGACGATGTGCAGCTCGTCGGCGGTCATGTCGGTGCCGAACGGGAAGGCCGGCAACAGCCCGGCCTGGCTCCAGGGGTGCAGCTTGGCGTCCAGCGCGGCGGGCAGGTTCTGGCGGTAGCGATCGGGCAGCACATAGCCGGCCGGCAGCTTGCCGTGGGCCTGGGCCTCGCGCACCAGATCGTCCTGGAAGCGGCTGTCGGCCACCGCGATCAGCCGCCGCACGACCTCGCCGTCGGCCTGGCCGCGCAGGTCGGCGACGCCATACTCGGTGATCACGATGTCGCGCAGGTGGCGCGGGATCGTCGTGTTGCCGTAGTTCCAGACGATGCTGCTGCGCGGGCCGTCCTTGTGCTCGTGGGTCGAGCGCAGCATCAGGATCGAGCGCGCATCGGGCAGCGCGTGGGCCATCGCGACGAAGTTGTACTGCCCGCCGACGCCCGAGACGACCCGGCCGTCCTCCAGCGCATCGCTGACCGCCGCGCCCAGCAGCGTGACCATCATCGTGGTGTTCATGAAGCGGCCCTTGACCCGCTGGGCCCGCTTCAGGCTGCCTTGCCCCGACGCGCTGTAGAGCTGGTTGATGAAATCGATGCGCGTCATGTCGATCTTCGCCAGCTCCTGCGGCGGCATGCTGCGCAGGCGCTCGTAGAAGTCGTTGGGGCCCAGGAAGAAGCCGCCGGTCATGAAGATGCCGTGCGTCAGCCGGGCGCCGAGCAGCAGCTTGCAGATGGCGTCGAACTGTGCCTCGCCGACCAGGTCGTTGGGCAGCGGCACACCGTCGAACACCAGGTGGTCGCCGTCGATCGTCACGCCCGGCTCGAAGATGCCGTAGTGGGTCAGGAAGGCCAGGTCGTCGAGCGTCAGCGGCGAATGGATGCGGCCGGCCGCCAGCAGCGCGCGCAGCGTCTGCGGCGTGACGGTCTCGCCGGCGATCTGGCCGCGGTTCAGAAGTTCCTGCAGCACCAGGTCGCCGAAGACCTCGCGGCGGACGATGCCGGCCTCGATCAGTTTCAGGAAGCCGTTGACGAACATCTCCGAGCAGCCGTAGAGCCCGCGGTCGAAGCGTCCGAGCTCGCGCCCGGCCAGGCCGTCGGGACACAGGCTTTCCATGATTCGCCGGTATTCCTCGCCATGGCGGTCGCGCACGATCAGGCCCTGGGCGATCGCGTCGCCCAGCGAGCCGATGCCGATCTGCAGCGTGCCGCCGTCGGCGACCAGGCTGCTGGCATGCAGGCCGATGGCGTAGTCGGCGGTGCTGACCTTGCCGTTGGGCGGGCCGAACAGCGCGTGGCTGGCCGCCGGGTCGGTGACGACGATGTCGTAGAAGCCCGGCGCCACTTCGGCGCCGTTGGGCATGAACGGCATCCGGTGGTTGACCACGCCCACCTTCAGCAGCGGCCGGCCGGCGTCCGCGTAGCGCTCGGCCACCTCGAACATCACGTCGGGGTTGCTGGACAGCGACAGCCGCCAGTCGTCGCCCTCGCCCTTCGAGGCCACCGCCTGGGCGATCACGTTCATCCCCTGCAGCAGCATGTCGCGCGCGACGAAGGTGTAGTTGGTCGAGATATGGCCCTGCTGGGCGACATCGTTGAACAGGTAGTCGCCGGTCTTCATGAAGAACTCGCAGACCTCGATGTTCGGCGGCAGGCCGGCGCCGCGCAGGTCCTTCACGTAGTCCAGGTCGGGGTAGTCGGTGAACACGCGCTCGACCAGCGGC
Organism: Burkholderiaceae bacterium; assembly: GCA_016790515.1. Classification (GTDB taxonomy): domain Bacteria; phylum Pseudomonadota; class Gammaproteobacteria; order Burkholderiales; family Burkholderiaceae_C; genus Pseudaquabacterium. The sequence continues at coordinate 7,564 of JAEUOY010000162.1, read as the reverse complement.
TCCAGGAAGTGGCGCTCCAGGTCGCTCTTGCCGACCGGCTTCTCGAGCGACAGCGCGGTGAAGATCTTCAGCCGCCGGGCCGGGTTGGCCTTGATGCGCCGGTACAGCGCGTTGACGAAGTGGTTCGGCTTGCCGATGGCCAGCGGGATGCCGAGCACGATGTCGCCCGGCACGGTGTCGAGCACGGCGTCGACCGCGGCTTGCAGCGAATCGATCACGCGGGGTGGGGTCACTGACGTCTCCTTGTAATGCAGCGGAACAAGCGCAGTCTGGCGCGCCAGGCCGCCGCGCACCTTGATGCCGGACAAGGCCGCAGGGACTGGGCGGGCCGCCGCAAACCGCACACTCGGGTCGAGGTCTGGCGGCACGGCGGCTTCCCCGAATGCTTCGCTTTGTGGTCGAATCGGCGCAAACCGCCTTCCGTGCCATGACGACCGATCACCGACCCGCCACGCCGATCCCGCCTGCCGATGCGCCGGGTCTTCGGCGCCGGCGGGTCTGGGCGTTGACCGCCGCGGCGGCATCGACGATCGGGCTGGGCGCCTTGCTGGGCCATGGCCTGGGCCACAGTGTCGCCGCGGCGCTGCCGCAGCCCTGGCAGGCCGGCGTGCCCGCGCTGGTCGGGGCGGCGGTGGCCGCGCTGCTGGTGCCGCTGGCCGGTTGGGCGGCGATCCGCATCGTCGCCCCCGGCCTGCCGGCGCCGCGCCAGCGCCCGGCGCCGCCTGCCAGCGTGACGCCACTGCGCGCCGCCGCGGTGGCGGGCCACGCGGCAGCGCCGGCCGCGCCGGTGGACGCCCAGGCATCGGCCCGCGACGCGTTGACCGGTGCCTACACCCAGCAGCATTTCGTCGCCGCGGCCGACCGCGAGTGGTCGCGGATCCGCCGCCACGGCGAGGACGCCGCGCTGCTGATGATCGACGTCGACCATTTCACGCGGCTGAACGACGAGCATGGCGGCGCCTGCGGCGACGCGATGCTGGTCGAGATCACCCGGCAGGCGTCGACCACGCTGCGGCCCTACGACCTGCTGGCGCGCTTCGGCGGCGGCGTGCTGGTGGTCTACCTGCCGCACACCGATCCGCTGGGCGCACTGGACGTGGCCGAGCGCATCCGCGAGCGCGTCGCCGCGCTGGCGCTGAATTGGCAGGGGCAGCGGGTGAAGGCCACCGTCAGCATCGGCGTGGCCGGCATCGGCGCGGCACATGCCGGGCTGGACGCGGTGATCTCCGAGGCCGGTGCCGCGCTGCGCGAGGCCAAGGACGCCGGCCGCAACTGCGTGCGCGCGGCACCGATCCCGCCGCGGCGCAACCCGACCGCCGCCCGCTCCGCCGGCTGACGTCGGCGCAGCGTCACAGCCCCAGCTTCAGCGGCTGGCCGCGGCCGGTCATCTCCAGGTAGCCCAGGCCGACCCGGCCGCCCGCGGCGTCCGCCAGCTCGGCCAGCCCTTCCCAGTAAACGGTGCCGGTGCTGGCGCGGCTGTCGAGCTCCTGCGCCTCCAGCAGTGCACGCAGGCCGAAGACGCCGGCAGGGGTGCGGATGCGCCATTGCACCGGGTAGCGGGCGCCGGTGGCCGGGCTGGTCCAGTCGCGCAGCGGCGTGAAGACCACTTCGTCGGGCGCGAAGGGGCGCAGCGCGCCGCCGGCCGGACGGTGGCTGCCGCCGGCCCAGACCACGCTGTCGTCGGCGCGGCGCAGCCGGAAGGCGGTGAGGGCGCCACCGTCGCTCAGGTTGATGCCGATCCAGTCCCAGCCGACGGCGCCGGGGGCCAGCAGCTCGTCGCTCCACTCATGGTCGAGCCAGCCGCGGCCGGGCAGCTCGCGCGAGCGGCCATCGAGCGTCAGCCGGGCCTGCACGGCGAGCTGCGGCTGGCTGTAGTAGTGGCTGGCCTGCTGCGGCAGTGGCCCCTTGCGCGAGTGACCGGCGTCGCCCTGCAGCAGCAGCGGCTGGGTCGGCGCCAGCTGCAGGTCCAGCGTGAAGCCGGCCTCGGGCGCGGCCAGCAGCGCGGCATAGCGGCCGCTCGCGGCGTCGCGCCGCAGCGTCCAGCGGCCCAGCGCGACGCCAGTGTCGGCGCGCCGGGCATGCGCCTCGGGCAGGTCCTCGTCGCCCGACCAGCGCGCGATGCGCTCGGCGTGGCGGTGGCGCCGGCCGTCGAGGTCGGTCACCGCGGCATGGGCGAACAGCAGCTGGCGTGGTGCGAAGCGCCCGGGCAGCGCGTCGGCCACGCCGGTGCGGCTGCGGAAGAAGGTGAGCTGGAAGCCGTATGGCGGCCCGCCCGGGGCCTGCAGCCAGCCGGTGGCGTACCACCACTCGATGCGCGCGCCGGGGTGGGCGCCGTGGTCGCGCGGAAAGCGCAGAGCGCGCTCGGGCGAGATCGCATCCTCGTCTACGGTCGCAGCGCCGGTGGCCGGCAGCAGCGGCGCGACGCCGGCGGCCAGGCCAGCGCGCAGCCATGTCCGGCGTCGGGCGCTCACCAATCCTCCTTCACCGCCATCACCGCCGAGCGGCCGGCCGCGCGGCGGGCGCTCCACAGCGCGGTCGCGATGCCGGCGGCCAGCACCGCGCCGGCCAGCGCCGCGAGCCGGGGCCCGGGGATCTGCAGCGGCATCGTCCAGTGAAAGCTCTGCGGGTTGACCACGTGCACCAGCACCACCGCCATCGCCAGTCCCAGCGCCAGGCCGATCAGCGTGCCGGCGACCAGCCAGGCCGCAGCCTCGGCGCCGACCAGCGCGACGATCTGGCGCCGGGTCAGCCCGAGGTGCGCCAGCAGGCCGAATTCCTTGCGCCGCGCCAGCACCTGGGCCGACAGGCTGGCCGCCACGCCGACCAGGCCGACCGCGATCGCAACCGCCTGCAGGTAGACGGTGACCGCGAAGCTGCGGTCGAAGATCGTCAGCGACAGCCGGCGCAGCGTGGTGGTGCTGGCCACGTCCAGCGGCAGGTCGGGGCCGGCCGCACGCTTCAGCGCCGCCTCGACCTCGGCCGCCGCGGCGCCGGGCGCCAGCCACAGCGCCAGGTCGTTGCTGCGGCTGTCGCCGGTCAGGCGCCGGTAGTCGGCAGCGTCGACCGCGATCGCGCCGAACTGGCGCGCATAGTCGCGCCAGACGCCGCGCACCCGGGCCGGCACGCCGTCGGGCCCGGCGCCGGCGGCACCGGGGATCGGCAGCCGGATCCGATCGCCGACACGCCAGCCATGGATCGCCGCCGCCGGCTCGCTGACGAACACCCCGAGATCGCCGGCGGCGGCGGGCATGGCGGCCCCGAGCAGCGGCAGCACGGCGGCCGGATCATCGCCCAGCGGCCGCGTCAGCAGCACCACCGCCGGCTGCTCGGGCCGCAGCACCAGCGGCACCTGGCGGGTGGCGACCACCCGCGCCACCCCCGGCAGCCGCGCGACCTCGGCGACGAAGCCCGAGGGCAGGAAGGCCTGGTCGGCCGCCGCGCTGCTGCCGCTGCTGCGGGCATACAGGTCGGCCGGCAGCGCCTGGTCGAGCCAGTCGGCCACCGCGCTGCGGAAGCTGGACACCATCACCGTGATCGCCACGCTCAGCGCCAGGCTGGCGACGACGCCGGCCACCGTCGCGCTGGCGGTCTGGCGGGCGAAGCGGGCACGCCGCAACGCCAGCAACGCCACCGGCTGGTGCGGGTGGCCGGTGCGCGACAGCAGCAGCTGCACCAGCGCCGGCACCAGCACCACGCCGCCGGCCAGCAGCGCGCCGACCGCCGCGTAGGCCGCCAGTGCCAGCCCGCCGATCGCCGGCAGCAGGGCCAGCACCGCACCCAGCCCCAGCAGCGCCAGCCCCGGCCACACCGGCGCGCGGCCGCTGTTGACGCCGCCCAGCCCCTTCAGCGCCATTGCCGGTGACAGTGCCTCGGCCTGCCGCGCCGGGAACCAGGCGCCGGCCACCGCCGCAGCGGTGCCGAGCACGAAGCAGGCGGCCAGCGACACCACCGGCCAGGTCAGCGCCGGCGCGGCGCCGCCGAAGTAGCCGCCGCCGAGGTCGCCGCCGAGCAGGCGCAGCGCCAGTGCCGCCAATGCAGCGCCGGCGGCCAGCCCGGCCGCGCTGCCGGCGGCGCCGACCACCGCACTCTCGGCCAGCACCAGCAGGCGGCGGTCGCGCGCGGCCAGCCCCAGCACGCCCAGCAGCGCCAGCGCCGGCGTGCGCTGGGCCACCGACAGCGAGACCACCGAATAGACCAGGAAGCCGCCGACCAGCAGCGCGACCAACGCCAGCACGCCCAGGTTGACGCGGTAGGCGCGCGACAGGTTCGAGACCCGCTGCACCGCATCGTTGGCCGCCGCCCAGCGCACGCCCGGCGGCAACGTGGCCGCGATCCGCCGCTGCCAGGCGGCAGCGTCGACGCCGGGCAGCAGCCGCAGGTCGACCCGGCTCAACCGCCCGGCGCGGCCGAAGCGCGCCTGCGCGGTGGCGATGTCGATCACCACCAGCGGCGCGCCGCCGGCGGCCACCGTGCCGGCCACGCGCAGCGTCTGCCAGCCGCCGGCGGCCTGCAGCGCCAGCGAGTCACCCGGCTTCAGCCCCAGCGCGGCCAGCGCGGTCGGGTTCAGGAAGGCCGCGTCGGGATCGAACAAGCCGCTGCGGCCCGCTGTCGCCGATCGATCGAGCCGCGGCAGCAGCCCCGGCGCGATCGCGGCGACCTTCAGGCCGTCGACCCCGACGATGCGCAGCGCCACCCGCGGGCCGCCGTCACCGCCGGCGGGATGGCGCCGGCCCAGGCTGTCGATCTCCAGCACCGGGCTGGCCAGCGCCACCGCTTCGTCGAGGGCCAGCCGGGCATACAGCGCGTCGGCGAAGCCCTCGCGGGCAATGCTGGCCAGCACCGCGTCGGGCTGGCCATTGACCGATCGCACCGCCTGCGAGAACTCGGCCAGCGCCGACTCGTTGATCATCTGCACCGAGCTGGCCAGCGCCACGCCCAGCGCCACCGCAAGCAGCGCGACACCGTGCCGCCACGGATGGTGGCGCCATTCGGCGATCGACAGTCTCGGCAGCTGGCGCCACATCGGCGCATGGTATGCCGGCCGGCTCACCGGCCGCGCCGGCGAGGGCGCGCTATCGGTGGCGCTGCGCCACACCCCGCGCCGAGCCGGGCCCTGCGCCGGGGTCGCCTGCGCCGCCCGGCGGCATCGGCAGCGGCGCCGGCCAGGACCCGTACAGCCTGGATTGCGCCTGTTCCAGTTCGTCGATCAGGCGGTCGACCTGGCGCAGAAAGGCTTCCCGGTTCTGGTAGGGCTGCTCGGTCAGCATCGCGGCCGAATGCTCGGCCAGCTCGAACTCGCCGACCTGGCGCGCCCAGCGCCGCACCTCGCAATAGGCGAGCAGCGCGAGACGGCCCATGTCGCCCTGCCGGCGGGCGTGACGAAGGTCGGCGAGCAGGTCGTCGAGGATCAGCTGCGGGGTGGTCGGTATTTTCATGTTGCAGTGCAGCATGAAACTCGCGCCTGACAGCAGTCTTACAGTGTGTGCCGGGTACGTCGGTGCCGTGAACTGGCGCACCCCGCTGCCGGGCGAGTCAGAAGCTGTGATGAACTCGAGCGGGCATGATCGAAAAAGTCAAAGACTCTCAGACCAGCGCGTCGCGGACGAAGTCCAGCCGGTCCTGGCCGAAGAACATCTGATCGCCGACGAAGCAGGTCGGCGCGCCGAACACGCCCTTGGCGACCGAGGCCTCGGTGTTGGCGACCAGCCGGGCCTTGACCTCGGGGTCGTTGATCATCGTCTGGAAGGCCTGCGGGTCGAAGCCCGAGGCCTCCAGCACGGCGGCCAGTTCGGTGGCGTCGCCCAGGTTCCTGGGCACTGCCCACATGGCGTGGAACACCGCATCGGCGTAGCGCTCGAAATCGGCCGGCTGATGCAGTTGCATCCCCACCGCGCCGCGCATCAGCGTCAGCGTGTTGATCGGGAAATGCGGGTTGAACGCGAACGGCACGCCCCAGCGCTTCGCCCAGCGGGCGATGTCCTGGCCCATCCAGCGGCCCTTGGCCGGCACGCTGACCGGGCTGGCGTTGCCGGTGGCCTTGAACACGCCGCCCAGCAGCATCGGGTGCCAGACCAGCGTCGCGCCGGTCTCGCGGGCGATGCGCGGCAGCTGGGTGAAGGCCAGGTAGCTGGTCGGGCTGCCGAAGTCGAAGTGGAACTCGATCGTCTTGTCGCTCATGCTCGTCTCCAGGTCACCATTGTTCGGTCCAGACCACCCGCTCGGCCTCGGGTGAGGGCATGACGGGCGGTGCGTCGGGCTGCGGGCCGGGGCGTCCGGCAACCGCCCCTCGGGGTAAGGCGGGGCAAGGATAGCGCCTGCGGTCGATATCATCGGCGCTGGCCCGGTGCCGGCCGGGGAGACCTGCATGATCCGACTCGACGCCCGCGCCACCGGCGTGTACCGGATCAGCGTCACGCCCTTCACCGACCGCGGCCTGATCGCCTCGGCCGCGCTGCGCAAGCCGGGGCCGACGCTGTCGGCGGCCGACATCGCCGACCTCGCGCGCCGGGTCCGCCGCCAGACGCGGCGGCTGGCCCGGATCGGCTGAACGCCGGCCGCCCACCGACCGCCATCCCCGAGGAGCCTCCGATGACCCCGCAGACCGCATTGCCGCTGGCACCCGAGGCGATCGCCCTCCTGTCCCAGGTCACCACCGCGACGCTGACGACGCTGCTGCTGAAGAAGGGCCTGCGCAATGTCTGGCTGCGCGGCACCCGGCCGCTGCGCGCGGGCCAGCCGCGCCGGGTCGGCCGGGCCTTCACGCTGCGCTTCGTGCCGGCACGTGAAGACCTGGCCACGCCCGAATCCTGGGCCTCGCCGATCTCGACCCGCGCGGCGATCGAGGACATGCCCGCCGGCTGCATCGCCGTCGTCGACGCGATGGGCGTGCAGGACGCCGGCATCTTCGGCGACATCCTGTGCGCGCGCATGGCCCGGCGCGGCGTGGCCGCGCTGGTGACCGACGGCGTCGTGCGCGATGCGGCCGGCGTGCTCGGCACCGGGCTGCCGGTGTGGTGCAGCGGCGTCGCGGCGCCGCCCTCGGTGGCGGGCCTCACCTTCACCGCCTGGCAGCAGCCGATCGCCTGCGGCGGGGTGGCGGTGTTCCCGAACGACGTGATCGTGGTCGACGACGACGGCGCGGTGCTGATCCCCGCCGCGCTGCTCGACGAGATGCTGGTGCTGGCGCCCGAGCAGGAGCGCCAGGAGGCCTGGATCATGGAAGAAGTGAAGCGCGGCGTGGCGCTGCCGGGGCTGTACCCGATGAATGCCGAGACGCGGGCCCGGTACCTGGCGGCCAGCGGCGGCGACGGGGCCGGGGCATGACCGACCCCCGCCAACACGGCGCCGGGCGTCGCGGCGGCGTCGAGCCCGGTGGCCTGCGTCAAGGCCCGCTACGGTGACGCCGCCTTCTCGATGGTCCTGCGCACCAAAGTTCGACACCAAACGGCCATTCTGAGCGTTTTCCGACCGCCGTCCCTAAAGGAATCAAGCACTTAGCCGCGCCACGGCGATTCTTTTGTAGTGGCACGTTTGTACCTTCTATGTGTTGGCACATACCTGGCGT
>JAEUOY010000151.1 GCA_016790515.1 Burkholderiaceae bacterium | reverse complement strand
TCTGCGGCTGGCCGTCGATCACCAGCAGCGCCTTGTCGGCGCCCATGCTGCCCGCCAGCGTGACGCTCTGCGCCCGGCAGCCCGGCGCGGCCAGCCCGGTCAGCGCCAGCAGCAGCGCGCAGCTCGCGGGGCGCCGCATCGGGAGGCGCTCAGTCGCGGAAGTTGTCGAAGGCCAGCGGCACGTCGGCCACTTCCTTGCGCAGCAGCGCGATCGCGGCCTGCAGGTCGTCGCGCTTGGCGCCGCTGATGCGCACCGCGTCGCCCTGGATCGCCGCCTGCACCTTCAGCCTGCTCTGCTTGACCAGGCCCTGGATCTTCTTCGCGGTCTCGCTGTCGATGCCCTGCTTGACCGCCACGCCCTGGCGCACCTTGTCGCCGCCGATCTTCTCGATCCTGGCCGAGAAGTCGAGGAAGCGGATGTCGACGCCGCGCTTGCTGAGCCTGGCCGTCAGGATGTCGCGCACCTGGGCGATCTGGAACTCGCTGTCGGCGTGCAGCTGCAGCGTGCGCTCCTGGCCCGACTCGGTGCTCTCGATCCTGGCCGACGAACCCTTGAAGTCGAAGCGGGTGCCGATCTCCTTGTTGCTCTGCTCGACCGCGTTGCGCAATTCGACCAGGTTGGGTTCGAGAACGGTGTCGAAGCTGGGCATGGCAAGCAGGGCGCCGGTGACGAAGGGGCTGGAAATTCTGCCATGCGCCGCATGGCGCCGGCTGCCCAGGCTGCTAGGCGAAGCCCATCTGCTGCAACAGCTCGCCGGTGGTCTGCAGCCGGACGCGCAGTTCGGCAGCCACCTCGGCGCAGGCGCGTGCGTCCAGGCTTTCGCCGTCGCATTCGAGCCGCTCGGCGATCGAGCGCACCGCCGTCAGGCCCAGGCTGGCCGCCGCACCCTTCAGCGCATGGGCCCGCCCCTGCAAGGCGGCGAGGTCGGCGCGGTCCAGCGCCGCCAGCAGCGCCGCCTGGCGCCCCGACGCGTCGGCGAGGAAGGACTCCAGCACCGACCGGTAGCCGGCCACCCCGATGCTGCGGCAGACCTTGCCGATGACCCCGATGTCCAGGTGCGCCGCGATGTCGCCGGCGCCCTGGTGGGGCCCCGACAGGGCGGCGGCGTCGTCGGAGTCGGGTCGCGGGGTCTCGGTGGGCATGGCCGGAGCAGGCGGTTCGGTGGCTCGCGGGCCGGACGGCGGCGGCATGGCCTCGGTTTCGGCCGCCGGCAGGCGTTTCGGGAGTGAATTGTTCATGCTCGCAGCCAGTATGCGCCGCCGCCTCGGCGCTGCAACCGGCGCCGGCCGGCCCGACCCGGGCGGCAGACTTCGGCGAAACTCGCACCATGCCTGCCGCCCCGCCGCTGCTGATCGAGCGCGACACCAGCCTGCGTGCGCTGAACACCCTCGGCCTGCCGGCGGTGGCCCACACGCTGGTGCGCATCCGCAGCGATGCCGACGTGCGGCGGGTGCTCGACCACCCGGAGCTCGGCCGCGCGCCCAAGCTGGTGCTCGGCGGCGGCAGCAACCTGGTGCTGACCCGCGACCCGGCCGCGGTGGTGCTGCGTGTCGAGGTCATGGGCCGCCAGCTGCTGGCCGCCGACGACGATGCCTGGATCGTCGAGCTGGGCGCCGGCGAGACCTGGCACGAGGCGGTGGCGTGGACGCTGGACCAGGGCTGGCCGGGGCTCGAGAACCTGGCGCTGATTCCCGGCACGGTCGGCGCCGCGCCGGTGCAGAACATCGGTGCCTACGGCATCGAGCTGGCCGACCGCTTCCATTCGCTGGATGCGGTCGACCTGGTCACCGGCCGCGGCGTCACGCTGGACGCGCGGGCCTGCGCCTTCGGCTACCGCGACAGCGTGTTCAAGCAGTGCGCCGACCGTGGATATTTCGGCGGGCTGGCCGGCAAGAGCCTGATCACCCGGGTACGGCTGCGGCTGCCGCGGCCCTGGCAGCCGGTGCGCGGCTACCTGGACCTCGAGCGCAAGATGGCCGAGACCGGCAACCACGAGCCCGATGCGCGCACGATCTTCGACTGGGTCGTCGCGATCCGCCGTGCCAAGCTGCCCGACCCGGCGCTGATCGGCAATGTCGGCAGCTTCTTCAAGAACCCGGTGGTCAGCGCCGAGCAGTGCCGCGACATCATCGGCCGCGACCCGCACATCGTGCACTACCCGCTGGCCGACGGCCGCTTCAAGCTGGCCGCCGGCTGGCTGATCGATGCCTGCGGCTGGAAGGGCAAGCGCATCGGCCATGCCGGGGTCTACGAACGCCAGGCGCTGGTGCTGGTGAACTGCGGTGGCGCCACCGGCGCCGAGGTGCTGACGCTGGCCCGAGCGATCCAGGAGAGCGTCTACGGGCGTTTCGGCATCCGGCTCGAGCCCGAGCCGGTGGTCGTCTGAGTCACCGTCACTCGACCAGGCCCTCGGCCCGGCAGGTCGCGCGCGTCGCGGCCGCGATGTCCTCGAAGCGCTGCACCGCCTGCGCGAGCTGAGGCGCGGCCAGCGCCGCAGCCTCGTGGTTGAGCACCGCGGCTGCCTTCGCCAAGGCCGGCAGGCCGAGGTTCAGCGCCGCGCCCTTGACGCCGTGGGCACAGCGACTCAAGGCTTCCAGGTCGGCGTGGTGCATCGATTCGCGCATCCGCCGTGCCGCATCGTCGGCCTGCGCGAAGAAGCTGGCATAGAGCCGGGGCAGCCCGTCGGTGCCCATCAGGTCGCGCACGGCGTGCAGCGTGCCGCGGTCGATCAGCACGGCCGCTTCGTCGCCGGCATCCGGCGCGTCGGCCGACCGCGCCGGCCAGTCCGGCTGGCCGGCGCCGTCGCCGAAGTGGCGCGCCAGCAGCTCGCGCAGCGCGTCCAGGCTCAGCGGCTTGGTCGCCACCTCGACGGCACCGGCGGCCAGGCAGCGCTCGCGGGTGTCGGCGAACACGTCGGCGGTGAGCGCCAGCACGCAGACCCGGCCGGCCGGCCCGGGCAGCGCGCGGATCGCCTCGGTGGCGGCGACGCCGTCCATCGTCGGCATGTGCACGTCCATCAGCACCAGGTCCAGCGGCGGCGTGGCGGCGCCTGCGGCCTGCTCCTGCAGCACTTGCAGCGCCGCCAGGCCGTTGTCGACCATCCGGGCGTGGTGGCCCAGGCGGGCGAGCAGCGCGGCCATGTACTGCCGGTTGACCGGATGGTCCTCGGCCACCAGCACCTGCAGCGGCCGGCCGCGCGGCAGATCGGCCGGCCGCTCGGCCGCCGCCGGCGCCGCCGCCGGCAGCAGCGGGCAGCGGAAGCTGAACACGCTGCCGGCGCCGGGCGTGCTGCGCACCAGGATCTCGCCGCCCATCAGCCGCGCCAGGTTGCGCGAGATCGCCAGGCCCAGGCCGGTGCCGCCCTGGCGCCGCACGGTCGCGGTGTCGGCGCGGCTGAAGCGGCGGAACAGCCGGGCCAGGGTCTCGCGGTCCATCCCGATGCCGGTGTCGGCGACGTCGAACTCCAGCGTCGGCGCCCGGCTCTCGTCGGCCAGCAGGCGGCAGTGCAGGATCGTCGCGCCGGTGTCGGAGTACTTGACCGCATTGGCCACCAGGTTGATCAGCACCTGCCGCACCCGGGTGGGATCGAGCAGCACGGCCTCGGGCAGCGCCGGGTCCAGCGTGACGTGCAGGCCCAGGCCCTTGGCGCCGGCCGCCGGCTGCAGCAGCGTCTGCACCTCGCGCAGCAGCACCGCCAGCCGCACCGGCACCGGGGCCAGCGTCAGCATGCCCGATTCGAGCTTGCTCAGGTCCAGGATGTCGTCGAGCAGCCGCAGCAGGTGCTGGGCCGACTCGTCGGCGGTGGCCAGCCAGTGCGCGGCGTGCGGGTCGCGCGGCGAATCCCGCACCAGCGACAGCATGCCCAGCAGGCCGTGCAGCGGCGTGCGCAGTTCGTGGCTCATGTCGGCGAGGAACTCGCTCTTCGCCTGGCTGGCCGCCTCGGCCTCGATGCGCGCGTCGCGCAGCTGGTCGGCCAGCAGTTCCAGCCGGCGCCGGCGCTCTTCGACCTGGCGCACCTGGCGCAGCGCGACGGCGGCAAAGCCGATCACCATCGCCAGCAGGAAGACGGTCAGCGCCAGGCCGATCTGGTTGTGCTGGCGCACCCGGATCTGGCGCTCGGTGATCTGCTCGGCCACCCGGTGCGAGGCTTCGAGCATCATCGCGTGGATCGGCTCGCCCAGCGCCTCCAGCGAGGACAGCAGTGCGCTGGCGGCCTGCGGGCTCAGCGCGCCCGGCGGGTTGCTGCCCAGGTAGATGTCGGCATGGCGGATGAAGCTGTCGATCTCGCGCTGCACCTGCGGGCTGACCGCGCCCGCCGCCAGCAGGCGCTGCGCGCGGTCGCTGCCCAGCATCGAGACACGGCTGACGAAGATGTCGTAGCGCAGCTGCAGCTCCGTGCTGCCGGCCGGGGCGCCCACATCGCGGCGCAGCCGCTCGCGCAGCCGCAGGTACTCGATCTCGACCTGGTAGAGGCTGAGGACCAGGTAGTCGTCCTGGGAGCGCACCGCCAGGTCGAGCAGCGCCTGCTGGCGCACCTGCACGAAGGCGGCGGCCAGCACGGTCGCCAGCAGCAGCAGGCCGGTGACGCTGAACCAGGTCGAGACCCGGTGCGCGCCGGCGCCCGAAACGCCATCGGCGGGCCGCGGAATGCTCACTGCACCTCGATCGCCTTCAGCTGCCAGACGCAGCGGCTGAAGTACAGCGTGTTGCGCAGCGCCGGCTGCTGGTCGAACGGGTAGATGATCAGCAGCGGCCCCTTGTCGCGCACCGACATCGGCTTGTCGTCGAGCAGTCGCGCCAGCAGCACGTCGTGGCGCTGCGCGTCGTCGGCCGGGATGTCGACCCGGTAGTCGTTCAGCGCCAGCGTGCGCAGCACGCTGCCGTGGCTGCCGGCGGCCGCCAGCACGTCGCGCAGCAGCGGACCGCTGAACTTGCGCGCCTCGGCATACCAGGGCGTCCGCGTGCTGAAGCCGGTCTGCGGCAGGCGCTCGAGCATCGCCATGTCGAACACGACGGCGTCACCCCGGTTCGGATTGCGCACCCGGCCCGACAGGCTCAGCACCACCGGGCCCTGAGGCGCTTCCAGCGCCGGCGCCGGGGCGGGAGCCAGCCCCGGCAGGGCCGCCAGTGCCAGGAGCGAGCGACGGTGCATCGTGCAGATTGAGGGCGAACCGTGGATGGCCCCATGGTATCGCGCCAGCCCGGGCCGGCCGTCGGCGCCCCGGTTCGCGGGTTCGCCGGGATGTCGGGACCGGTCGGCCTGCGGTACACCGCTGGCTGCACGATGCGACCCCGGTCGCGTCGGCGAGCCAGATCAGTCACCCCCTCGATTCGGAAAGGGCCGCCGATGACCGCCCCCAGCACGCGCCCGCACCATGCCATCTGGCCGAAGCGCCTGCCGCGCCAGCTGGTGCTGCCCGAGACCAGCCTGTGGTTCAACCTGGAAGTCTCGGCCCGCCGTTACCCCCACAAGACGGCCTACCTGTTCCTCGGCCGGGCGCTGAGCTTCGCCGACCTGCAGGCCGAGGCCGAGGCGCTGGCCGGGTGGCTGCAGGCCCATGGCATTTCCAAGGGCGACCGGGTGGCGGTGTTCATGCAGAACTGCCCCCAGTTCGTGATCGCGGTGCATGCCGTGCTGCGCGCCGACGCGGTGGTGGTGCCGGTCAACCCGATGAACAAGGCCGACGAGTTCGGCCACTACATCAGCGACCCGGGCACCAGGATCGTGCTGACCACCGCCGACCTGGCCGGCATCGTCGCCGAGGCCAACGCCGCGCTGCCGGCGGCGCAGCAGCTGCAGCACATCGTCGCCACCCGCTTCACCGACAGGATGCCGGCCGAACTGCATCCCGACGAGCAGCCGCAGCCGGCGATCCTGCAGTGGCTGCTGGCCGACCCGCCGCTGCCGGCCGGCGCGACGCCGGTCACCCGCTGGGCCGACGCGCTGGCGGCCGGCCACCGGCCGGGGCCGCACACCGCGCTGCCCGACGACCTGGCGCTGCTGCCCTACACCAGCGGCACCACCGGCCTGCCCAAGGGCTGCATGCACACCCACCGCACGCTGATGCACAACGTGATGTGCGGCGGGATCTGGGGCTTCAGCACCCCCGAGACGGTGGGCCTGGGCGTGGTGCCGATGTTCCACATCACCGGCTTCGTCTACGGCTGCCTGGCCTCGGTGGCCGGCGCCAACACCACGGTGATCCTGCCGCGCTGGGACCGCGAGCTGGTCGGCCGGCTGATCTCGCGCCACCGGGTCACGCACTGGACCTGCATCCCGACGATGATCATCGACCTGTTCGGCAGCCCGAACTACGCCTCGTTCGACCTGTCGAGCCTGAAGTACCTGTCCGGCGGCGGCGCGGCGATGCCGCAGGCGGTGGCCGAGCGCCTGCAGCGCGAGTTCAACATCACCTTCGCCGAGGGCTACGGCCTGACCGAGACGGCCGCGCCGACGCACGCGAACCTGCCCGAGCGCGCCAAGCTGCAGTGCCTGGGCATCCCGGTGATCGGCACCGACTCGCGCATCATCGACCCCGACACGCTGAAGGAGCTGCCGGTCGGCGAGACCGGCGAGATCGTCAGCCACGGCCCGCAGGTCTTCAAGGGCTACTGGGGCCACCCCGAGGCGACCCGGGCCGCCTTCATCGAGATCGACGGCAAGCGCTTCTTCCGCACCGGCGACCTCGGCCGCATGGACGAGGAGGGCTACTTCTTCATCACCGACCGCCTCAAGCGCATGATCAACGCCAGCGGCTACAAGATCTGGCCCAGCGAGGTCGAACTGCTGCTGTTCAAGTGCCCGGCGGTGCAGGAGGCCTGCGTGATCGCCACCCGCGACGCCTACCGCGGCGAATCGGCCAAGGCGGTGATCGTGCTGCGCGACGAGGCCCGCGGCAAGACCAGCGCCGAGGACATCATCGCCTGGGCCCGCGAGCACATGGCCGCCTACAAGGTGCCGCGCAGCGTCGAGTTCGTCGACGCGCTGCCCAAGAGCGGCTCGGGCAAGGTGATGTGGCGGCTGCTTCAGGAGAAGGAGCAGGCTGGCTGAGGGGCGGTGTCGGCGGGGTCCGGTCGCGGCTCTAAGCGGAAGTCGCCGCGCGCCTGCGAAGCGGGCATTCGAAGATCGGGGTGTGAGCGCCAGGCCGGGCTGCCGTGTTCTGCTCCGTGCCAGCGGCCAGCGGCCGCTGGCGTTCGCCAGGCACAAACAGTCCACTGGACCGTTTGTGTCCGGGCTCACTCC
>JAEUOY010000148.1 GCA_016790515.1 Burkholderiaceae bacterium | reverse complement strand
TCCAGACCGCGTCGGCCGACTGGCTGCAGCACCGTCTCGACTTCACCGCGCTGTCGTCGTCGACGATCGTCTCGATCGTCGGCGAGTCCGCCGGCGGCAACGGCCTGGCGCTGCAACTCGACGCGGTCAGCGTCGTCGCATCCGCGGTGCCCGAGCCGGCCACCGCAGCCACCTTGCTGGCGGGCCTGGCGGCGGTGCTGGCCACGCGCCGGCGTGTCGCCGGGTCGGCCGGGATGGCCTCGGCGCGCGATGAGGACGCGGCCGCTGCGCGCGGCCAGCCGCGGTCCCCGGATGCCGGCCCGACGGCCGGCGCCAGCATCACCGCCTGACCGGCGCCGCGAGTCAGGATCCCGCTGCCGGCTGGCGCCGGGCCGGCCAAGTCAGCGGCGCCGCTGCCGGCGCAGGGCCTGCTGCCAGGCGCGCAGCCGCGGGTCGGTCGACTCGGCGTCGGGGCCGGACGTCGTCGCGATCAGCTGGTCGAGCAGGATCTGCTGGTCGGTGCTCATCTGCGGCGGGAACACCGGCGTGATCGTCACCCACTGGTCGCCGCGGGGCCCCCGGCGCTCGACCGGGAAGCCCTGTCCCTCCAGGCGGTATTCGAGCTGGCCGCGCTGCAGCGCCAGGCTCTGCAGGCCGACCAGCGTCGGCACATCGACCGGCCGGTTGGCGATCCAGGCGAAGCCATCCACCGGCAGCTCGCAATGCACGCTGCCGTCCCGGTCGAGCCTGAGCCATTCATGGGGCCGCAGCGCGACGCGGATGTTCAGCTCGCCCGGCAGCACACCCGCCCGGAACTGGTCGGCGGCCACGTGCAGCAGATCGCCGTCGCGCACGCCTGGCGGAATGCGCACGCCGACCTGGTAGCGCCGCGCCGGCGCCCTGCCGCTGCCGGAACAGGCTGCGCAGGGCGGCCTGAACTGGCCGCTGCCGAGACAGGCATCGCAGGCGGTCTGCACCCCGACCCAGGCGAACCAGGCGCGCTGGCGGATCGTGCCGGCGCCCTGGCAGCGTGGGCAGGGCTCCGCCGGCAGCCGGAACCCGGCGCCGGCGCAGGCCGCACAGGCGTCGACGATCCGGCCCCGCAACACCCGGGTGCAGCCGGCCGCCGCTTCCTCGAGCGTCAGCCGGACCTTGCGATCGATCGTTCGCGCCGGCGGCTCCGTGGTGCGCTTGTCCTCGTCGCCACCGGCGCCGGTCGGCGGCGCGGCCGGCGCGGTGAAGCCGGCACGGCGGATCGCCTCGACGGCGCGGTTGATGCGCTGCATCCTGGCGTGCGCTGCGGCGCTGGTGTTGCGGTCGGGATGCCATTGCGAGACCAGGCGGCGCCAGGCGGCCTTGACCTCGCGCTCGCTCGCCTCGGGGCTCAGGCCCAGTTCCGCAAAGGCTTCGCCGATCTCCGGGTCCACGGTGTCGTCCTGTTCGAGCGCTGCGCCGCGCAAGCCGTCGTCGAAGTACCGGCCACCATCATGTTGCGGCGCAACATGGTCGAAGTCTACCCGCTGGCATCGCCGGGCAACGCGAGCCTTGCGCAAGCTCGAGCCGGCGCGCCGGCAGGCAGCGACGATGGCGCCACCATGCCCTGGAGTCGCTGGCACTGCCCGCCGCCGATGCGCCACCTCGCCGAGGCGGTGTGCCTGAAGGCGATCGCCATCGCCAACGCCTCGCTGGCCGAGGGCCTGGACGAAGGCGCCGCGATCCGCATCGCGATCGCCCGGGCCGAGCGCCGGGCCGCCGCCCGCGGGCTGCCGATCCGCGACGACCGGTGACGACCTAGGCCTCGGCGGCCTGCTGCAGCGCCAGTTCGTACACCTCGGCCGGCTGGCCGCCGGTGATCAGATGGCGTTTGTCGATGATCACCGCCGGCACCGAGGCGATGCCCAGCAGCTGCCAATGGCGCACCGAGGCCCGCACCTCGTCGGCGTAGCGGCCGCTGGCCAGCAGCTCGCGCGCCGTGTCGGCGGCCAGCCCGGCTTCGGCGACCGCCGCCAGCAGCACCTCGGGCCGGGCGATGTTCTCGCCGCGCTCGTGGTAGGCCGCCAGCAACGCCTTCTTCAGCGCCAATGCGCGCCCGCTGCTGGCCGCCCAGTGCAGCAGGCGGTGGCCGTCGAAGGTGTTGCAGACGATCGTGCGGGGCGCCAGCGCGAGACCGGCTTCGGCGCCGCGCTGGCGGATCAGCGCCTGGCGCTGCGCCAGCTCGGCCGCGCCGACACCGTACTTGCGCGCCGCGTAGTCGGCGATCGGCTCGCCGGCGGCGGCGATGCCGGGGTTCAGTTCGAAGGCCTGCAGGTGCAGCTCGACCGTCAACTCGGCAGCCAGCCGGGCGATCGCCTGCTCGAGCCCGCGCAGGCCGATCGCGCACCAGGGGCAGGTCAGGTCGGAGACGAAGTCGATGCGCAGCGTCCTGACCCCAACGGGCGATCCGATCATGGTCTGCCGCCGGCCGCCGAGCCGGCCGCCGGAGTGCCGATCGCTGCGCAGTGCCATATTCCAGTGCGCCATCGCCGCGTCCTCAGGCGGCGGCCGGTGCGGCCTGCGCCGGCGCCAGCCCCTTGGCCTGCGAGCCCGAGGGCAGCAGGAAGTGCGACAGCGCCGGGATCAGCACCACCGCGCCGACCATGTTCCAGACGAACATGAACGCCAGCAGGATGCCCATGTCGGCCTGGAACTTGATCGGGCTGGCGGCCCAGGTGACCACGCCCGCGGCCAGCGTCACGCCGACCAGCACGACCACCTTGCCGGTGAACTGCAGCGAGCGCTTGTAGGCCTCGCGCAGCGGCACGCCCAGGCGCTGCTGCGCCAGCTGGACCGACAGCAGGTACAGCGCGTAGTCGATGCCGATGCCCACGCCCAGCGCCACCACCGGCAGCGTCGCGACCTTGACGCCGATGCCCAGCCAGACCATCAGCGCCTCGCACAGGAACGAGGTCAGCACCAGCGGCACGATGGCCACGACGACCGCCCGCCAGCTGCGGAAGGTGATGAAGCACAGCACCGTGACCGCGGCATAGACCAGCAGCAGCATCTGGGTCCAGGCCTTGTGCACGACGATGTTGGTCGCCGCGTCGATGCCGGCCGAGCCGGCCGCCAGCAGGAACTGGCGCTCGGGCGTGCTGTGCGCGGCGGCGAACTCGGCGCTGGCCTGCACGACGCGGTCCAGCGTTTCGGCGCGGTGGTCAGCCAGGTAGGCGATCACCGGCATCACCGAGCAGTCGGTGTTGAACAGGTCGGGGTTGTTGACGCTGGCCTGCTGCGCGCCGTAGTTCAGCACGTCCTGGTTGCGGGCGATCGTCAGCCACTTCGGGCTGCCCTCGAAGCTGCCGGCGGTGATCTGGCGCACCGCGTTGGTCAGCGCCACCGTGGTCTGCACGCCGGGCACCTGCTGCAGCGCCCAGGTCAGGCGGTCGGCCTCGACCAGCGTGTCGTACTTCAGGCAGCCCTCCTTCGCGGTCTTCACGATCACCGCGAACTGGTCGCTCGACAGCGAGTAGTTGGCAGTGATGAACGCGTTGTCCTGGTTGTAGCGCGAGTCGGCGCGCAGTTCGGGCGCACCGGCGTCGAGGTCGCCGATCTTCAGCTTGAAGCTGGTGGCGACGCCGAAGGCCATCAGCGCCGCCGACACCAGGATCGCGCCGACCGCCCAGCGCCGCTCGACGAAGCGCTCGAGCCCCGACCACAGCTTGTCGACGCCGCGGCCGCGGTTCTCGGCGCTGTCGGCCTTCAGGCTGCGCTCGGCGGCGCTGGCGCTGACGCCGATGTACGACAGAAGCACCGGCAGCAGGATCAGGTTGGTCAACACCAGCACGGCGACACCGACGCTGGCGGTCAGCGCCAGGTCCTTGATCACCGGGATGTCGATCACCATCAGCACCGCGAAGCCCACCGCGTCGGCCAGCAGCGCGGTGACGCCGGCGAGGAACAGGCGGCGGAAGGTGTAGCGCGCGGCGACCAGCCGGTGCGCACCCTTGCCGATGTCCTGCATGATGCCGTTCATCTTCTGCGCGCCGTGCGAGACGCCGATCGCGAACACCAGGAAGGGCACCAGGATCGAGTAGGGGTCGATCTCGAAGCCGAAGGCCGCGACCACGCCGAGCTGCCACAGCACCGCGATCAGCGAGCAGGCCATCACCAGCGCGGTGCTGCGCACGCAGCGGGTGTAGTAGAAGATGATCGCGGTGGCGATCAGCGCGGCGAAGCCGAAGTACAGCGCGACGCGGTACAGGCCCTCGATCAGGTCGCCGACCAGCTTGGCGAAGCCGATCGCGTGGATGCGCACCGCCGGCGCCTTGCCGTCCTGCGCGGTCTCGTACTTGGTGCGGATCGCCTCGATCGCCAGCGACAGCTTGCGGTAGTCGATGCGCTGGCCGGTCGTCGGATCCTTGTCCAGCAGCGGCACGACGATCATGCTCGACTGGTAGTTGTTGCCGACCAGGCTGCCGACGATGCCCGAGCGCGCGATGTTGCCGCGCAGCTGCTCGGTGACCTTGGGCGAGCCGTCGTAGTTGTCGGGCATCACCGGGCCGCCGCGGAAGCCTTCCTCGGTGACCTCGGTCCAGCGCACCGCCGGCGACCACAGCGACTTGACCCAGGCCCGGTCGACGCCGGGCGTCAGCACCAGCTCGTCGCTGATCTTGCGCAGCGTCTCGAGGTACTTGGCGTCGTAGATGTCGCCGTTCGGGTTGGCGACGACGATGCGCAGCGAGTTGCCCAGGCCGCGCAGCTCGCTGCGGTTGTCGAGGTAGTTCTTGATGTAGGGGTGGCTGACCGGCAGCATGCGCTCGAAGCTGGCATTGACCGTCAGCCGGGTCGCGGCGAGGAAGCCGAGCACCAGGGTCAGCAGCGCGCACAGCACGATGACCGCGCGCCGGTTGTTGAACACCGCGCGCTCGAGGCGCGAGCCGGTGTTGGGGTCGAAACTGTCGAGGCCGCCCGGTGCGGGCAGGTCGTCTTGGGAGCCGGTGGCGTGCATGGTTTGTCTCCGGGAATCTGGGGTCACTTCAGGGCCAGCGCGGCGACGCCGCGCGGGCCGCCGACGATCACGCTGGCCGCTCCGGCGAACGCGACCGCAGCGCCGGGCAGCGGCTTGTCGACCTGGGCCGGCGCGAAGCTCGCGCCGTCGTCCTTGCTGAGCAGCAGGTGGCCGGCCTGGCTGACGATGACGATGCGGCCATCGGCGTCGATGCTGCTGCCGGTCAGCCCGACCTGCAGGCCGGTCTCGACCGTCTGCCAGCTGCGGCCGGCGTCGGTGCTGCGCAGCACGGTGCCGCGCAGGCCGTGGGCGATGACCGCCCGGGCGTTGCCGGTGACGCCGAACAGCGTGCCCTTGTACGGCAGCTCAACGGCGCGGAATTGCGGGCTGGCGGCGTTGCTGCGGTCCAGCTTCATCAGCAGGCCCTGCTCGCCGGCGACGAAGACGTCGCTGCCGACCGCGCGCACCGCGTACAGGTGCTGGGCCTTGGGGTTGTCGGCGGCGTGCAGCATCGGCTGCCAGCTGGCACCGCCGTCGACGGTGCGCAGCAGCAGGCCGAAGGCACCGACCAGGTAGCCGGTCTTCTCGTTCTCGAAGCCGACGTCGAGGAAGGGGTTCTCGGCGCCCTGGGCGGCGAAGCGCTCGGCCTCCTTCAGCATCGCCTCGGCCTTCGCGGCGTCGCCGATCGTGGCGCCCTCGCGCTTGTACCAGTCGACCATCAGCGCACCGGCCTGGCGGCCGTCGAGCGCGCGGGTCCAGGTCGCGCCGGCGTCGGTCGATCGCAGCACGACGCCGTCGTGGCCGACCGCCCAGCCGTTGGTCGGGGTCGGGAAGGCGACCGCGACCAGGTCGGAGCTGACCGGCACATCGGCCTGGCGCCAGGTCTTGCCCTGGTCGTCGGACAGCAGCACGTGGCCGCGCTGGCCGACCGCGACGATGCGTTCGCCGCTGCGGGCCAGACCGTTGACCAGCGTGCGCGAGGCCAGCGGGCTCTTGACCGCCGGGGTATCCAGCACGTCGCGGGTGACGTTGTCGGCCGCTGCCGTGGCCAGGCCGACGACGGAGCCGGCCACCGTGCAGGCAACCAGGGCCCATCCGAGGGCGCGTTTGATCATGGTGTCTCCTCGATTTCGGTCCGTGCATCGACTGCGCGGCCGCGCAAAGGCACGGGCCTGCCGGACAGTGAGGCGAATTCTGGTTGCCGCGCCGAAGCGGCAGCCCCCTCTCGCCCGGGGGGCGGCCGGGGGGGGTGGGTGGCGTCGCCGGTCGGGTCCTGCCGACGACCTGGCCGCCGCCTCAACCGCCGGTGGCCACCGAAGAACGGAAGCCGCCCGGTCGTGAACAGGCCGTTCGCGGCCGGGCGGACCGGGCTTGCTCAGCGCTCGTGCGCCAGGGCCGGCCCGAGCGCCCGACGACGGTTCAGCGCTTGATCTCGCGCTTCTCCTCGCGGCCTTCCTGCTTGGTCTCGCGCTTGTCCTGGCGGCACTCGGCATTGCTCTTCTGGTCGGCGGCCTTGCAGTCGACCTTGTTCGCGCGCGCCTCCTGCTTGGCATCCTGCTTCGCATCGCGGCCCTCGCGGCGCTCCTGCGCCTGCTGGGTGGCCAGTGCCGCGCCCGACAGTGCCATCAGGCCCAGCGCGGCCAGTGTGCCGACGGCGCTGCGCCAGCCAGGGGTCTTCAGGGTGGTCATCTCCGGATCCTCCATCGTCAGTTGAGATCGTCGTCCTTGTAGTACTTCGTGCCCTTGGCCGTCAACTCCAGCGCCAGGCTGTCGCCGCTGACCTGGTACAGCCAGACGCCCGGCGCAACGCTGACCGCCCCCTGGTAGGAGGCGCCCTTGTCGCCGGTCTTCGCCGATGCGGTGGCCTGGCCGCCGATCTCCCAGCCCGAGTTGACGAACCTGTCGAGCGCCGCCGTGGTCTCGAAGACCCAGACGAGCTGGAACTTCTTGATGCCGAAGCCCAGGCCGGCCTGCACCTCGGCCATCCGCATGTAGGTCGTCGCCTTGGTCTGGTTGTTGACCGCGACCCCCTTGCCGGTGCCGCTGCCGGCGACCAGGATCTTCATCCCGAAGTTGCTGAAGGCCGCATAGCCGGCCGCCGATTCGACCGCCTTGCGCGCCGCCGGCTGCGCCTTGTAGACGGCCGCCAGCGCCTGTTCGGCCGCCTTGCGCACCTCGGCCTGCGAATCGGCCTTCGAGGCCGCGAGCGCCAGCCCCGGCATCGCGACAGCGCAGGTCAGACCCTTCACGATATGGCGTCGTTGCATGCGGTATCCCCTTGCATCACTGCGGCAGCCCAGCAATCCGCGGGAGCGACCCGCGCGATATCCGCATGAGCGCCCCGCGCGATATGTTCCACCAGGCACCCGGGTTCAGGAACCGGACATCGCTGCCGGCATTGACGCGCATCTTCGAAACGGCCTGCGCGCGCGGCCCGTCGCAGGACCGGGCCGCAAGAGCTGCGCCTGTTGCCGTGCCAAGAGCTGCGCCTACTTCTCGTGCACGTAGGTGCCGGGCGCGGCGCACAGCGGCTTGTGGCGGCGCGAGCCGAGCTTCTTCGGGGCCGGCACCAGATCGCCCGAGCGGGCCTGGATCCAGCCGCGCCAGTGCGGCCACCAGCTGCCTTCCTGGCGCTGCCCCTGCGCCCCCTGGACCCAGATGTCGGCATTGGCTGCCGATGCCGGGGCGGCGAAGAAGAAGGCCTTCGGCGCCCCGGGCGGGTTGATCAGGCTCTGCAGGTGGCCGGCGTTGGCGAGCACGAAGGTGGTCTCGGGGCCGAACAGCCGCGCCGTGCCGTAGCAGGCCTTCCAGGGCGTGATGTGGTCGGTGATGCCGCCGATCACGTAGGCGCCGACCTCGACCTGGCGCATGTCGATCGATTCGCCGGCGATCTGCAGCGTGCCCGGGTTGACATAGGGGTTGCGCTCCATCATGTCGAGCAGGTCGCAGTGGAACTGGCCGGGCAGCCGCGTCGTGTCGTTGTTCCAGGCCAGGATGTCGAAGGCCGGCGGCTTGTTGCCGAGCAGGTAGTTGTTGACCCAGTAGTTCCAGATCAGGTCGTTCGGCCGCAGCCAGGCGAACATCGACGCCATCTCGTCGCCGCTGACGTAGCCCTTGCGGCGCGAGCGCGCCTTGGCCGCGCGGATCGTCTTCGGCGACGCGAACAGGCCCAGCGTCGTGTCCTGCAGCGCGCTCTGGGTGTCGAGAACGCACACCGCCCAGGAGGTGTTGGCCACCTTGCGCTCGCCGCGCGCGGCCAGCCAGCCGAGGTAGGCCGCCAGCGTCATGCCGCCCGAGCACGAGCCCCACATGTTGACGTCGGGGCTGCCGGTGATCTGGCGCGCCGCCTCGACCGCCTCGTCGAGCGCCATCACGTAGTCGTCGAGACCCCAGTGGCCCTGCTCGGGGCTGGGGTTGCGCCAGCTGACGACGAACATCTGCACGCCCGAGTCGACCACCCACTTGATCAGGCTCTTGTCCGGCGACAGGTCGACGGCGTAGTACTTGTTGACCTGCGGCGGACTCATCACCAACGGCCGCGCGTGCACCTGCGGCGTGCTCGGCGTGTACTGGATCAGCTCGAACATCTCGCTGCGGTGCACCACCTGGCCCGGCGTGGTGGCCATGTTGACGCCGACCTGGAACGGCGTGGCGTCGACCTGCGACGGCAGCCGGTTGTTGTGGCGCATGTCGTGCACCAGGTTCTTCAGCCCGGCCACCAGGTTCTCGCCGCCGGTGTCCAGGATCTTGCGCACCGCCGCCGGGTTGGCCAGCAGCCAGTTGCTGGGCGCCAGTGCGTCGGTGATCAGCGCGGCGAAGAACTGCGCCCGCGCCTTGTCGCGGGCATCGAGCGTGGTCGAGGCGATGTACTCGGCCAGGCCCTTCTGCGTCGCGACGTAGCTTTGCAGCAGGCGCTTGTAGAGGAAGTTGCCCTGCCAGGCCTGGTCGGTGAAGCGCCGGTCCTTCGGGTCGGGCGCGGCGGCGGACTGGCCGCGCACGACGCGCTTCAGTTCGCCGAGGTAGGCGCCGAGGTGCCGGCCGGCCTTCTTCGGCGACACCGCCACCGCCTTCAGCAGCGACTTCGCGCCGGCGGCCACGTCGCCGCGCCGCACACCCAGCAGCGGGTTGTAGGCCAGCGTGTGCTGGGCGGCCTCGCCGACCAGCTCGGTCACTTCGCCGGCGGTGCGCATCGCGCCCTGGCCGACGACGCCGGCCACGTCGCGACCCAGCTTGGCGGCCGTGCCCGCCGCCGCACGGGCGCGGCCCGCGGCGCTGCGCTTCACGGGCGGGGCCGGGCGCGGGGTCACGGCGCGGCCTGCGGCCTTGGCCGCCGGGCGGCGCGTGGTCTGGGAGGTGCTCGGCTTGGCCATCGTCTCACTCCATCAGCATCGCCAGCGTCGTGGCGATCAGCGCGGGCTTGTCCTCGCCTTCGATCTCGATCGTGTTCTCGATCGTCGCCAGCACGCGGCCGCCGCCCTTGTCGTCCACCGCCAGCAGCCTGAGGTGGTTGCGAACACGCTTGCCGGCGCGCACCGGGGCCAGGAAGCGCACCTTGTCGAGGCCGTAGTTCAGCCCCGAGCTCATCGCCACCCGCTGGGTCATCACCTCCATCGTGGTCGGGGCGAGCAGCGCCAGCGTCAGGTAGCCGTGGGCGACGGTGCCGCCGAACGGGCTCTCCTTCGCGGCGCGTTCGGTGTCGACGTGGATCCACTGGTCGTCCAGCGTGCAGTGCGCGAACTGGTCGATGCGCGGCTGGTCGATCGTGATCCAGGACGAGCTGCCGAGCGTCGAGCCGATGTGCTCGGCCAGCTGCAGCGGACGGTATCTCTCGGTCATGTCGGTCTCCATCGTTGTCTTCTGGTTCAGCGGGACAGGAATTCGTCGATCGCCGCCGACGATTCGGCGGCGCGCGTCAGCAGGAACAGGTGGCCGCAGTCGAACACCTTCAGCTCGCAGTTCGGGATCAGCCTGCGCATCAGCCGCGGGTTGACCAGCGGGATCAGCGGGTCGTCGGCGCCGGCCATGATCAGCGTCGGCATCTTCAGCCGGTGCAGCCAGTGGATGCTGGTCCAGCCGGTCATCGCCGCGAGCTGCAGGTAGTAGCCCAGGCGCGATTGCCAGCGCACATGCTCCTGCAGCCGGGCGCCGAGCTCGGGGTCGCGGCGGAAGTCGCCGCCGTAGATGTCGCCGGCCACGCGCCGGGCGTAGGTCTTGCTGATGTAGCGCCGCGGCGTGGCCATCTTCAGCAGCACCTTCGGATGCGCCGGCACCATCGCCGCGCCGGCGGCGGTGGCGCACAGGATCAGCCGGCGGCAGCGCTCGCCGTGGTTGCGCGCGAACTGCTGTGCCGCGCCGCCGCCCCAGGAGACGCCCAGCACGTCGCAGCGGGCATGGCCGAAATGGTCCAGCACGCCGGCGGCCAGCCGGGCGATGCCGGCCAGGCGGTAGGGCAGCGGCGGCAGCGGCGAATGGCCGACACCGGGCACGTCGAAGGTGATGATCTCGCGTCGCGGCAGCGACTGCGCCAGCGGCTCGAGCAGCTCGATGTTGGCGCCGATGCCGTTGAACAGCAGCAGCGGCGGGGCCGCGCCATCACCCGTCTGGTGACCGACGCGCAGCCGCTGGCGGCCGACCCGGACCGTCTCGATGCGCAGGCCCGGCGCGGCAGCGCGCTTCGCGGCCGCCCCGGACCGCGAAGCAGGAACGACGGCAGGGGCGACAGCGGCAGGCATCCGGTGCGGTGCTTTCACGAGGTTCGAGGGCGATCGTTGCAGCCGGTCGGGCGCGGATCGCCGCGCAGTCTAGGCGAGCCCTCGCGAGACCCGCCCCCCACCACCGGGGGGGCGCTGCAGCAGCGGGACGCCCCGACCATAGCAGGCCCGGGACCGGTCTGCCGGCCGTGGGCAACCCCTCGTTCAGCCGGTTGCGGCGAACCCGGGCCAGGCCCTAGACTGGATCGAAGGGGGCACGGGCCGTCCCGTACCGGGCCGAGGGCAGGACGCCGGGCCGCGCCGGGCGGCGTTGGCGCTGCCGGGGGTCCCGGGCCGACCCGGCGTGCACTGGCTTGTCTGCGAAGGGTTTTCGATGACCGATGACGATGTCCTGCATGCCCGGGAGAACTATCGCCCGTCGCGAGGGCCTTCGACGCCGGCGCAGGCATTTGCCCATTGGACGGCGCGCGTTGCCGAGACTCCCGACCTGGTGGTCTGCCGCGAACTGGCCGGCCTGCCCGACGATCAGTTGCAGGCCCTCGCGCTGGCCTACGAGCAGGCGCCGCGCCACCGTCGCAGCGACCTCTTCAGGTACTCGTTCGGCGCCGCCGCCGTGCTGGCGCTCGCGGGTGCTGCGCTGGCCGTCGCCGAGCTGACGATTCCCGGGCCGGTGGTCGGGCGCTCGACCTACTTCGTCGGTGCCGGGGCCTTCCTCGGCGGCGCATTCATCGCGCTGTGCGTCGGTGCCTTGTCGGCGCTGCGCCAGGTGCCGACCGAAGCCGCCTACGCCAAGCTCGGCCTGCTGGTGGGCCCGCTCGACCCGCAACACCCCTGGCTCTACAAGGCCTGGTTCGTGGTTCGCAATCCGGCGGCGACGGCCTACCGCGACAAGGTCGTGCGCGAGCGCGGGCCGGTTCGCGGCCTCGACCATGTGTTGATGCGGCGCATTGCCGATCTGCAGGACAACATGGATCTCACGCTGAACGCGCGCGCGGTGGCGGCCACCGTCCAGGCCGCCGGCGAGGCGCCGGCAGGCGCCGTGGCCGCCGCGCCGTCGGCGCCGCCGCTGGCAGCGGTGCCGGGCAAGGTGCTGTCGCTCGGCGCCTCGTCCGAGGCCGCCTGAGACCACCAGGGCCCGGAAAGCGCGCGAGGCCGCCGGCCCGTGGGTCGGCGGCCTCGCGGCGGGAGCCGGTCGCGGTCGATCAGCGCACGCCGGAACCGGCCAGCGCGTCGGCCGTCCACTCGCGGTCGGGCAGCGGCTTGGTGTGCTTCAGGCCACCGGTCTCGGCGATGAAGCCGGTCAGCGAATAGGCGCGCGAGATCAGGTCGTAGTGGCTGAACATGTCGGTGTACGGTGCCGGCAGGTCATAGCTGGGCGTCATGTAGGCCAGGCCGACGCGGTAGAGCTGACCGCGCGCGTCGTACTCGTCGGAGGCCACCGCCGCCCACGAATCCTCGTCCAGGTAGAAGGTGCGCTTGCTGTAGACATGGCGCTTGCCTTCGCGCAGCGTCGCCTCGACCACCCAGACGCGGTGCAGTTCCCAGCGCACCAGGTCGGGGTTCAGGTGGTTGGGCTTGAGCAGGTCGTCCTGCTTGGCGCCGTAGACCGCCGCGTAGGTGTTGTAGGGCACCAGCATCTCCTTCTTGCCGACCAGCTTGAAGTCGAAGCGGTCCATCGAGCCGTTGAAGATGAAGATGTCGTCGAAGGTGTTGCCGCCGGCGGTGCCGGGGTTGGGCGTGTCGAACGAGAAGTCCGGCGCCACCTTGACGCGGCGCTGGCCGGGCAGGTAGCTCCAGGCGCGGCGTTCCTTGTTGCCGACGTCGATCGGGTCGACGATCAGCAGCGCCTCGCCGGCGCGGCGGGCCGGCGCGGTGTAGGTCAGCTTGATGCGCCAGTAGGTCTCGGCGCTGGTCTTGGTGTTGTCCCAGTACGGGTATTCCTGCACGCTGATGCCCTCGGTGGCCAGCGTGGCGCGGCCGCTCGAGTCGACCGACAGGTTGCGGTACTTCGACTCGTAGGCCTGGCCATTGAAGCGCACCAGGTGGTTCCACATCGCCTCGTAGCCGTCCTTGGGGATCGGGAACGGGAAGGCGGCGTGGGCGCCCTCGATCGAACGGCCGCCATTGCCGGTCTTCGCGGTGGTCGCGACCTTGGCGGTGTTGTCGAGCACCCACTTCGGGAACGCGACGGTGCGGTGCGTCGGGTAGACGTCGACGCGGAAGCCGGGCGACTTCTCGAGCAGCGCCTTGGTGCCCTCGGTCAGCTGGCCGGCGTACTGCGCCATGTTCTTCTGGTCGATGACCAGGCGCGGCTTCTCGCTGGCAAAGGGGTTCGGGCGGACGCCGTCGCCGGCCTTGAAGCCCGCCGGCGGCGTGGTCAGCCCGCCGGTGTAGGCGGGGATCGTGCCGTCCTTGTTGGCGCCCTTCTCGGCGCCGACACCGGTCAGCGTGCTGCCCAGGGCCTTGGCCTGTTCGGCGGTGATGGCGGCCTGCGCGCCGGCGGCGAACAGACCGGCGGCCAGCGAGGCCAGCAGGGTGCGTTGGAATTTCATCTTTGTCTCCTTGAACCTCAGAAGGTGGTCTTGAAGGTCACGCCGAGGAAGCCGCGGTCCTTCAGGTAGGTGGTGAAGCCGTTGACCGCGGTGACCGCGGTGCCGTTGTCCTTGTAGCGGCCGACGTAGTCGCTGTACTTGATGTCGATGCGGTACTTCTGGAAGATGTCCGCGCCGACGCCGATCGCGTAGTTGCCCAGGCCCTGGTTGCCGCCGAACACCGTCGGCGCGTTGCCCGACAGGCCGATCGAGTAGCTGACCGGCAGCGACAGGTCGGTGCCCGGGAACACCTGGTACCAGGTCGGCGTGAAGGCCAGCGCCAGGCCGTAGTAGTTGCTGGTGACGCAGCCGTCCCACTTGTCCTTGCCGGTGCAGGACTTGTAGCCCAGGCCGTTGAAGAGGTCGGCGCCGCTGTCGACCGACTTCAGGTGCGCCCAGGTCAGCTCGGTGGCCCAGGTCGCGGCGTCGAACACGGCCGTCTTCGGGATCACGCCGAGCAGGTTGACCAGGCCGTGCACCGTGTCGCCGACCGGACCCGGCGTGTTGCCGGCAGTCGGCAGGCCGGACTTGCTGGCGTTGCCGAGCACGACGCTGTTCAGCGGCGTGTTGTGGCGGTAAGACAGCTCGGCGCCGAGGCTGACGCCGCCGACGTTCTTCGCCAGGCTGACGCCGAACAGGTCGATGTTGTCCTTGTAGATCAGGTTGTACCGGGCGCCGGCGCCCAGCGGCGCGGGCAGACTGGTGATGAAGGTCTGCGGCAGCTTGTCCGAATAGTTGCGGTAGTAGAAGCCCATCGTGCCGTCCAGCCACTCGGGGCTCCAGCGCGCCGACAGGCCCCAGTCGCCGCGCTGCTTGGGCTCGGCGGCCGCGCCGCGCGAGAAGAAGAAGCCCGCCGGAGCACCGGTCGGCAGGCCGAGCTGGGCGCGCGACAGGATCTGGCCGTCCGGGCCGTTGAACGCGAAGTCCACCGGGCCGAGGTAGGTGCCGCCTTCGGGGTAGCGGAACGATTCCCATTCGAAGAAGTACTGGCCGGCGATCGTCAGCGTGTCGCTCAGTGCAGCCTGGCCCGACAGCTGGTTCAACGGGCGGAACAGCTCCTTGGCCTCGACGCCGGGGGTCGCGAAGCCCTTCTGCAGGTCCAGCGGGTTCTGGGCGTAGGCGATGCCGTTCAGGTTGCCGCCGAGGAACAGCGACTCACCCCAGTACAGCGTGTGGCGGCCGAACTTGACCGAGGCCGGCGACTCGCCGAGGTCGAAGCGCGCGAACACGAAGGCGTCGAGCAGTTCACCACCCGGCCCCTGGTACAAGCGGTTGATGTACTCGCTGTACTTGTTGCCGACGTAGCTCGGCGTGTACAGCGGCGACGCAGCCGGGTTCCGCTTGCTGACGTCGTCGTAGGCGCCGTCGTACCAGCCGGCGGCGCTGATGCGACCGCCGAAGTTCTTCTTGTAGACGACGTCGAGTTCGGTCAGCCAGTCGACGCGCTTGGCCACGGCGTCGTTCTTGTCGAAGCTGTAGGTGCCTTCGTCGGCGATCGGCGAGTTGCCGATCTTCGGGTCGCGGCTGTTCATGCGCCAGGCGGCGTTCAGCCGCGGCGTGTTGTCCCAGCGCACCGTCAGATCGGGATTGCCGGTGTCGATCTCGAAGGCCAGCGCGTTGCCGGCGCCCAGCGTGGCGGCCAGTGCGGCCGAGGCAATCGCCGTGGCGCGCAGCGGCAGGCGGTGCGTGGCCAGGCGGTGAAGGGGTCGGGTGAGGCTCATGAAGTCTCCGCTCGTTGGAAGGGCCACGGCGGCCGGACGGCGTCGCAATGGCGGGTTGGCGAGCGGGATTCTGTTGACGCGGGCCGGCCCGGGCCCCCCTCTTGGCCGGGGGGCCCCCACCCGGGCCAAGGGGGGTGCGGGTCCGTGGGGCGGCGGGCGCGCCCGCAGCGTCAGCCCAGACGGGCCGGCTGCCCGGTCGACGACAGCACCGCGCGCCACAGCTCGCCTTCGAGGTCGAGCCGCTTGCCGCCGCGGGCGATCAACGAGACCGGCACATGCACGAACTGGCCGTTCAGCGAACTGATCACCAGGCCGGTCTTGCCCGCCATCGCCGCGTGGACGGCGTGGCGCGCCATGCGGTCGCACAGCAGCGCGTCTTCGGTGTCGGCCGGGCAGCCGCGGATCTGGTAGCTCGGGTCGAAGTAGCGCATGGCCATCTCGATGCCGCGCCGCTGGAAGTGCGCGTTGAGCCGCTCCTTCAGCAGCAGCCCGATGTCCTGCAGCTTCAGGTTGCCCGAGGCATCGCGCTCGCCGTTGCCGGCCATCAGGTCCTGGCCCGCCCCTTCGGCCACCACCACCACGGCGTGCGACTTGGCCTGCAGCCGCCGCTCCAGCGCCGCGAGCAGGCCGCGCTCGCCGTCGAGCGCGAAGGGCACCTCGGGCACCAGGCAGAAGTTGACCTCCTGGCTGGCGACGGTCGCCGCGGCGGCGATGAAGCCGGCATGGCGGCCCATCAGCCTGACCAGCGCGATGCCGTTGTCGACGCAGCGCGCCTCGGTGTGGGCGCTCTGGATCACCCGCACCGCCTCCGACACCGCGGTGCTGTAGCCGAAGGTGCGCGAGACGAAGCGGACGTCGTTGTCGATGGTCTTCGGGATCCCGACCACCGACAGCGCATAGCCCCGCTCGCGCGCTTCCTCGAACAGCGCGTTGCCGCCGCGCTGGGTGCCGTCGCCGCCGACGGTGACCAGGAGGTTGACG
>JAEUOY010000089.1 GCA_016790515.1 Burkholderiaceae bacterium | reverse complement strand
GTCGGTCACCCGCTGCACGCTGGCGACGATCTCGCCCATCGTGCTGCCGGCGTCCTGCACCAGGCGGGCGCCGGTCTCGACCTTGTCGACGCTGCTGCCGATCAGGGTCTTGATCTCGCGCGCCGCCTCGGCGCTGCGCTGGGCGAGCGAGCGCACCTCGCTGGCGACGACCGCGAAGCCGCGGCCCTGCTCGCCGGCGCGGGCGGCCTCGACCGCGGCGTTCAGCGCCAGGATGTTGGTCTGGAAGGCGATGCCGTCGATCGTGCCGATGATGTCGGCGATGCGCTTGGACGAGCTGTTGATCTCGTCCATCGTGCTGACGACCTGGCCGACGACCGCGCCGCCGCGCTGGGCCACCGCCGAGGCCGAGGCCGCGAGCTGGTTGGCCTGGGCGGCGGCGTCGGCGCTCTGGCGCACGTTGGCGGCCAGCTGCTCGATCGAGCCGGCGGTGCGCTGCAGGTTGCCGGCGGCCTGTTCGGTGCGCTGGCTCAGGTCGGTGTTGCCCGAGGCGACCTCGGCGCTGGCCAGCTGGATCGAATCGGCCGATTCGCGCACCTGGCCGACGATGCGGCGCAGCGCGTCGCGCATCGCGGCCAGCGATCGCTGCACCGAGCCGATCTCGTCGCCGCGGCCGGTGTCGATCGCCACGTCGAGGTCGCCGTCGCCGATGCGGCGGGCCACCGCGGCCAGCCCGTCGAGCGGGCGGCAGACTGCGCGCACCAGGTAGATCGAGCCGATGGCCATGCCCGCGACCATCGCCACCATGATCGCGACCACGGTCCAGGTCGTGCGTTTGCGGTCGCTGCCGGCAGCGCTGCGCGCCGCGGCGGCGTAGGACTGTTCGAGCGTCAGGTAGGACTGCAGGCTGGCGGTGTAGGCGCTGATCGCCGGCTGCAGCTTGTCGACCAGCTGGGCCCTGGCGGCAGCGGCGTCGCCACCGCTCCTGGCCTTGACCACGGCCTCGCGGGCGGCGATGTAGGTCTTGCGTGCTTCGGCGACGCGGCCCAGCGCTTCCCGTGCCTCGGCGCTGCCGGCCCGGCTCTCGATGCGCCGCTGGATCTCGCCAATGCGCGCCGAGGTCGCCTCGATCGCCGGCTTCATCGCGGCATCGACCGCCGGATCGCTGCCGACCAGGCTGGCCACCGTGCGAGCGAGGTTGGCCTCGGTCAGCCCCTGCCAGGTCAGCACGTCGACGAGCAGCGCGTCCTGCGCCTTCAGCTCGAGTTCGTCGGCAACGGCCTTGGCCGTGTTGCGTACCGCGATCGTGCCCGTCAGCAGTGCCACGATGCAGGCCAGGGCCAGGGTCGGCAGCCACATCTTGGTGGCAATCGTCAGTTTCATGGGATCGTCTCGTTGCGGGAAGCGGCTCGGCGTACTGCTGCCATCGATCGCCGGCCCGGGGGATGTCAGTCGGCCATCGTGTCCATCAGGCCCATGTCGGCGCTGCTCATCAAGGCCTCGATGTCCATCAGGATCAGCATGCGTTCGGCCACGCTGCCGATGCCGGTGATGAAGCCGGCGTCGATCGTCGAGTTCAGCTGCGGCGCCGGGCGGATCGCCTCGCCCGACAGCGCCAGCACGTCGGAGACCGAATCGACCACCGCGCCGACCACCCGGCCGCGCACGTTGAGCACGATCACCACGGTGAAGTGGTTGTAGTCGGCGCTGTCGCAGCCCAGCTTCAGCCGCAGGTCGACGATCGGCACGATCACGCCGCGCAGGTTGACCACGCCCTTCAGGAACGACGGTGCGTTGGCGATGCGGGTCGGCTGCTCGTACGAGCGGATCTCCTGCACCCGCAGGATGTCGATGCCGTACTCCTCGGCGCCGAGGCGGAAGGTGAGGTATTCGCCGTGGGTGGCAGCATGGCTGGCGGCACGGCTGCCGGCGGACTGGATCGCGCGGTTGGCTTCGTGGCGTGCCACCTGGGCGGCGTCGGTGATCATGTCCATGGTGTGGTGGGCTCCGTTGTGGCGGGGGCGTTGGGTGGATGCGGGCGGCAGGTGCCGTCAGGGGTTTATCGGCGGCTGCCGCTGGCGCTGTAGTGCGGCTTGAATCCGGCGCGGCGGGTCCGGGGCTCGGATCGCGCCGCCTCGTCAGGCGCTCTGGACGTCGAAGCGGGCGACGATGCCGGTCAGCGCGCCAGCCTGGACGCTGAGGTGCCCGGCGGCGGCCGCGCTCTGCTGCACCAGCGCGGCGTTCTGCTGGGTCATGCGGTCGAGTTCGTCGACCGCGCCGTTGACCGCGCCGATGCGCCCGCTCTGCTCGGCCGCGGTCCGGGTGATCTGGCCGACGATGCCGGCCACGCGCTGCACGCTGTCGACGATCTCCTGCATCGTCGCGCCGGCGTCGCGCACCTGGCGGGTGCCGGCCTCGACCCGCTCGACACTGTTGCCGATCAGGCCCTTGATCTCGCGGGCGGCCTCGGCGCTGCGCTGGGCGAGGCTGCGCACCTCGCCGGCCACCACCGCGAAGCCTCGGCCCTGCTCGCCGGCGCGGGCGGCCTCGACCGCGGCGTTCAGCGCCAGGATGTTGGTCTGGAAGGCGATGCCGTCGATCGTGCCGATGATGTCGGCGATGCGCCGCGACGAGGTGTTGATCTCGTCCATCGTGTGCACCACCTGGCCCACCGCGCTGCCGCCGCGCTGCGCCACCTCGGCCGCCGTGGCGGCCATCGCGCCGGCCTGGTCGGCCGCGGCGGTGGCCGATCGCACGGTGTCGGTCAGCTGCGCCAGCGAGGCGGTCGCCTGCTGCAGGCTGCCCGAGGTCTGCTCGGTGCGCTGCGCCAGATCCTGGTTGCCGCTGGCGAACTGGGCGCCGGCGCCGGCGATGCGCTGGGCGGCGTCCTGCACGGTGTGGATCGATGTGCGCAGTTGCGCCACCATGCGGCCCAGCGCGCGCTGCAGGTCGCCGATCTCGTCGCTGCGATCGCTCTGCGGCGGCACGACCAGGCTGCCCCGCGCCACGGCCTCGGCCAGTTCGGCGGCGCGACGCAGGGCCAGCGTCACCCGGCGCAGCATCAGGCCGGACAGCAGCAGCGCGACGGCGGTGGCCAGCACGCTGGCGCCCACCAGCCACAGCGCGTCGCGGTGGGTGCTCGCGGCAGCGCTGGCGCCGGTCTGCGCGGCAGCGGTCTCGATGCCGCCGATGATCTCGTTCATCGTCCGGCTGACCGACGTGAACGTGGCATCGGCACCCTTCAGCGCGGCGATGCCGGTGTTCGGGTCGACCGAGGCCATGTCGATCGCGCTGTCCGATTGCTTGGAGTACTTGCCCAGGTCGCTGCCGATCCGCGCCACCAGGCCGCGCAGGGCATCGGCCTGCGCCGGGCTGCCGGCGACCGCCGCCACCGCCTGACCGACGCTGTCGATCTCGCGGCGCAGTTCGCCCCGGTAGGTCTTGACCGCGGTCTCGTCGAGCGAGGCCATCAGCGCCACCGTGCGGTAGACACCGGCATGGACACGACCGAGCCGCTCCTGCACCTGGGTGATGGTGCGCAGGTTGGCGAGGTCGGCCCGCGCGGCCTCGGCCGCCACCTTGGCCTGGCGGTCCATCGACACCGCGTTGAAGCTGCCGCCGGCCAGCGCGATGGCGCCGGTCAGCACCGGGGCCAGCAGCAGTTTGGTTCCGAGTTTCAAGTCGCGCTCTCCGTGGTGGCGGTCCGATCGGGCCTGCCGGCGTTTCAACGGCCTACTTGTAGATGCCGCCGCAGACCACCGAGTCGTCGAGCTTCTCGCAGTACATCTGCTTCGGCTCGATCTTCTTGCTCACCGGGTTGGTGAACTTGTAGTCCTGCCAGAACGTCCCCTTGCTCTGGGCCAGCTCGACGCGCTCCTTGACGAAGGGCTTGCCGTCGACGTCGGTCAGTTCGATCAGGTTCTTGCCGATCATCTTCTCGTTGGCGCCATGCGCGCGCACCGTGCCGTCCAGGCCGTAGACGACGAGGTACAGGTCGCGGTCGATGAACTGGCCCTGCTTGTTGCTGATCTCGGCGTAGCCCTTGTCGCGGCCGTTGGACTTGATGAAGGCGACCCCCTTCTTCACGGTGGCCTGTGCGTCTTCCTTGCTGGCGTGGCCCTCCTTGGCGGCGATGTTCGGCGCGGCGCCGAGCAGGCTGCCCGACAGGGCGACGGTGATCAACAGACGAGTCTTCATGGGGTGCTCCGGGAGGGGTTGCAGGTCGTGGGGCGATGGCCGGCTGGCCGGCGGCGGGACCGTCGGGATGACGGGCGGTTCAGGTTCGAAAGTGCGCGACCACGGTGTTCAGGCGGCCGGCCTGGTCGCGCAGGCTCGCGGCGGCGGCCGCGCTCTGCTCGACCAGCGCGGCATTGCGCTGCGTCATCTGGTCGAGGCTGCCCACCGTGCCGTTGACGGCGCTGATGTCGCTGCTCTGTTCGCCGGCGGCCGACGAGATCTCGGCGATGACCCGGGTCACCCGCTGCACGCTGGCGACGATCTCGCCCATCGTGCTGCCGGCGTCCTGCACCAGGCGGGCGCCGGTCTCGACCTTGTCGACGCTGCTGCCGATCAGGGTCTTGATCTCGCGCGCGGCCCCGGCGCTGCGCTGGGCGAGCGAGCGCACCTCGCTGGCCACCACCGCGAAGCCGCGGCCCTGTTCGCCGGCGCGGGCCGCCTCGACCGCGGCGTTCAGCGCCAGGATGTTGGTCTGGAAGGCGATGCCGTCGATCGTGCCGATGATGTCGGCGATGCGCTTGGACGAGCTGTTGATCTCGTCCATCGTGCTGACCACCTGGCCCACCACGGCACCGCCGCGCTGGGCCACGTCGGCCGCCGATGCGGCCAGCTGGCTGGCCTGGGCGGCGGCCTGCGCGCTGCCGTGAACGCTGTGCGTGAGCTGCTGCATCGAGGCGGCGGTCTGCTGCAGGCTGCCGGCAGCCTGTTCGGTGCGCCTGGACAGGTCCTGGTTGCCGCTGGCGATCTCGGCGCTGGTGCTGCCCACCGCTTCGACGCCGCTGCGCACCTGCGCGACCATGCTGGCGAGGCCGTCGCGCATCTGCGACAGCGCACGCAGCAGATCGGCCACCTCGTCGCTGCCGCGCACCTCGACCCGGCGCGTCAGGTCGCCGCTGGCCACGCTGTGCGCCAGGGCCGCCGCCTGGCCGATCGGCCGCGTGATCGAGCGCGACAGCGCCCAGGCCAGCACGGCGCCCAGGCCCAGCGTCAGCAGGCCCAGCGCGCCGACGACCCACTGGCCGCGGCTGGCGTCGCGCTGGCTCTTCGCACCGGCGCTGTCGATGCTGGTGCTCTGATGGTCCAGGTAGGCCTGCATCGCCGCCAGGTAGGCGTCGGCCGATCGCTTGAACTCGCCATCGAACAGCCGGTCGGCCTCGGCCGGCTTGCCGTCCTTCTTCGCCGCCAGCACCTTCTCGCGGGCGCCCAGGAAGGCGCTGCGCAACTGGCTGATGTCGGCCAGCATCGCCTTCTCTTCGTCGTCGGCCGCCATTTCACCGAGCGACTTGACGATCTCGTTGGTGCGCCGGGTGGTCTTGGCGATCTCCTCGGCGAACACCGCGGCGAGCCGGTCGTCGTCGCTCTTGGCCAGCGCGGTGGTGCGGCGCACGCCCAGGCTGGTGTTGCGGAACCACTCGCTGGCCAGCCGCTCCTTGACCAGCGGCACCGTCATCATGTGCTGCACGGCCTCGGCGGCCGCGCCCATCTGCCGGGCGCCGACCAGGATGGTCGTGGCGCTCAGCGCCAGTACGACGGCGAAGCCCAGGCCGAGCCGGGTGCCGATTCGAAAGCGTTCGAAAGCCATGTCGATTCACCTCGCTGCTGGGCGTGGAGAGGTCTCAGGACGGTGCGGCGGCGCTCGGGCGCCGCGGCACTGCCGGCGGTTGTGCGGGCAGGTCGGCACCGTCGGTCGCGACGTCGAGCCGGAATGCGGCCACCGCCTGCGTCAGCCGCCGCGCCTGGTCGCGCAGGCTCTCGGCGGCGGCCGACTGCTCGACCAGTGCGGCGTTCTGCTGCGTCATCTGGTCGAGGTTGCCGACCGCCGTGTTGACCGAGCCGATGCCGCTGCGCTGCTCGGCGGTGGCGGCGGTGATCTCGCCGATCACGTCGGTCACC
>JAEUOY010000057.1 GCA_016790515.1 Burkholderiaceae bacterium | reverse complement strand
GGAGGAGCCGGCGTCCGTAAGGGCGACGGCGGGGGAGTGAGCCCGGACACAAACAGTCCAGTGGACTGTTTGTGCCTGGCGAACGCCAGCGGCCGCTGGCCGCTGGCACGGAGCAGAACACGGCAGCCCGGCCTGGCGCTCACATCCCGATCTTCGAATGCCTGCTCCGCAGGCGCGCGGCGATTTCCGCTCCGAGCCGCTTCTCGACATTCGGACGAGAAACTCGGTCGCGGCTTGTCACCGGACCAGGCCATGCCGCTCAGGCGAAGACTTCCGATTCGCCATCCGCGCTGTCCAGCGGCGCCAGCAAGGCCTGCACGTCGGCCACCTGCAGCCCGGCATCGACCGACGCTCCGGCCGGCCCCAGCACCACTTCGGCCAGCGCGCCCTTGCGCGCCTGCAGCGCCAGCAGCCGTTCCTCGATGCTGCCGGCGGCCACCAGCCGGTAGACCAGCACCGGCTTGTGCTGGCCGATGCGGTGGGCGCGGGCGCTGGCCTGCTGCTCGACCGCCGGGTTCCACCAGGGGTCGAGGTGGATCACCGTGTCGGCGGCGGTCAGGTTCAGGCCGACGCCGCCGGCCTTCAGGCTGACCAGGAACAGCGGCGCTTCGCCGCGCTGGAAGCGCGCCACCACCGCGCCGCGCTCGGCGCCGGGCGTGTCGCCGGTCAGCCGCAGCCAGGGCAGGCCCAGCGCGTCGAGCTCGGCGGCCACCAGCGCCAGCATGCGGGTGAACTGCGAGAACAGCAGCACCCGCCGGCCCTCGGCCAGCAGCACCGGCAGCGTCTGCGCCAACCAGGCCAGCTTGGCGCTCGAGTCGCCGGCCGGGCCCGCCGCCGGCGCATCGTCGAGCAGCCGCGGGTCGTCGCAGACCTGGCGCAGCTTCAGCAGCGCATCGAGCACGCTGATCATCGAGCCTTCGAAACGCTGCGCGGCCAGCAGCCGGCGCATCCGCTCGTCGGCGGCCAGGCGCACGCTCTCGTACAGCGCGCGCTGGCGTCCGGCCAGCACCACGCGGTGCAGCTGCTCGGTCAGCGGCGGCAGCTCGGCGGCCACCTGGTCCTTGCGCCGGCGCAGGATGAAGGGCCGCACCCGCTGCGCCAGCAGCTTCGCGCGCTGCGTCTCGCCGTTCTTCTCGATCGGCGTGCGCCAGTCGCGCTGGAAGCTGCGCGCATCGCCCAGGAAGCCAGGCAGCAGGAAGTGGAACTGCGCCCACAGCTCGCCGAGATGGTTCTCGATCGGCGTGCCGGTGAGGCTCAGGCGGTGGCGGGCGTTCAGCCGGCGTGCCGTGGTGGCGGTGCGGCTGCCGGCGTTCTTGACCATCTGCGCCTCGTCCAGCACCACCAGGTGCCAGGGCTGGCGCTCGAACGCCATCGCATCGCGCCACAGCAGCGGGTAGCTGGTCAGCACCAGGTCGGACTGGGCGATGCGGGCGAAAGCGGCGCTGCGGCGCGGGCCCTGCAGCGTCAGCAGCTTCAGCGCCGGCGCGACGCGCTGGCTTTCAGCCTGCCAGTTGAAGATCAGCGAGGCCGGCGCCACCACCAGCGCCGGCCGGTCGAGCCGGCCGGCCTGCTGCTCGACCAGCAGGTGGGCCAGCGCCTGTGCCGTCTTGCCCAGCCCCATGTCGTCGGCCAGGATGCCGGCCGCGCCGTGGCGGCGCAACTGCTGCAGCCAGGCCAGGCCGTCGCGCTGGTAGGGCCGCAGCGTGATGCCCAGGCCGGCGGGCGGCTCGACGGCTGCAGGCGGCGCGGCCAGCCCCTCGGGCGCGGTCTCGCCCTGCAGCACCCAGTCTCGCCGGGCGCTGGGATGGCTGGCGATCGCGTCCTTCAGGCCGGCGCGCAGCAGCGCCAGCCGCTGCGCGTCCCAGGACGAGATCGCCAGCGGCTCGTCGGCCCTTCGCCGCGGCCGCGTCAGCAGGTCGATCATCGCGCCGACGATCGCCTTCAGCGGCGCCGCCGGCGCGTCGATGCGGCGTCCGCCCGGCGCATGCAGGCGCACCGGCTCGTCGTCGGGGATCGCCGCCAGCGCCTCGGCATTCGTCCAGCGCCGGTCGTGGCCGATCAGCCGCGCCAGCAGCGGCACCAGGTCCAGCGTCTCGGGGCCGTGGCGGGTCGCCAGCTCGATCTTCAGGCTCAGCAGCCACGAACCCATGCCGCGCGGCTGGGTCAGCGGCTGCAGCCGGATCTGCCAGCCGGCCACCGGTTCGGCGGCGTGGGCGAAGCCCGGCGCCAGCTCGACGGTCCAGCCCTCGGCCTGCAGTGCGGGCAGGGCGGTTTCGCAGAACTCGCCGAAGTCGGCTTCGCGCACCAGGCTGTACAGCGCTTCGTCGGGCAACGGCGAGACGCCGCCGCGCCACTGCAGCGCGGCCGCCGGCAGCGGCTGCAGGCCCAGCGCGTGCAGCCGGGCGACGTCGGCCGCGCCGGCATCGGTCAAGCGCGCGACCGTGACCTGCGGCCCGCGGGCGCCGAACAGCGGCGAGCGCGACCGCGGCCGCACTGGCCCGCAGGGCCGCAGGCCGAGCAGCCCGTCGCCGCGGTCGAGCGTCTGCAGCCGCAGCCGCGGGCCGCGCGGGCGCTCGTCGGGGGCGGGGTCCGGCATGGGCGGCATTGTCGGGCGGGGCCGTCATGTCGCCGCCGGCTCGCCCGGCCGGTGCGCCGGCACCGATGGGGCGGCCAGCGTGGCGCACATATGATCTTTCGCACCGAAGCGAGGCGGGCGGCATGGACGGAGTGCGGAAGGGACAACGGGCAGGCGAGGCGCGATCCGTCGTGACGACGGCACGCGCCGCGGCCTGAGGCCATGCCGACCCGCCGTCGCGCTGCGGCCAGCGCCGCGGCGCCGCGCCCGCGCATCTTCCTCAGCCACAGCTCGAAGGACGCCGTGCTGACCGACGCCGTCAGCGCCGCGCTGGCTGCGTCGGGTGATGGCCATCCGGGCTACGAAGTGCTGGTCGACCGCGACTGCCTGAAGCCCGGCGAGGAATGGCCGATCCAGTTGCACGCGATGATGGCCTACGCACAGGCCGGCCTGATCCTGCTGACGCCGGCCGCGCTGTCGCGACCGGATTGGGTGCGCAAGGAAACGCACATCCTGGGCTGGCGGCGCTCGCTGGACCCATCGTTCAAGGTCTTCCACGTGCTGCTCGGCGTCGAGCCGGAGGCCCTGGACGCACAGGGCTTCGGTCCGGCCCAGCTGTCGCTGCTGCAGCGCGTGCCCACCGGCGACGCGCAGGCCATCGCAAGCGTGCTGCGCCAGCACGGCCCGCACACGATCGGGGCGAGCACACCCTTCGAGGAACTGGCGTCCAAGCTGGCCAACATCCTGCAGGACGTGAAGCCGGCGCTGATCCGGCAGCTGGCCACGCGGCTGCACGCGCCGCCGCTGCCCTGGTGGCCGGGCGACCGCAACCTGCCGGTCGAAGGCCTCGCGGCCCGCATGCTGGGCGGGCATTTCGGCGACTACGCCAAGCTCGTCGAGCTGATCAACGAGCTCAAGAGCCTGTCGCTGTCGTCCGACGCGCTGAAGAACGTGCTGCGCTGGCTGGCCCCGCACTGGCTGGACCCGGTGATCAGCGGCCAGCTGGCAGCCGTCGCGCACGAGCTGTGGGCCGGCGGCCAGGGCGGCATTGCCTGCGTCAATGGCGGCCATCTGATCGATTACACCGCCGAGCGGCTGGTCGACAAGGCCCACCCGTTCCGCTTCGACCTGCGCGTGGCCAGCATCGAAGGCGGCGTGCACCGTGCCGATGCCGCGTACTACGAGAGCCAGGTCTGTGCCTGGCTGCGCGAGCATGAGGAGGAGGAATTCCGCGGCCGGTCGGATGCGCAGATCGTCGCTGCGCTGGCCGCCGGCGACCCGTTCCTGTTCGTGCCGCTGCCACTGCCCGACGCCGCGACGCTGCGCACCTTGCGCCAGCGCCTGCCGAAGGTCGTGTTCCTGCTGTGGACCGGCGAGCAACTGCCCGAGCGCGACGATGCACTGCCCGCCGTCGCGCTGCGCCCGGCGGTGCCGGTGAAGGACGAGTACGAGGCCTACAAGGACTACGGCAGTGCGCGCCGCGCGCTGCGTCGATGATCGTCACGCAACGGAGCAGGGCATGGACTACGACCCGAAATACTTCGATCTCGGCAAGCTCGGCGGCACCCGGGTGCCGAAGACCGCCAACCTGGCCTGGCGCTGGCGTGAAGGCGGCAAGCCGCAGGTCTACGTCTTCACGCCTTCGGTGCAACTGGCCGTCAATGTCGCGCTCGCCACGCGCCGTCCGTTGCTGGTGGCCGGCGAGCCCGGCTCGGGCAAGACGCTGCTGGCCCGGGCGGTGGCCAGCGCGCTGGGCTGGCCGTATTACCGCCACACCGTGACCTCGCGCAGCCAGGCCACCGACCTGCTGTGGAGCTTCGACGCGCTGCGCCGGCTGAACCATGCCACCACCCCCGGTGAGACGCTGCAGCCGATGCCGCATTACGTCGAGCCGGGTGCCGTGTGGTGGGGCTTCGATCCGGAAACCGCGGCGCAGCGCGGCCTCGAGCCGATCGACCCCGCGTCGGCGCGTGCCCGCGACCCGGCCGCAGCGGCCGGCGGCGACAGCGCGGTGGTGCTGGTCGACGAGATCGACAAGGCCGACCCGGACGTGCCCAACGACCTGCTCGAGCCGTTCGACACGCGCGAGTTCACGGTGCGCGAAACCAACGAGCGCATCGTCGCGCGTCGCGACGTGCTGCTGGTGCTGACCACCAACACCGAACGCGAACTCCCGCCGGCCTTCCTGCGCCGCTGTGTCACGCTGGCGCTCGACGAGCCCGACGCGGCCTGGTTCGAACAGCTCGCGGCGCGCCATTTCCCGAAGGGTGATCGAACGCGCCACCAGCAGCTGGCCGCCGCGGTGATGCGCCTGCGCGGCCAGGCGCCGGCGCTGCAGCGGCGCAAGCCGTCGACCGCCGAGTTTCTCGACGCGGTGCGGGTCTGCGAACAACTGGGCATCGACCAGACATCGCCGCACTGGCCTGACGTCGTCGGCAGCGTGCTGCTGAAGAGCGACCGGCCGCGCGCTCCCGGGGCGGGCGATGGCCGCGCCTGAACCGCCGCGCGGCAAGGCGATCTCGCTGGCCGATGCGCTGCTGGCGCTGCAGCGCCTCGGTCCGCGCGATGCCCAGACCCGCAGCCAGGTTCTCGCGCTGCTCGGTGTCGAACCGGTGCCGGCGAGCGTGGCGCCGCCGCCGCGCATCGGCCCCTGGGTCGAGCCCGAGCGGATCGTGCCGCGGCCGCCGGACACCGATGCCGGCATTCCGCCACCGCCCCCGCCGCCGTCTTCCCCGCAGCCGCTGCCCCGCCAGCGCGTGGCCACGCTCGAACGCATCGCCCAGGGCGTGATGGCGTTCGCGGCCGACGAATCGGCAACGGCCTGGCGCGCCGCCGACGGGCATGCCGACAGCCTGCCACCCCCGCCGCTGATCGCCGAGCGCCAGTCGCGCGCCATCCTGGGCGCCGCGCTGGCCGGTTGGCAGGAAGGCGCCGAGCTCGACGTCGAGCGCACGATCGCGCTGCTGTCGCGCGGCCGGCGCATCGAGCGACTGCCTCGGCGCACCGTGCGCACCCTGGCCCACGGTGCGCAGGTGCTGGTCGACCGTGCGCCGGCGATGGTGCCGTTCGCGCATGACGTGGCGCGGCTGCTCGACGATGTTCAGAAGCTGCTCGGGCCCGGCCGCCTGGCGGTGCAGGAGTTTCGCCATTGCCCCGCGCGCGGCGTGCGCATGCCGGGGCGCGGTGGCCGCAGTGCCTGGCGGCCACCGCCGCCGGGAACGCCGGTCGTCATCGTCAGCGACCTCGGCATCGGCGCGCCGATCGACGACGATGCCGCCGCCGACAGCGCGGAGTGGCAGGGCTTCGCCGAGCAGGTGCGCGGCGCCGGGTGCCGGGCGATCGCCTGGGTGCCGTTCGCGCCGGCGCGCTGGCCGCCGGCGCTGACCCGCGAACTCGGCCTGATGCACTGGGGCGAGCGCACGACCGCGCGCCAGGTCGTGCGCGCGCTGCGCGAGACCACGGACCGGCGATGGAAAGCCTGAGCGCCGCGGCGCGGCTGGCGGCACTCGACCAGGAGTCGCCGCTGGCCGCCGGGCTGGCCGAGCTGGCCAGCCTGGCGGTGCGCGTCGACGCCGGGTTGCTGCGCCGCCTGCGCCAGGCCCTGCTGCCCGAGGCCGATCCCGGCGTCGAATCCGACCTCTGGTTCAGTGCGGTCGTCGAATGGCGCGGCAGCACCGGCTTCCAGCTCGCCGGCAGCGTGCTGCCGCTGTTGCGCCAGCGCCTGGTGGCCGACCCGGGGCGGCGGCGGCGGGCGGCCCGGATCACCCGCCAGGCCCATGTCGAGGCCGCCGCCGCGATCCGGCTCGAGGAAGCCTTGAACATGGTGGCGCTGGCCGGTGCCCGGTCCGGGCGGCCGCGGCTCGACGGCGCGGCCGCGGCCATGCTCGAACCGGCACTGCGCACGCTGGCCCAGGGTGGCGACGCGGCGCTCGACGTGGCGCGCTGGGCGATGCGAGCGGCCGACCGGCTGGACGATCGGGTGCGCCGCACGCGTGCCGCGCAGACGCTGCTGCTCGCAGCATCGCTGCGGCTGGGCATGCGGCGCGCGCTGGCCGAGCCGCTGCGCGCCGACCTGCCGCTGGAGCTGCTGGCGAACGCGCTGCCGGCTGGGGGGGCGCGTCGCAGCATCGGTGTCGTGCGGGTCGCCGGCGGCCTGCAGTTCCGCGAACCCGACGGCGGCATCGCCAGCTTCGAGGCACCGGCGACCGACCCGCTGCTGGTCGGGCTGGCATGGCAGGCGGGAGGCGTGACGCAGGAGCGCACCGTCGAGGCGGCTCCGCTGGCGGTCGTGCACCTGGACGGCGAGCCGTCGGAACTCACCCTCACGACGATGGCGGGGGACCGCTACCGTCTCGGCAGTGCAGCGCTGGCCGCTCAGTCTCCCCCCGATGCAGATGCCGCCCGGATCGACGATCGCTGGCGCGGCAACTGCCTGCAACTGCGGCCGCTGCAGGGCGAGGGTGCGACACGCGTCGGCTTCATTGTCGAGAATTCCTTCGGGTTGACGGTGGCGGCAGCGTTCGCGGGCGTCGATCGCGTCGTCGATCCGCGTAGCGGGCGCCGGTTCGAGCTGACGCGTTCGTCGACCGACGATGAGGAAGCCGACGGCGTCGCTGAGCTGGTAGTGCTGAAGCCGGTCGCCGACGATGTGCCGGTGTGGCCGTCGCCACCGCTAGGCAACATGCTGCCACAGGAGGACGTGGCGGCGAAAGTCGCAGCGATCGGCGGCGACGGCGTCGTGCGCTGGCTCGACGTCGTGCTGCAGCCGCGTGCCGGCGCGCGTCGACAGGCGCTGATGCCGACAGCCGCCGGGCTCGGCGACACTCCGTTCGACGAGGCCCTGCTCGGCGCGCCGGTGGTCGATGCCAGCGGTGTTGTCGGCGCCGTCGTCGCGGCCGATGCACTGAGCGACGGCAGCTCGGGCGTGCGCCTGCGGCTGGTGGAGGTAGACGGGCTGCGCCTGCGGCTGCAACGCGCCAGGCAGCCCTGGCCCGGCGCCGGGCGGCGCGTGGTGGTCGTCGCGGTTGTAGAGGAGCTCAGCCTCCATTTGGACGCCGTGGCGCAGG
This sequence comes from Burkholderiaceae bacterium, assembly GCA_016790515.1. Taxonomy (GTDB): domain Bacteria; phylum Pseudomonadota; class Gammaproteobacteria; order Burkholderiales; family Burkholderiaceae_C; genus Pseudaquabacterium. The sequence goes on along the minus strand of JAEUOY010000057.1, from coordinate 43,327 downwards.
CGCTGCGGGCTGCCGGCCATGCGGTCAGGACGCCCGATCGGTTCCAGTCGGTGCGCGACACGCTGGCGGCCGTCGACGACAGCGAGCTCTTCGTCGGGCTGGTGGGTTGGCGCAGCGGCTTCGTGCCCGGTGACGCGTCGAATCCGGCGCACAAACCCCTTCTGCAACTGGCATTCGAGCATGCCCGCGAGCGCAGCCTGCCCTGCCTGATGGCACTGTCGCGCCGCGAAGTCCTGAGGACGCGTGGCAAGGCCAGCGACGATCGCATGGGCATGGCGGCCTTTCGCGAACAGCTGAAGCTCGAGATGCCGGTGATCGAGTTCGATGATTCGGACGAACTGGCATCGCGCATCGTCCGGGCCGTCGAGCAACTGCCCGAGCGCGGCGCTGCGCCGGCCGAAACGCTGGATCTGCGCGTCGTGCACGGCGACATCCGCGAGGCCGGTGCGCCGCTGCTGGTCGGGCACTACGACGGTGACGGCATCTGCGGCGTCGAGAGACAGCTCGACGAGCTGGTGCAGGGTGCACTGTCGCGGCGGCTTGCGCTCGGCCTCTATCCTGGCCCGGTCGGAACATCGGCGCTGGTGCGCGGCAGCGGCGAAGGCAGCGCGGCGCCGGAGGTGCTGGCCGTTGGCCTCGGCACGATCGGTGAGCTGTCGCCGTCGCTGCTGTCCGAGTCGCTTCGTGCGGCCCTGCTCGGTCGAGCGGTCGAGCACCAGTCCGAGGCGGGCCACCGGACGCCGGCGTTGCGCGCCAGCTGCCTGCTGGTGGGCTCGGGCGAGGGCGGCGTCAGTGTCGGCGACAGCGCGATCGCGATCGTCGAGGCGACGCTGCAGGCCAACGTGCACCTGCTCTCCAATCCCGGCATGGCCCGCTACGAGCGCATCGAGATCATCGAGGCCGTTCGCGAGCGCGCCTCGCTGGCCCAAGCGGCTCTGCTTCGCTGGGCCAAGGCGTCGGAATCCGCTGCAGCCGTGGAACTCGTTTCGGCGATCGAAGTTCGTCGCCCACCGAAGGAGATCCCGCGCGGCGACTGGTGGCACCGGCTGCTGCTGCGGGTCGACGACCGGGGCGCCTTCGACTACAGGCTGACCGCTGGCGGCCGCGGCAGCCACACGGTGGGCGCCGAAAGCCGCTCATTGGTCGACAACCTGCTGGCATCGACCGACGGCCGCGCCGACGCCGACCCGGCGTTGCGGCGCACCTTGACCGAGCTGCTGCTGCCGGCGGGCCTGCTGAGCCCCCTGCTGATGGTCGACCGTCTGGCGCTGGTGCTCGACGCCGCCGCCGCGCGCTATCCCTGGGAGCTGCTGGACCGCGGCTCGCAGCCCGGCAGGGTGCCGCCGCTGGCGGCGCTGATGGGCCTGGTGCGCCAGTCCGCCGCGCCCACGCGCACGCCGGCCAGCCCGATCGACGCCGGCCTGCAGGCCGGCATCTTCGCCGCCGACCCGGCCGCGAAGACCGCGCAGCCGCCCTACGCCAAGGACATCGCACGGGCGCTGGAGCGGGTCCTGCAACGGGCAGGTTCGAAGCCCGAGGCGGTCGTCAACCGCCCCGCCACCGAACTGATGGTCCGGCTGCATGGCGAGCCGCTGCACCTGCTGCACCTGGCCGCGCCGATCGCCTGGCCGGGCTCCGGCCCTGGCCTGTTCGCGGGCTTTCGGTTCGGCCCTGACCTGGTGCTGGGCGTGAACGACATCCGCCAGCTGCGCGCGCTGCCGCAACTGGTGTTCTGCAGCCCGACGGCGCACGACGACGGCCGCCCGCTGCAGGACTGGCCGAGCTTCGCCGCTGCCTTTGCCCAGGATCTGCTGCACGCCGGTGTGCGTGCGGTGGTCGTCCCCGGCTGGCCGGTCGGACCGGCCGAGGCCGCGGGCTTCACGGTGGCGTTCTACGAAGCGCTGGCCCAGGGGCGAAGCTTCGGCGACTGTGTGTTGTTCGCGCGCGGCGAGGCCTGGAAGCTCGACCCGAAGGGCACGAGCTGGGCTGCCTTCCAGTGCTGGGGCAACCCGGGGCTGACGCTGCTGCCGACGGGCCATCGGCGATCGGCGCGCTGAGTCGCGGCGGCGCGGTGCCGTCGACGACGAGAAAATTCATCGGTTCCGACGACGTCGGCCCGCCGCCGCGCGGCGAACAATGCCGGGTCATCCCTTCAACGAACACAGGATCCCCCATGGCTGAAGCCTTCATCGTGGCCGCCGCACGCACCGCCGGCGGGCGCCGCAACGGCAAGATCTCGGGCTGGCACCCGGCCGACCTGGCGGCCCAGGTGCTGGACGCGCTGGTCGAGCGCAGCGGCTGCGACCCGGCGCTGGTCGACGACGTGATCATGGGCTGCGTCGGCCAGGCCGGCGAGCAGGCGACCAACATCGCGCGCAACGCGATCCTGGCGTCGAAGCTGCCCGAATCGGTGCCCGGCACCTCGGTCGACCGGCAGTGCGGCTCGTCGCAGCAGGCGCTGCATTTCGCCGCGCAGGCGGTGATGTCGGGCACGATGGACATCGTGATCGCCGCCGGCGTCGAGAGCATGTCGCGCGTGCCGATGGGGCTGCCGGCCTCGCTGCCGTTCAAGCATGGCCACGGCTTCTATGTCAGCCCGAACATGGCCCGGCGCTATCCCGGCGTGCAGTTCAGCCAGTTCACCGGCGCCGAGATGATCGCCAGGAAGTACAGCATGCCGCGCGACCGGCTCGACGAGTTCGCCTACCGCAGCCACCGGAACGCGATCGCCGCCACGAAGAGTGGCGCGTTCAAGGGCGAGATCGTGCCGGTGGCGGTGCGCATGGCCGACGGCACCGAGACCGGCGAGCTGCACACCGCCGACGAAGGCATCCGCTTCGACGTCACGCTCGACGGCATCAAGGGCGTCAAGCTGATCCAGGAAGGCGGCGTCTGCACCGCGGCGTCGGCCAGCCAGATCTGCGACGGCGCGGCCGGCCTGATGGTCGTCAACGAGCGCGGCCTGAAGACGCTGGGCGTCAAGCCACTGGCCCGCGTGCACCACATGTCGGTGATCGGCGGCGACCCGGTGGTGATGCTCGAGACCCCGGTCCCGGCAACCCAGCGGGCGCTGCAGAAGGCCGGCATGCGCATCGAGGACATCGACCTGTACGAGGTCAACGAGGCCTTCGCGCCGGTGCCGCTGGCCTGGCTGCAGGTGCTGGGCGCCGACCCGGACCGGCTCAACGTCAACGGCGGCGCGATCGCGCTCGGCCACCCGTTGGGCGGCAGCGGCGCCAAGCTGATGACCACGCTGGTCCATGCGCTGGGCGCGCGCGGCAAGCGCTACGGCCTGCAGACGATGTGCGAGGGCGGCGGCCTGGCCAACGTGACGATCGTCGAACGGCTCTGAACGCCTGCGGCATGTCCGCCGAGCTGTCGGCCGGCCTGGCGGCGGCGCTGTCGCCGGTGCTAGGCCCCGGCACGGCGGTGCAGGGCCTGCGCCGCCTGTCGGGCGGCGCCAGCCAGGAGACCTGGGCCTTCGACGCCGTCTCGGCCGCCGGGCACCGTGCGCTGATCCTGCGCCGCGCGCCACCCGGCGCCGCCGAGCGCGGCAGCGGCAACGCCGGGCTGGCGGCCGAGGCCGAACTGATCGGCCTGGCCGGCGCCGCCGGCGCGCCGGTGCCCGAGGTGCTGCGGGTGCTGCAGCCCGCGGACGGGCTGGGCAGCGGCTTCGTGATGCAGCGGCTGCCCGGCGAGACCCTGGGCCGGCGCATCGCCGCGGCGCAGCGGCCGCAGCTGGCGCGCCAGTGCGGCGAGGCGCTGGCACGCATCCACGCGGTGCCGGTCGACGCACTGCCGCCGCTGCGCACCAGCCAGCCGCGCGCCGAGGTCGAGCACCTGCGCCAATGGCATGCGCGCCATGGTGCGGCGCGGCCGGTGTTCCAGCTGGCGCTGCGCTGGCTGGCCGACCATGCGCCGGCCGACGGGCCGCTGGCGCTGGTGCACGGCGACTTCCGCAACGGCAACCTGATGGTCGACCTGGCGGCACCCGGTGGTGCACCCGGCGGCACACTCGTCGGCGTGCTCGACTGGGAGCTGGCCTGCCTCGGCGACCCCTGCGCCGACCTGGGCTGGATCTGCGTCAACGCCTGGCGCTACGGGCAATGGCAGCGCACGGTCGGCGGCTTCGGCACGCTGGACGACCTGCTCGAGGGCTACACCGCCGCCGGCGGCCGGGCCGACCGCGAGCGCATCCACTGGTGGCAGGTGCTGGGCACGCTGCGCTGGGGCGTGATCTGCGAGAGCATGGGCGAGGCCTGGCGCAGCGGGGCCGAGCCGGTGATCGAGAAGGCGGCGATCGGCCGCCGCGCGTCCGAGGCCGAGATCGACCTGCTCGAACTGCTGCTGCCGCGCCCCGAGACTGCCTGATGCACGACCTGCCGACCCCCGACGAACTGCTGGCCGCGGTGTCGCGCTTCCTGCGCGACGAGGCCGGCCCCGCGCTGGCCCGCGCCGCGCCGCTGGCCGACGGCACGGCGCTGGCCTACCACTCGCGTGTCGCGGCCAACATGCTCGACATCGTGCGCCGCCAGGTGGCGCTGGCGCCGGCCGCCGACGCCGCCGAACTGCGCCGGCTGCAGGCGCTGCTGGGCGAAGGCGGCGACCTGGCCACGCTGAATCGCCGGCTGGCCGAGCGCATCGCCGACGCCACGCTGGGGCCGGAAACGCCCGGCCTGGCCGAGCACCTGTGGCACACCACGCTGGACAAGCTGGCGGTCGACCAGCCCGGCTACTCGACCTACCTGCGCTTCGCGCCTGCCGAAACCCGTTGAGGAACCTCCATGACCGACACCGCCTACCCCGACCTGCTGCTGCGCCGCGACGGCGAGGTCGCGGTGATCACGCTGAACGTGCCCGAGCGCCTGAACCCGCTGACCCACGCGCTGCAGACCAGCCTGTGCCGGGCGCTGGCCGACCTGGCCGAGGACCGCAGCGTGCGCGCGCTGGTGCTGACCGGCGCCGGCCGCGGCTTCTGCGCCGGCGCCGACCTGAGCGCCGGCTTCACGCCCGACGGCTCGGGCCGCAGCCGCGGCCAGCAGGCCGCCGACACGATGCAGGCGCTGACCAACCGCATGGTCAGCGGCCTGCGCGCAATGCCGATGCCGGTGGTCTGCGCGGTCAACGGCCCGGCGGCCGGCGGCGGGCTGGGCCTGGCGCTGGCCGGCGACGTGGTGCTCGCCGCGCGCTCGGCCTTCTTCTACCTGCCGTTCATGGCCAAGCTGGGCATCGTGCCCGATGTCGGCAGCAGCTGGTTCTACCAGCGCCTGCTCGGCAGCGGTCGCGCCGCCGCGCTGACCCTGCTGGCCGACCGGCTGCCGGCCGAGAAGGCCGCCGCCTGGGGCCTGGTGTGGGACTGCGTCGACGACGCGGTGCTGATGGACGAGGCGATGGCCATCGCCCGCCGGCTGGCCGCGCTGCCGGCGCATGCCGCGATCGAGACCCGCCGCGCCTTCGAGGCCGCGGCCGGCAACACGCTGGACGCGCAACTGGCCTACGAGGCCGAGCGCCAGCGCGAACTGCTCGACCGACCCGAATTCGGCGAGGGCGTCGAGGCCTTCCTCGGGAAGCGAGCGCCGAAGTTCGCGCCGCGCTAGGTTCGTCTACATCGACAGCGATCCCTCGCGGAACTCGGTCTTGTCGAGCCAGACGTTGACCAGCACCGCGTGACCCTGCCGTGCCCAGGCACGGGCCTGGGCCAGCGCCGGCTGCAGTTCGTCCGCGCGCTGCACCCGCAGGCCCTTGGCGCCGAAGCCCGCCGCCACCTCGTGGTAGGCGCTGCGCGCCAGCACGGTGGCGACGTCGTCGTGCAGCATCTTGACCTGCTCGCGCGCGATCTGCGTCCAGCCGGCGTCGTTGCCGACCAGCGCGATCACCGGGATGCGCTGGCGCACGAAGCTGTCGAACTCGGCCAGGCCCCAGCCGCAGGCGCCGTCGCCGAAGACGATCCAGACCTCGCGGTCGGGCCGCGCCAGCGCCGCGCCGAGCGCGAAGCCCGCGCCGACGCCCAGCGTGCCGAAGGCGCCCGGGTCGAGCCAGGTCAGCGCACCGCGCGGGTGCAGCACGTAGCTCGCGGTGGCGACGAAATCGCCGCCGTCGGCGACGAAGACCGCGTTCTCGCCGGCTTCGGTCTCGAGCGTGCGCAGCAGTGCGAGCGGGTTGACGAACTCGCCGCGCGCAGCGGCCTGCTGGTCGATCTCGCGCTCGCGTTCGCGGTCGCGCTCGCGCAGCGTGCCGACCCAGGCCGCCCGCGGTTCGGCGCCGGCCTCTGCCAGCGACTGGATGAACTGCCCGGCGTCGCCGATCGCGGCGATGTCGGGCCGGCGGTTGAGCCGGGCGTCGCGCGGGCTGCGGTTGGCGGCGATCAGCGTCGCGCTGCGCCGCACATGGCGCCCGTAATCGAGGCGGAAGTCGCAGGGCACGCCGGCCAGCAGCACGCAATCGGCCTCGCGCAGCGCCTGGCGGCGCGCGTGCCGCATCTGCAGCGGGTGGTCGCGCCCGAGCAGGCCGCGCGCCATGCCCGACAGGTAGACCGGCACGCCCAGGCGTTCGACCGCCTGCGCCAGCGGCCCGGCCCCGGCGGCCTGCACCAGCGCCTGGCTGCCGATCACGATCAGCGGCCGCTGCGCCTTGCGCAGCGCGGCCAGCGCGGCCTCGCGCGCGCGCTCCGGCGCCAGCGGTGTCGCCACCGCGCGCAGCGCCGGCGCGCTGGTTTCGTGGCTGCCCGCGAACATGCGCTCGGCATGGCGGTTCAGGTACCAGCGCAGCGCCCGTTCGGGCAGCGTGCTGCCCTTGCCGGCCGCATCGGCGTACCACTGCCGGATCGAGGCCTCGTCGTACAGCAGGTCGACCGGGCATTCGATGAACACCGGCCCCGGCACGCCGCCCTGCGCCAGCGCGAAGGCCTCGGCCACCGCCGGGGCGAGGTCGCGCACGCGCCGCATCTTCAGGAAGCGCTTGACATGCGGCTCGACCAGCGGGCGCTGATCGATGTCCTGCAGCGCGCCGCGGCCCTGCAGCGCGGTCGGCGCCGCGCCGCCGAACAGGATCAGCGGCGACTGTGCGAGCTGGGCGTTCTTCAGCGCGGTGATCGTGTTGGTGATGCCCGGTCCGGCGGTGACCGCGGCGACCCCGGGCCGCCCCGACAGGCGCGCCGTGGCATCGGCGGCGAACACCGCGGTGGCCTCGTCGCGCACGTCGACGACGCGGATGCCGCGCGCCTTGGCCGCGCTGAGGATCGGCGAGATGTGGCCGCCGCACAGCGTGAACAGCACCGGCACGCCCTGCGCCTGCAGCGCCTCGGCGATGCGGTCGCCGCCGTGGCGGGCGCCGGGGTGGATGCCGCGGGTGTCGTTCGTCATGTGCGCAACAGGCTCGGACTCAGGCCCAGAGGATCCGGTCACCGGCAGCGTACCAGCCGTCGACCCGGCGTTCGACCGCCGCCTCGATGCGGCCGCGCCGGATCTTCAGCGTCGGCGTCAGCGTGCCGGCCTCGATCGACCAGGGCTCGCGCAGCACCACGATCATCTTCAGCTGCTCGTAGTCGGCCAGCGCCTGGTTCACGCTCGCCAGCAGTTGCTCGAGCTGCGACTGGGCGTCGGCGCGCAGCGCAGGATCAACAAGTCGCGGACGCAGCGCCTCGGCCAGCACCACCATCGCGTAGGCCGCGCTCTGGCCGACGCCGGAGACCAGCGACATCTCGACCAGCGGGTGGGCGTTGAGCAGGTTCTCGATCGGCGAGGGCGCGACGTACTTGCCCTTGGCGGTCTTGAACAGCTCCTTGGCGCGGCCGGTGATCTTCAGCAGGCCGCTGGGCAGGCGTTCGCCCAGGTCGCCGGTGTGGAAGAACCCGTCCGCCGTGAACGACTGCGCGGTCAGCTCGGGGTCCTTGTAGTAGCCGCTGAACTGCGCCGGCGACTTGATCAGGATCTCGCCCGATTCGCCGAGCCTGACCTCGACGCCCGGCATCGGCACGCCGACGTAGCCGGGCTCGCTGAACTGCTCGTTCGAGGTGTGCGAGTACGAGTTGTCCTCGGTCATGCCGTAGCCTTCGAACAGCCGCAGCCCCAGGCGCCGGTACCAGCGGATCAGCCCGGCCGGCAGCGGCGCCGAGCCGCTGCCGGCCTGCAGCACGCAGTCCAGCCCCAGGCCCTTCAGCACCTTCCTGGCGACGATGCGGCCGAGGATCGGAATCCCCAGCAGCCGGTCCAGCCTGGCCGGCGGCATCTTCGCGAACACGCCCTGCTGGAACTTCAGCCACAGCCGCGGCACCGAGATGAACAGCGTCGGCCGGGCGCGCTGCAGGTCCTGCAGGAAGGTGTCGAGCGTCTCGGCGAAATAGATCCGGGTGCCGCCGTCGACCAGCGCCGAGCCTTCGATCCACGAGCGCTCGAAGCTGTGCGCCAGCGGCAGGTACGACAGCACGCGGCTCTCGGTGCCTTCGCCGACGCGCCGGCGGACGTCGGCGGCAATGCCCTCGGCGGCGTTGCTGAAGGCCTCGAAGCTGACCATCACGCCCTTGGGCGTGCCGGTCGAGCCCGAGGTGTAGATCAGCATCGCCAGCTCGTCGGCCCGGCGCTGCGGCCGGCCGGCCAGCGGCTCGGTGCGGCCGATGATGTCGTCCCAGCGGTCGTGGTCGGCCAGCGCGCTGTCGGGCGCCAGCGGCAGGGCGATGCAGGGCAGCCCGGCCGGTACGCCGGCCTTCTGCTGCGCCCAGGCATCGAGCTTGCCGACGAACAGCAGGCTGGCGTCGCTGTGCTGCAGCACGTAGCGGATCGTCTCGGCGGTCTCGGTCGGGAAGATCGCCACCGTGGTGCAGCCGGCGAGCCAGTTGGCCAGCTCGGCGATGATGAAGTGGGCGCAGTTCTTCGACAGGATCGCCACCTTGGTGCCGCGCGGCAGGCCGCGGCCCTGCAGGTGGGCTGCCATGCGGCGGGCCTGGGCCAGCACCTGGCCCCAGGTGTAGTCGACCACCTGGTTGTTGCCGACCGGCTGCGTCAGGAAGACCTGCCCGGCGCGCCGGGTCTCGTGGTCGAACACATGGTCGAGGATCAGCTTCCTGTCGCCCATCGCAGCTCCTGGCATCGATCGTCGGGTGTGCAGCCACTCGACGGGCCTATTCTGGTGCGATGGATGCCGCCGGCGTGGTTCGACGCCGCCAGGCATTGACGATCCTCAATGCAGCGGCGGACAAGGCACCGTGCAGCCCGCCCGGCAGGTCGGCGGCGGTTCAGCGGCCGCCCAGCCAGCGCGGCAGGCCGAGCCCCGCCGTGGTTGCCGGGGCGCCGTCCTCCAGCGGGTCGATCAGCCGCATCGCCTCGCGCGCCCGGGCCTGCAACTGGTCGATCGGCAGCGCACAGTACTCGCAACCGTCGAGCCGCACGGTGCCGTCGTCGCTGGCCGACAGCAAGGTCTTGTCGCCGGGGCCGAACAGCACCGTGTTGACGGCGTCGGCATGGCGGTGGATCGCCGACAGCTCCTTGCCGCTGGCGGCATCCCACAAGCGCAGGCTGTTGTCGGTGCTGGCGGTGACGACGCGCCGGCCGTCGGCGCTGAAGGCCGCCGAGGTCAGCGCCGCGCTGTGGCCGCCCTTCAGCACCTGCGGGGCGGCGGCGGCATCGCCCAGCGGCCAGACCCGCGCGGTGCGGTCTGCGCTGGCGCTGACCAGGGCCTTGCTGTCGCTGCTGAAGGCCAGCTGGCGCACGTCGCCGAGATGGCCCGGCAGCTCGCGCGGCGCCGAGCCCGCCGCCTGGCGGTTCCACAGCAGCACCCGGGCCCCGGCAGCGGCGGCCAGCCAGCGGCCGTCGGCACTGGCCGCGGCCGCCCCGAGGGTGGTCTGGTCGAGCTGGGTGGTCCACAGCGGCTTCGGCGCCGCGGCGTCGGCAGCGCCGGTGGCCAAGGCCGCCTGCGGCCAGACCGCCAGCTCGGCCTTGTCGTGGCCGGGGCCGGTCTGGCGCCGCGTCAGCAGCTCGGGGCGGCCGGGCACGAAGCGGGCCCAGTCCCACTGGTTCAGCCAGGGCAGGTCCAGCGATCGGCGGGTGGCGGCGCTCCACAGCCGCGGCCCGCCGGTCTGGTAGACGTCGTAGCCCTGGCCGAGTCCCATCGCCAGCGTGCCGTCGCTGGAGAAGCTGGCATTGGTCACCCTGTCGCCGGGCACCGGCTGCAGCCAGTCGTCGTCGATCGACTTGCGGCTGGCCAGGTCCGCCAGCGGCGCGATGCGGCATTGCCGCGCCGCTTCGCCGGCGGCCTCGCCGCACATCAGCGCGCGCTGGCCCTGCGGGTCGATCGCCGCGCTGAGCTGCCACTGCCGGCTGGCGGCCAGCAGCACCGGCCGGGTCAGCCGCCACTGGCGCAGCGTGCGGTCGCGGCTGGCGGTGATGAGCTGGTCGCCCTTGGGGCTGAAGAAGGCCTTCGTCACCTCGTTGCGGTGGCCGCGCAGCACCACGATCTCGGTGGCCGCGCGCGACGACCACAGGTGCGCGGTGCCGTCGCCGCTGGCCGAGGCGATCAGCTCGCCATCGGCCGACGAATTGACGTCGGTGACCCAGTCGTCGTGGCTGCGCGCATCGAACGAGGTCTCGCTGGACCAGAAAAACACCCGCTTGTCCGAGCGCGTCATCAGCGCGGTCGGGTCGTCGGCGCGGCGCACGAAGCGCAGGCCGAGCACCGCGCGGTCGTGCTGCAGCCGGTACATGCCCTTCTGGTCGCCCTGGTCGGGCATCAGCCGGCGGCCTTCGAGGTCCAGTGTCCAGACCTTGGCGCTGCGGTCGTCCGACGCGGTGGCCAGCAGCGTGGTCTCGGTCGGGTGGAAGCCGATGTCGCGGATCGCCAGCTTGTGGCGCAGCGGCGTGTTGCCGGGCTGGCCGATCCAGGGGCGGTCGGTCGTGCCGCGCTTCCACACCAGCGCCAGGCCTTCGGCGTCGGCCGAGGCCAGGTAGCGGCCATCGCCGGAAAAGCCCAGCGCCAGCACGGTGCCCGAGCGGTCGTCGCCCGGGCGCAGCGCGGTGCGCGCCAGCACGCCCTCGGGGCCCAGGTCCCACAGCAGCAGTTCGCCGTTGTAGCAGCCCACCGCCAGCTGCGCCGGCAGGCCGCCGTCGGCGGCGCCCTTGGCACCGCTGTAGGCCACGCTGGCCGCGCTGTTGCCGCTGCCGCTGCACGACAGGCTGGCGCGCAGCTTGCCGTCCAGCCCCTGCAGCTGGACCTTGGCGTCCTCGGTGTAGCTGATGATCTGCGTGCCCAGCTGCCAGGCCTTGACGACGTTGGCGGCGGTGGTCACCTGGGCGACCGTGTTCAGGCTGGCCGAGTCCAGCAGCCACACGCTGCGGCCGCCGGCCACCACCAGGCGGCTGCCGTCGTCGTTGTAGCGGGCCTCGGTGATCGGCGCGTCGAAGGTCTTGATCTGTTCGGTGCGGGCGGTCTCCAGCGAGGCCATGGCCTGGCGCAGCGCGTATTCGGCGCGGTCGTTGCCGCTGTCCTGGTCGAGCGCGGCCAGCGCGTACTGCGCGCTGCGCACCGGGTCCTGCGCCATTGCCAGCACCGCGCGGCTGACCATCTCGCGCGACTGGGCCTGGCGCTGCAGCGTGCGGCCGACCACCGCGGCGCCGACCGACGCCGCCACCACCGTGGCCACCAGGCCGGCCAGTGCCTGCTTGCGCCGCCGTTCGCGCTTGCGCGAGAGCGCCTCGGCGGCCGCGCTCTGCTCGACATAGGCCTGCAGGGCCTGGAAGCTGGCGCGGCTGTCGTCGGCACTGCCGCCGCTGCACAGCCGCAGCCAGGCCGCGTTCGGCCGGTTGGCGCGCTGCCATTCGCGGGCCCGCTCCAGGCTGCGGCCGCGCAGCAGTTCGCCGCCTTCCTGCTGGTGGCGGCGGGTGTCCTCGACCAGCCGGCCGAGTTCGGCCTCGGCGTCGGCCTCGGCGGCGACCCAGCCGCGCAGCCTTGCCCACTGGCGGATCAGGCTCTCGTGCGAGATGTCGATCACCGGGTTGGCCGACAACGGCCACTCCGCGCCCGGCACCAGGAAGGCGGTGTCGGGACGGCGGTAGCGCTCGACGACCTGCGTCACGTCGGCGTTGCCCTGCTCGGTGCCGTCGCCGCAGACGGCGCAGAGCTGGGTGAAATCCAGCGGCCGCCGCACCTCGGTGCCTTCGGCGACGCGCTCGGTCAGCGCGCGGAACACCCGCTCGACGGTGCCGCCGGGCTCGCCCAGCGCGCCCAGCGAGTGGCAGGCCTCGTCGGCATGGTCGCTCAAGGCGCTGGCGGCGCCGCCGGTGGCCTCGTAGTCCTCGAGGTCAATCGGGCGCGTGCCGCCGCTGGTCTCGGCCCAGCGCTGCCAGGTGCGGGCCAGCGCGTGCTGCATCACCGGCAGGTCGTCGAAATCGTCGCTGACGTCGTTGAGCAGGCGCTGCACCAGCCGCGGCGCGATCTTCGCGCCGCGCAGTTCGACCGGCTTGACGATGGCTTCCTTGCGCTGCTCGCGCTTGAGCCGCGGCACCAGGTAGCTGCCGCGGCTCACCGCCTCGGGCAGGTCGCGAAAATCGGCACACGAGCCCAGCGTGTCCGAGCGCAGCGTCAGCACCACGCTGACCCGCGAATCGGGGTCGCCGGCGGCCTGCAGCAGCAGCTTGACGAAGGCGGCGGCCTCGTCGGGGTCGGCCATGCGCTTGAAGCGGAAGACCTCCTCGAACTGGTCGACCACCACCAGCACCCGCGCGCCCTCGGGCAGGCGCGACTGGCGCACCGCCTCGACCAGCCCCAGCCCGCCCAGCCGCAGCTGGCCGACCAGCGACGCGGTGCGCTGGGCCAGCGCTTCGTCGTCTTCGTCGGGCCCCGCGACGGCGTCGCTGCGGCCCAGCATCGCCGCGGCCAGCGGCGCGGCCAGGTTGGCGATCGGCCGGTTGCCCGGGCGCATCACCACCGGCCGCCAGTCGATGCCGAAGTCCTCGTCGTGGCGGCGCTTCAGCTCGTTCAGCAGGCCGGCCAGCACCAGCGACGACTTGCCGCAGCCCGACGCGCCCGACACCGCGACCAGCGGCAGCCCGGCCAGCCGGGCCGCCAGCTCGTCGACCTGCTGGCGGCGGCCGAAGAAGCGGTCGGCCTCGCCGGGCTTGAACGAGCGCAGGCCGGGAAACGGATTGGCCGCGATCAGCGCGAAGCGGTCCATGCCGGCGACAGCCACCGTCATCGGCCGGCACCCGGCAGCGCGTCGAGGAAGGCGCGCAGCTCGGCCTCGCCCTGGCTGACGACGGCCTGCACCACCCGCGCCTTCTTGGTGGCGAAAGTGCTCTTCTCCGGCGAGTCTTCGCCGGTGGCGTAGATGCACAGCCGGTCGGGGCCCAGCCGTTGCGCGAGCGCGTCGAGATCCATCAGGTCGAATACCCAGTCTTCGGACTGGCGCGACCAGAAAATGATCGCCTGCTGGCACGATGCCAGCGTGCGGGCCAGCCGCTCCTCGTCTTTCGGCGTGGCCTTGCTGAACTTGAGCGGCCGCGGCTCGACGCCCAGCCGGTCGGCCAGCAGCGACTTCAGCGGCCCGAGGTCGGCCAGGTCGCCGTCCTCGACCAGCAGCGCGATTTCGCGCGGCTTCGGCGGCGTCTTCGGTGCCGGCTTGGGCAGCTTGTCGAGCATCAGCGTCTTCAGGTCCTCCAGGCTGCCCTGCAGGTAGTCGACGCCTTCGTTGGCGAGCTCGTTCTCGATGTAGTCGATCAGGCCGCGCGTGCCGCCATCGGTCTCGGCGGCGGGCTGGATCCACACCAGCGGCGCCGGCCGGCCGCGCTGCTTCATCTCGGCGTGGGCGAGTTCCAGCTGGACCCGGGCCCGCGCCGGCGTCAGCGGCTCGATCGACGCGGTGCGTGCGACCAGGTGGATGCACAGCAGCGACTCCGACAGGTCGCGCACGATGCGCTCGCGGTGGTCGTCGGCGTTCCACAGGTACTCGCGCTCGGGCACGACCAGGAAGCCGCGCTGGCGCAGGTCGGTGCGCAGACGTTCGCGCTCCTGCTGCAGTTCGGGCCCGGTGTTGGCGATGAACACCTTGCCCAGCGCGGCCTTCTTCTGCTGGCCCTGCAGGAATTCGAGCGCCTCCATCAGGTCGAAGACGACCCGGCCCAGCCGCTCGTGGTAGTCGTCGTAGTCGCGCCGGGGGTCGAGCTCGCGCCAGGGCCTGGGCTCGAGGTTGAAGAACTCGTGGTGGCCGATCTCGGCCAGCTCGCGCGGCAGTTCCTGGTCGGGCTTGGGCGGGTGCTTGTAGATCGGCACCAGCTTGCGGCCGGCGCCGCTGTCGCCGCTCTTCAGCCGGCCGAGGAAGCGGTCGAGCTCCTTGCGGCATTCGTCGCTGTCGAAATAGGTGCGCGAGATCACGGCGAGGAAGATCGCCGCCGAATCGACTGCCTCGGCGATCTCGGGCCGCCAGGCGTCGCCGGCGCGCAGTTCGGCGGTGTCGCGCCACATCTGCACGTCGCCGACCAGGTCGCGCAGCGAGGTGCGCACGCTGTCGCAGAACTTGTCGACCCAGGGGTCCTGGCCCTCGTTGGACGCGCGGCGGTAGCTGATGAACAGATCGTTCTTGAACTGCGGCAGGTAGCCCATCGTCAACACCCCCTCAGGCTTGCGGCGCCTTCTGCTGCGCCTTGTTCCAGTCGGCCACCCAGCCGCCGTACTCGCTGGCGATCGCGCGCTCGACCGCGTCGGCGAAGCGCCGCACGTTGGCCGGGTCCCGGGGATCGGGCGAGACGCGCCATTCGTCGCGCAAGGTCTTCAGCAGGTCGTAGGTGGCGAAGTACTTGGCGGCGGTCTCGGCGTCGCGCGCACCGGCGATGTGGCCGGTCACCGCGGCGGTGGCGGCGGCCACCACCGCCAGCAGCGGCAGCAGCGTGCCGGTGGTGAAGACCGTGCCGGCGGCCACCCCGGCGGCGTCGGGCACCGGCTCCCTGCCGGTGAGCGTGCCCAGCAGCACCGCGGCGATGCCGAGCGTGAACTCCAGCATCTGCAGCCGCCGCGCCCTCAGGCCGGCGGCCTCGCCCTTGGTGCGGTAGAAGTTCATCTGGCCCTCGACCCGGTCGGCCAGGTAGTCGTCCAGGCTCAGCTGCGTCTTGCGCCTGCGCTCCGCCGGCCGGGCCGCGGCGGCCACGCCGGCCAGGTCGGCGGCGGCCTGCTTGATGCTGCGGCAGCGGCGCACCAGGTTGGCCGGGCCGTCGGGGTCGGCCGGCGCGCTGCCGTCGGCCAGCGGTTCGGGCGGCAGCACGCCCATCAGGTGGCGGTAGATTGCCTCCTTCAGCTGTTCGGACACGTTGCGCGCGGTGGTCCAGCTCAGCACCCGCTCGGCCGACACCAGGCGCTGGCGCAGGTAAGGCACCAGCGCCAGCAGCAGCACGCCCAGCGTCGTCAGCGCCATCCGCCTGGTGCTCTGCCCGGCGCCGGTCAGCGTGCCGGCGAAGATCGTCAGGAACAGGCCGGCCAGCCCGGCGGCCGCCGCGACCACGCGCCAGCGGCGGATCGAATCGCCGATCCGGGTGGCCACCTCCGACCACAGCGCCTGGTCCTGCCAGGCCGAGGCGACGACCTGCGACGGGTCGGCCGCATCGTCCGTGGCCGGCTCGGGTTCGGGGTTGTTGCCCATGCGGTGTCTCCTCCGACATCTGCGTCATGCTGCGGATCGGTGCCGGGGCCACCGCCCGCCCGCGTCCCGCCCGACGATGCCTGCAAGGCTGCTGCGGCCCGGCCGAAAATCAGTATTGCATAGAACCCAGGGGCGGCAGGGCAAGCGCCGATCGCCGAGGCAAGGGCATCGGCAGGTGCGCCGGCAGGGGCCCGACAATGCGCCGACGATGGTCGCACCGCCCCCGCCCAGCCCCGCCCCCGCGCAGCCTTCGGCCGCGATCTGGGTGCCGCTGCGCCTGCCGGCCTTCCGCAGCCTGTGGATCGCCAGCGTGCTGTACTTCATCGCCAATGCGATGCATGGCATGGCCGCGTCGTGGCTGATGGTCGAGCTGACCGGTTCGTCGTTCCTCGCCGCGCTGGTGCAGACGGCGGTGTTCCTGCCGATGTTCGTGCTGGCGCTGCCGGCCGGCGTGCTCGCCGACACCACCGACCGGGCCCGGCTGATGCTGATCGCGCTGGGGGTGCAGGCGGCCGCCGTGCTGGTGCTGGCCGCGCTGCTGCTGGCCGGCTGGGGCGGGCCGGCGACGCTGCTGCTGTTCACCGCGATCACCGGTTGCTGCACCGCGACGCTGACGCCGGCCTGGAACTCGGCGGTCGGCGAGATCGTGCCGCGCGACGAGCTGCCGCAGGCCATCGTCGCGATGAGCATCGCCTACAACAGCGCGCGAGCGCTGGGCCCGGCCCTGGCCGGTGCGGTCTACGGGCTGGGCAGCGGCTGGGGCGGGCCGCTGGCCGGCGGCGGCACGGTGTTCGCGCTGGCCCTGGCCGGTACCGGCGTGCTGGCCTGGAACATCCACCGCCGCCCGCCGCGGCCGCACCCGCCGAGCCGGCTGCCGCCCGAGCGGCTGTGGGGTGGCACGCTGGCCGGTCTGCGTTATGCCTGGCATTCCGAGACCATCCTCGCGCAACTGGTGCGCACGGCGGCCTACAGCGCCGCCGGCTCGGCGCTGTGGGCACTGCTGCCGGCGATCGGCCAGCAGCGGCTGGGGCTGGGCGCGGCGGGTTTCGGCTTCCTGATGGGCTGCCTGGGCACCGGCGCGGTGGGCGCCGGGCTGGTGCTCGGCCGGGTGAGCCAGCGGCTGGGGCTGGAGCGGCTGGTGGCAATCTGCTGCTGGGTGTTCGCCGCGGTGATGACGGTGGCCGCGCTGTCTCGCTGGGCGCTGCCGGTCTACCTCGGCCTGGTCGCCGGCGGTGCGGCCTGGATGAGCGTGATGAGCACCTTCAACACCGCCACCCAGACCAGCGCACCGCCCTGGGTGCGCTCGCGCGCCACTGCGATGCACGTGCTGTCGGCGCTGGGCGCGTTCGCGCTCGGCTCGGCCTTCTGGGGTGCCGCGGCGGGCCTGCTGGGGCTGCCGGCCGCGCTGTGCGCCGCGGCGGCGCTGATGCTGGCCAACCTGTTGCTGGCGCGGCGCTTTCCGCTGCGCATGGGTGAACTGCACGAGGTGACGCAGGCGCCGTTCGAGGACCTGCTGGTCGCCGACACGCCCGACCCCGAGGCCGGTCCGGTGGCGGTCGAGCTGATCTACCGCGTGCGGCCCGAGGACGCCGAGGCCTTCGTCGCCGAGCTGACGCTGCTGAAGGCACCGCGCCGGCGCGATGGCGCGACCTTCTGGCGCATCTACCGCGATCTCGACGACCCGACGCGCTATGCCGAGCGCTTCATCGTCACCCGCTGGGCCGACTACCTGCACCAGCGCGCCCGCGCCACCGTCGCCGACCAGGCGCAGGAGGCCCGGGTCAGGGCGCTGGTGATGCCGGGCGAGGCGGTGATCACACAACATTACATTGCCGAGCGCTGACGATCGCTGCGGCGCGGTCATCCACCGCCCGCTGCGCGACGTTGTACGGCCAACCCTCCACAACCCGAAAGGCGCCCCATGCGCAAGACTGCCCGGTTCACCCTGCTGTCGCTGGCCCTGGCCTCGACCGCGTTCGCCAAGACGCCCACCGACGGCATCAGCGTGAGCACCGACCCGGCCCGCGCGGCGGCGGTCGAACGCCATGCCCAGGACCTGAAGTCGCAGCAGGCGTCGCAGGCTGCGGCCAAGTCGGCGGCGAAGTCGGCCGCGCACCACCCGTCGAGCCAGAAGACCACCCCCAAGGCCAGCCACAAGTCGACTCAGAAGGCCGGCCACAAGACCACCGCCGCGACGAGCAAGCACGCCAAGAGCCCCAAGGCCTGATCCGGCCGTGGTGAGCTGGCGAGCTGCGCCGGCGGCGCAGGCCGCTGTCGGCCTGGTGCTGGGCCTCTGGCTGGGTGCGGCATCGGCCGTCGACGAGGCGCCGCCCAGCCCGGGCGATCGGCATTCGGCCGAATGTGTCGCCGCGCTCGAGGCCCTGTCCGAGGCGCTGGCGCTGCGCATCAAGGCCGGGCAGGGCGACCTGCGGCCACAGCTGCTGTCGCACCTCGAGCAGGGCGCCGCGTTCATCGGCGCCGCCTACCTGAACGGCGAGCGCGACGAGGCCCGCTCGCGGGCACTGCTCGACGCTGCGCGCGAGCGTCAGACCGCGCTGTCGGCCGCCGAACTGGCCCAGCGCCAGGCGCTCTGCGCCGATGAGGCCTCGAATCTGCTCGCCGAGGCCTCTGCGCTGGGGCGGGCCGTCGTCGGCCGCCTGGCGCGGCGGCAGATGGACAAGCTGCTCGATCGCTGAGGTGGCGGCGGCCGCGGCGCCTTCGTCAGTGCGCCTCGGCCACCTTGGCTGCCTGCACCGCATCGGCCAGGCTGCCGCGCGCGCCGTTGAAGAACAGGTTCAGCAGCACCGCGCTCAGCGCGGCCAGCAGGATGCCGCTTTCCAGCAGCGGGTGCAGGCCGTGCGGCATGTGCTGGGTCCAGCGCGGGGCGACCAGCGGCACCATGCCGAAGCCGATCGACACCGCGACGATGTACAGGTTGTGGCGGTTCTTCTGGTAGTCCACGCCGGCCAGGATGCGGATGCCGGTGGCCGCGACCATGCCGAACATCACCAGCCCGGCCCCGCCCAGCACGAACTGCGGCACGCTCTCGACCAGCGCCGCCATCTTCGGCAGCAGCCCCAGCACGACCATGATCAGCCCGGCGGCGACGCAGACGAAGCGGCTGCGCACCCCGGTGACGCCGACCAGTCCGACGTTCTGCGAGAAGCTGGTGTACGGGAAGGTGTTGAAGATGCCGCCGATCAGCGTGCCCAGGCCGTCGGTGCGCAGCCCGGCGGTCAGTTCGGCGGGGCTGATCGGCTTGCCGGTGATGTCCGACAGCGCCAGGAACATGCCGGTCGACTCGATCATCACGACGATCATCACCAGCACCATCGTCAGGATCAGCGTCGGATCGAACACCGGCGGCCCGAAGGCGAACGGCGTGACGACGTCGAACCAGTGCGCCTTGGCGACCTTGTCGAAGCCCATCTTGCCCATCGCCACCGCGACGACGCAGCCGGCGACGATGCCCAGCAGCACCGAGATGTTGGCGACGAAGCCGCGGCCGAACTTGGCGATCAGCAGGATCGTGCCCAGCACGAAGGCGGCGATGGCCAGATTGTCGAGCGCGCCGTAGTCGGGGTTGTCGGCCTGCGGGATCGGGCCCGGCAGCCTGGTGACCGCCGGCCCCGGCGTCTGGGCCGCCGCTGCCGCGGTGACGGCCGCCGCGGCCTGCGGTGCCATCGCCGCGGCCGGCGACGACGCCCCGCCCGCCGCGGCGCCGGCACCGGCCGCCGCCGCGGCCTCGAGCCTGGCCTGCTCGACCACCGCCACCAGCTTGGGCACGTCGGTGAACTGCGCCAGGTTGGCCGGGCCGCCCAGTGCCCAGCCGATGCCCACGCGCATCAGGCTGATGCCGATCACCGCGATGATCGTGCCGGTGACCACCGGCGGGAAGAAGCGCAGCAGCCGGCCGATGATCGGCGCGATCGCGATCGAGACCACGCCGGCGCCGATGATCGCGCCGAAGATCGCCTGCGCCCCGGCGACACCCGGGTTGGCGCTGGCCATCGCCACCATCGGCCCGACCGCGGCGAAGGTGACGCCCATCATCACCGGCAACCTGACGCCGAACCAGCGCGTCATGCCGAAGGACTGGATCAGCGTCGCGATGCCGCAGCAGAACAGGTCGGCCGAGATCAGCAGCGCCACCTGCTCGGGCGAGAGCTTCAGCGCGCGGCCGACGATCAGCGGCACCGCCACCGCGCCGGCATACATCACCAGCACATGCTGCAGGCCCAGCGTGGTCAGGCGGCCGGCGCCCAGGCGCTCGTCCACCGGGTGCACGGTTGTCGGTGTCGTCATCGGGCGTCCTCCTTCTGAAGAAATGTCGCTGCGGCTACTCGACCGGGTGGCCGGCCTCGAACCAGCGCCTGATCAGCGCACGCTCGTCGTCGGTGATCCGGGTCGCGTTGTTCATCGGCATCAGCTTCAGCACCACCGCCTGCTGGTAGACGGCCGGGGCATGCCGGGCGATCAGCGCCGGCGTGTGCAGCGCGACGTTCTTGTTCTGCACCTGGGCGTTGTGGCAGACCGCGCAGCGCTGCTCGATCACCGCGCGCAGCTCGGCGAAGCCCACCGGCCTGGCGGCCGCGGCGGCGGCGGCCGACGGCGACGCCGGCGCCAGCCAGACTGCCAGCCCCATCAGCAGCGCGGTGCCGACCACCGCGTGCTCCCAGGGTGCGCGGCTGCCGTTCACATGGGCCTTGTGGCGGGCGACGAAGCTGTGGCGGATCAGCGCGCCGGCGGCCATCAGCAGCACCAGCACCGCCCAGTTGTGCGGGCCCTGGTACAGCCAGCCGTAGTGGTTGGACAGCATCGCGATCAGCACCGGCAGCGTGAAGTAGGTGTTGTGCACGCTGCGCTGCTTGGCGCGCCGGCCGTGGATCGGGTCCACCGGTTGGCCGGCCTTCATCTGCGCGATCACGGTGCGCTGGCCGGGGATGATCCAGACGAACACGTTGGCGCTCATCGCGGTGGCGATCATCGCGCCGGTCATCAGGAAGGCGGCGCGGCCGGCGAACAGCTGGCACGACAGCCACGACGAGAAGACCACGCACACCAGCACGCCGGCGGCGACGATCAGGTCGCCGTTCTTGTTCTGGCCGAAGGCGCGGCAGATCGTGTCGTAGACGAACCAGAACGCGGCCAGGAAGCCCAGCGACGCCGCGATCGCCATGCCGGGCGACCCGTCGTGCACTGTCTTGTCGACCAGGAAGCTGCCGGCGTTGAACAGGTACAGCACGGTGAACAGGCCGAAGCCGGTCAGCCAGGTGCTGTAGCTCTCCCAGTAGAACCAGTGCAGGTCGGGCGGCAGCGACTTCGGCGCCACCAGGTACTTCTGCGGGTGGTAGAAGCCGCCGCCGTGCACCGCCCACAGCTCGCCGTCGACGCCCTTGGCCTTGAGGTCGGGCGCCGTCGGCCGGGTCAGGCTGCTGTCGAGAAAGACGAAGTAGAACGACGAGCCGATCCAGGCGATCGCGGTGATGACATGGGCCCAGCGCAACAACAGGCTGGCCCAGTCGAGCAGGTAGGTGTCCATCGGGTCCTCGACAGTTCAGCCCGGCGGCAGGCGGCACCGATGCCGGGCCGGCCGGCCTTCACCACAGCGGGCTCTGTGAGGCGTGGATGTCGCAACCCCGGGGCCCGGCGGTCCGGCCGGGGCCATGGAGGCTCCGTGGCGACAGGAAGAAGGTGCATACACCGATCTGCTCCGGGGTACCCTGAAGACCCGGGTCAGGCGCACGCAAGCCGCGTGCCCGGCGGCCCGGGCAGGCAATCGGCTGCCGCGGCAGGTGCTGCAGTTCCAGGGGCCGACGCGCGGCGGCACGTGGCAGTGGCCGGGCGCGGCTGCGATGCCGGAATCGAGTTGCACCGTGTCGATGAACGGCGGCTCGGGCAGCGTGACGCCCAGCGCACGGAAACAGGGCGCCGCTTCGTGCAGCAGGCGGTAGCGGCCGACCGCCATCGCCGCCGTGTCGGGCAGCGGGCCGCCGTCGCCGCGGCCGTCCAGGCGCTGCAGCGTCAACGGCATGCCTGCTGTCGGGCAGCCGTTCATCGTGGCGAGCATGGGTGCTGAGGTGGGCCACCGGATTGCTTTCTCGGCAGGCGCGGGGCCCCGCCCGGGTGGCTTGCTGGCTGGCAAGGGTGCATACACTTCGCTCGTGCCGTCGACCGACCCGCGCCGGATTCACCGGCCTGCCGCGCTTCGCGGAGCCCGTCGAGACCCACGACACGGTGTCGGTCGCGCGCTGCATCGACATCTCGGGGCACTGGAAGCCGCAGCACCCCTTTGATCGCGCCACCGCCTTCGTCCGGTCCTGAAAGACCCCATCATGCTGACGCTGCACCAACTCAATGCCGCCACCGCGGCCGATTTCGTCGCCCTGCTGGACGGCACCTACGAACACTCGCCGTGGATTGCCGAGCGTGCCGCCGCCCGGCCCTTTGCCTCGCTGGCCCAGCTGAAGCAGGCGATGGTGAAGGTGGTTCGCGAGGCCGGCGTCGACGCACAAGGGGCGCTGATCCGCGCCCACCCCGAACTCGCCGGCAAGGCGATGGTCAGCAGGACGCTGACCACCGAAAGCACGAACGAGCAGGGCAAGGCCGGGCTGACCGACTGCACGCCCGGGGAGTTCGCCCGCATCCAGCAGCTCAACGCCGACTACAACGCCCGCTTCGGCTTCCCGTTCATCCTGGCGGTGCGCGGGCCGCGCGGCCTGGGCCTGGGCAAGGCCGAGATCATCGCGAGCTTTGCGCGGCGGCTGGCGAACCCGGTCGATTTCGAGCGCGACGAGGCCTTGCGCAACATCCACCGCATCGCCGAGATCCGCCTGGCCGACAAGTTCGGCGAGCAACCCGAGCGCGGCAACCGGGTGTGGGACTGGGCCGAGGCGCTGTCCGCGCACAGCGACCCCGGCCATGCCGAACAGGGCCAGCTGACGGTGACCTACCTGACCGCGGCGCACCAGGCCTGCGCCCGCCAACTCGCCGGCTGGATGCGGGAGGGCGGCTTCGACGAGGTGGCGATCGACGCGGTGGGCAACGTCGTCGGCACCTATCACGGCACCTGCCACGGCACCTGCCACGGCGCCGGCCCGGGCGCTGGAGCCGGCGCAAGGAGGCTGCTGACCGGCAGCCACTACGACACCGTGCGAAACGCCGGCAAGTACGACGGCCGGCTGGGCATCCTGGTGCCGATGGCCTGCGTGCGCGAACTGGCGGCCCGAGGGCGGCGGCTGCCGTTCGGCCTCGAGGTCGTCGGTTTCGCCGAGGAGGAAGGCCAGCGCTACAAGGCCACCCTTCTCGGCTCGGGTGCGCTGGTCGGCCAGTTCGACCCGGCCTGGCTGGACCAGCAGGATGCCGACGGCGTGACGATGCGCGACGCGATGCGCGCCGCCGGCCTGCCCGCCGAGCTGGCGGCGATCCAGGCGCTGCGGCGCGACCCCGCGCACTACCTCGGCTTCGTCGAGGTGCACATCGAGCAGGGCCCGGTGCTGGCCGAGTTCGACCTGCCGCTGGGCATCGTCACCTCGATCAACGGCAGCGTGCGCTTCCTCGGCGAGATCACCGGCATGGCCAGCCACGCCGGCACCACGCCGATGGGCCGCCGCCGCGACGCCGCGCTGGGCGCCGCCGAGCTGGCGCTCTGCCTCGAGAAGCGGGCGTCCGCGGTGCCCGACGTCGTCGCGACGATGGGCCTGCTCGAGGTGCCCGGCGGCTCGATCAACGTGGTGCCGGGCCGGGTGCGCTTCAGCCTGGACATCCGCGCCCCCACCGACGAGGCGCGCGACGCCTGCGTCGCCGACGTGCTGCACGAGCTGCAATCGATCTGCGATCGCCGCGGCCTGGCGCACCGCGTCGAGCAGACCCTGCGCGCCGCCGCCGCGCCCTGCGATTCGGGCTGGCAGCGGCGCTGGGAACAGGCGGTCGCCGCGCAGGGCCTGCCGGTGTTCCGCCTGCCCAGCGGCGCCGGCCACGACGCGATGAAGCTGCACGAAGTGATGCCGCAGGCGATGCTGTTCGTTCGCGGGCTGAACGCCGGCATCAGCCACAACCCGCTCGAATCGTGCACCAACCACGACATCGAGCTGAGCGTGCGCGCCTTCCTGCACCTGCTCGAGCAACTGAGCGCCGACACGGCTTGACCGCCGGCCGCATCGAGGGCGGCACCAACACCAACCTCGCGCTCGACCACCTTCGGCGGGCGACGACGGTGGTCGCGCGAACGCTGCCGCACCGGCTGCAGCGAGGCCGGCCCTGGGGCACTCAGAAGCTGGTCTGCGTCGTGACCTCGAACTGCACGCGCTGGATGTCGGGCGTGCGGTTCAGCGGGAACGCCACGTCCACGTGCAGCACGTTGCCGAAGGCCGATCGCGCGCTGACGATGCGCAGGCCGAAGCCGACGTCGGCCAGCCAGCCGGGGTTGGCGGTGTTGACGTTGTCGCCGCCCCAGGCGCGGCCTACGTCGACGAAGCCGGCGCCGCCGACGTGGAACAGCTGCCAGACGAACAGGTCGGTGTAGTAGCGCTGCTCGGCGGTGAACAGCATGCGCCGGGTGCCGCTCTGGTAGCGCAGCGGGTAGCCGTGCAGGCCGTTGTCGCCGCCCAGCATCAGCGTCTGGTTCGCGTCGGGCCGGGTCAGCAGGTCGCCCGAGGCCATGCCGTAGAACAGCCAGCGCCGGCTCTGCGGCCGGTAGTACTCGATCTTGCCGCCCAGCTGCTGCTGCTGCACCCGGGCGTCGGTGAACTGCCCGCTCAGCGTGGCCGACGCCATCACCGTCTGGTCGTCGACCGACTTGAAGCCGCGGCTGACCGAGCCGGTGTAGAGCAGGGCATTCCGGCTCGACCCCAGCGCGGTGGACGCCAGCCCCAGCTGCAGCGTCGACGCCAGGCCCAGCGCGAAGAACTCCGGCCGCCCGATCAGGTTGCGGTTCTGCTGGCGGTCATAGCGCTCCTCGATGACCTGGTAACGCAGAAAGGGGCCGACCCGCTTCTGGTCGGTCGGCAGCCGCGCCGGGGCGGTCACGCCGGGCTCGAACGCATAGGCGTCGTCCTGCAGGTTGACGCCCAGCGACCAGCGCTGCGTCCAGCCGTCGATCAGGCCCTGCGAGCGTCCGCCGAAGACCTCGGCCAGCGAGCCGCGGTGGCGGTACTGGCTGGCCACCTCGCCGGCGTTGTAGACCGGGTCGAGCCGGTCGAAGCGCGACCAGCTGAGGCCGGCGGCCCAGCGCGCGTCCAGCTCGTAGAACGGCCGCACCAGCGAGATGTTGTCGCCGCTGCCGTCGCTGTTGGCGCTGTGGCCCAGCGCCAGTTCGGCGCGGCTGCCGAAGAGATGGCTGTTGGCCAGCGAGAACTCGTCGGTGGTGCGGTCGATGTCGTTGGTCTTGGCGTAGGTCAGCGCGGTGCCGGTGCCCAGCAGGTTGTATTCCTTCAGGCTCAGGCCGCTGCGGTTCGCGCCGCCGGCGCGGCTGGCGACGACGCCCAGGTTCAGCGACCAGGTGTCGCGCGTCACCACCTCGATGTCGACCACGCCGTCGTGGACGGCGGCCGGGCGCAGCACGACGTCGTAGAGGTACTCGTAGCTTCGCAGCAGACGCTCGGTCTCCTCGATCAGCCGCGCCGACACCCGCTCGCCGGACTTGAACAGCAGCGCGTGTTCGATCACGCCGGGCCGGGTCTTGATGTGCAGCGCGTTGGCGGCACGGAACAGCCAGTGGTCTTCCTTGGGGTCGCCGGGATCGAAGATCTGCCGGGTGTCGACGCGGATCTGGCCGATCACGGCGCCGGCGGCCTCGAGTTCGGCAAACGACGGCAGGCGATGCCCGGAGGCCGCAGGCTGAGACTGCGCCTGGGCCCATGCCGCGCCGCCGCAGGCCAGCGCGGCTGCCACTGCGACGCCGAGGGCGGCGCCGGCGCACAGCGTGCGGTGGAAGAAGGGAGCGAGGATCTCGTGCAGGCGCAAGGTCAATGGCGCAGAGGCTCGTTGGGTGCCGGCCGAGGTGACAGCAAGCTCCGCGCCGAGTATCCATGGCAGGCTGAAGTGCAGCTTAACGGGGGCCGGCGCCTCGCCCCGGCCAGGCATCGAGACGCGCTCAATCGGCCTTCGCGCCCGATTCCTTCACCACCCTGGCCCACTTGACGATCTCGGCGGCCTGGAACCTGGCCAGTTCCTCGGGCGTCGAGATCCACGGCTCCAGGCCCAGGGTCTCGAGCTTGCCGGCGACATCGGGCAGCTTGTAGACGCGCTGCATCTCGGCATTGACCTTGGCCACCACCTCCTTGGGCGTGCCGGCGGGCGCGAACACCGCGAACCAGGTGGTGGCCTCGAAGCCGGGCACTGTCTCGGCGACGGTGGGCACGTCGGGCGCGGCAGCCGAGCGCTTCGCGGTGGTCTGCGCCAGCGCGCGGATCTTGCCTTCCCGGGCCATCGGCAGCGCCGAGGGCATGTTGTCGAACATCACCTGGATCTGCCCGCCGACCAGGTCGGGGATCGCGAACTGCCGGCCCTTGTAGGGCACATGCTGCATCGTCGTGCCGGTCATGCTCTTGAACAGCTCGCCCGAGACATGCACCGAGGTACCGATGCCCGGCGAGCCGAAGCTTAAGCGGTTCGGGTTGGCCTTCAGGTAGGCGATCAGCTCGGCCACCGTCTTCACCGGCAGGTCGTTGGTGACGACCAGCAGGTTCGGCGCGCTGGCGACATGGGCCACTGGCGTGAAGTCCCTGACCATGTCATAGGGCATTTTTTGATAGAGCGAGCCGTTGATCGAGTGCGTGCCCACCGTGCCCATCACCAGCGTGTGGCCGTCGGGCGGCGACTTGGCCACCTTGTCGGCGCCGATGTTGCCGCCGGCCCCCGGCACGTTGTCGACCACCACCGGCTGGCCCAGCTGCGCCTTGTCGGCGAACAGCCGGGCCAGGATGTCGGGCGCGCCGCCGGCCGGGAAGGTGACGACCAGGCGGATCGGCTTGGTCGGGTAGCCCTGCGCGAGCGCGCTGGCCGACAGGCCGGCCAGCAGGATGGCGAGAAGCAGTGGCTTGAATCGGTGCATCGTGTCTCCGGAATCGGTGCCAGGGCCCGGTGCAGGATACCGGATCGACGCGGCGGCCCGGCAGCACAGAATCCCGCCATGCCCGAATGCACGTTCCTACCCGGCCCGGCGACGGGCCGGCGCTGCGCCGCCGCCGCACTGGCCGTCATGGCGGGTCTGGTGCTGCACGGTGCGGCTGCGGCCCAGGCGGCCTCGGCACCGCAGGCGCGGGGCCTGCACAGCGTGCGCACCCTGCACTGGCTGGCCGGCTGCTGGCACAGCGAGATCGACGAGCCCGGTTCGGGCGAGCAGTGGATGGCGCCGGCCGGCGGCACGATGCTGGGCGCGGCGCGCATGCTCAAGGGCGGCCGCGTGGTGCAGGCCGAGTTCCTGCAGGTGCGCGAAACCGCGACCGGAACGCTGGTCTACAGCACCCATCCGCCGGGGCAGCCGGGCCGTTCGTTCGTCGCCACCGAGATCGGCGCGACCGTCGCGGTGTTCGAGAACCCGGGGCCGGACTTTCCGCAGCGCGTGATCTACCGGCTGCAGCCCGACGGCCGGCTGGCCGCACGGGCCGAAGGCCTGCGCAACGGCGAACTGCGCGGCGTCGACTTCCCGATGCGGCGCGGCGCCTGCACGGCCCAGCCGGCGCCGGGCGGCTGAACGCCGCGTCTGCGGCGAGGCGCGGAGCCCGCAGACCCGGCACGACGCGACCCCGGACGATCGACATCGAGCCAGTTCGGGCTCGCAGCCTCGGCGCGCGATCAGTAGGCCAGGCTCCCGGCCGTCGCCATCGACGTCAGGGTCCCGAGCCCGAAGTCACCGGCGAGCCGCCGCACGCCTTGCGCCAGCACCGTCACGTCGATCCCGACCGCGACGAAGGTCGCACCCAGGTCCAGACAGCGGCGGGCGAACTTCGGGTCGAGCGCCAGGATGCCCGCCGCCTTGCCGCTCGCGACGATCGTGCGGATGGCGCCTTCGATGGCGGCCTGCACTTGCGGATGGTCCGGGCGTCCGCGATGGCCCATCGACGCGGCCAGGTCGGCCGGCCCGATGAAGACGCCGTCGACGCCGTCGACAGCGCAGATCTGCTCCAGGTTCTGAAGTGCGGTCCGCGACTCGGCCTGCACCAGCAGGCAGACATCGTCGTTGGCGGTGTTCACGTAGTCGCGCCGGGCGCCCCAGTGCGATGCACGTGCCGCGGCCGATCCGACGCCGCGCACACCGTCCGGCGGATAGCGGGTCGCGGCCACCAGCGCCTGCGCCTGTTCCGGCGTGTCCACCATCGGGACGAGCAGGGTCTGGGCACCGATGTCGAGCAGCTGCTTGATCAGCGCCGGGGCACCTTCCACCGCGCGCACCACCGGATGCCCGGGATGCGGCGCGACGGCCTGCAGCTGTGCCAGCGTCGACCGCAGGTCGTTCGGGGCATGCTCGCCGTCGATCAGCAGCCACTGGAATCCGGCGGTTGCGCAGATCTCGGCCGTATAGGGGTTCGCCATCGAGAGCCACAGGCCGATGACCTTCTCGCCACGCCCGAGCGCGGCCTTGAATGGATTGCGCATGATGTCTTGCACCCTGGGGCTCAACGAAGGCCGCCCTGGCACACATACTTGATGTGCAGGTAGTCTTCGAGCCCGTAACGCGAGCCTTCGCGGCCGTAGCCGGATTCCTTGACGCCGCCGAACGGCGCGGCTTCGGCGGCCAGCGCGCCCTCGTTGACGCCGACGATGCCACTCTCCAGTGCGTCTGCGACGCGCGAGGCGCGCGCGATGTCCTGGGTGTAGAAGTAGGCCGCCAGCCCGAACGGCGTGTCGTTGGCGAGCGCCACGACCTCGGCCTCGTCCACGAAGCGGAACACCGGCGCGACGGGCCCGAAGGTCTCCTCGCACGACAGTTCCATGTCCTTGGTGGCCCCGATCAGGACGGTCGGGGCGTAGTAATGAGGACCGTTGGCCACCGCATTGCGCACGCGTTGTCCCCCGACAACGACCCTGGCCCCCTGCGCCACCGCATCGGCCACGTGGCGAGCGATCTTGTCGACTGCGCGGGCATTGATCATCGGGCCGATCTGAGAGTCCGGATGGCTGGCCGGGCCGACCTTCAGCGCGCCGACGCGCTGGCCCAGCCTCTCGACGAAGGCGTCGTGGACGCCGGACTGCACGTAGATGCGGTTCGGGCAGACGCAGGTCTGGCCGCCGTTGCGAAACTTCGAGGCCATGAGGCCATCGACGGCGGCGTCCAGATCGGCATCGTCGAACACGATGAAAGGAGCATTGCCGCCGAGTTCGAGCGAGCACTTCTTCAAGGTATCGGCCGAGGCGCGGGCCAGATGCTTGCCGACCGGCGTCGAGCCGGTGAAGGTGATCTTGCGCACGCGGCTGTCCGCAAGCCATGCGTCGACCACCACGGGGGTCTGCGCCCGCGAGGCCGTGACGATGTTCAGCGTGCCCGCAGGCAGCCCGGCTTCCTCGGCGAGCCGGACCAGCGCCAGCGACGTGAGCGGCGTGTCCTCGGCCGGCTTGCAGACGACGGTGCACCCCGCTGCCAGCGCCGGCGCGATCTTGCGGGCGATCATCGCCGCAGGGAAGTTCCACGGTGTGATGGCGGCGACGACGCCCACCGGCTCCTTCAGCGCCATCATGCGGCGGCCCGTGACCGGGGCCGGGATGATGTCGCCATAGGCCCGCGCGGCTTCCTCGCCGAACCATTCCACGTAGCTCGCGGCGTAGAGCACTTCGCCGCGGCCCTCGGCCAGCGGCTTGCCCTGCTCACGGGAGATCAGGCGCCCCAGGTCCTCCTGGTGTTCGACGATGAGGTCGTTCCAGCGCTTGATCAGCCGTGCGCGCTCCTTGGCCGGCGTGGCGCGCCAGGACGCGAAGGCCTTGTGCGCTGCATCCACGGCCGCGCGCGCGTCGATCGCGTCGCTGTCCGGTACCTGCGTGATCAGCGACTCGTCGGCCGGGTCGGTCACCGCCAGCAGCGCTCCCGACCCGGCGTCGCACCAGCGGCCGCCGATGAAGTTCTGGCTGCGGACCAGTTCGTCTCGTGTCAGGTTCAGGTTCATGTCTCTACCCTCGGTTCGGATCGTTCGATCGCTCAGCTCACGATGCCCAGGTGCCAGGGCACGAACTCGTTGTCGCCCAGGCCGAGCAGTTCACTCTTGGTCGACTCGCCCGACGCATGGCGAAGGATCTGCTCGAAGATGCGCTCGCCCATCTGCGGCACCGTCAGCTCACCGTCGAGCACGAGCCCGCAGTTGATGTCCATGTCTTCCTCGAGGCGGCGGAACATCGGCGTGTTGCTGGCCAGCTTGATCGTCGGCGCCGGCTTGGAACCGAACATCGAACCCCGCCCCGTCGTGAAGCAGATCAGGTTCGCCCCGCTGGCGATCTGGCCGGTCGAGGCCACCGGGTCGTATCCCGGTGAATCCATGAACACGAAGCCGGACTTGTCGATGCGTTCGGCATACTCGTACACCGCCTGCAGCGGCGTGGTACCGCCTTTCATCGCCGAGCCCAGCGACTTCTCGAAGATGTTGGCCAGGCCGCCGGCCTGGTTGCCGGGACCAACGACGCCGTTGAACTGGCCGTTCTGGCCGCGCGTGTACTCCTCCCACCAGGCAAGGCGGTCGAGCAGCTTCTTGCCGACCTCTGGCGTGACGGCACGCCGCGTCAGCATGAACTCGACGCCGTGGATCTCCGGCGTCTCGGAAAGAATGGCCGTGCCGCCGTGGCGCACCAGGATGTCCATGGCCGCGCCCAGCGCCGGGTTGGCCGTGATGCCTGAGAAACCGTCGGAGCCGCCGCATTCCAGGCCGATCTTCAGGTGCGCGGCACTGACGGGCACGCGCTTGACGGCATTCGCCACCGGCAGCATCTCCTTGACCGCCGCAATGCCGGCTTCGATCGTGGCCCGCGTGCCGCCGGTGTCCTGCATCACCAGCGTGCGCATGTTGTCAGTGAGCTTCAGGCCTTGCGATTCGACCAGCCCCGCGACCTGGTTGCGCTCGCAGCCCAAGCCGACGATCAGTGCGCCGGCCAGGTTCGCATGGGTCGCGTAGCCGGCGATGGTCCGCCGCAGCACGTCGAAGTGGTAGCTCGGCGAGGACATGCCGCAGCCGCTGGTCTGCGCGAAGGCCACCACCCCATCGACGTTGGGATAGTCGGCCAGGCGCTCTGGGGTGAAGTAGTCGGCGATCTTCCTGATCGCCGTCGAGGAACAGTTGACCGACGACAGGATGCCGATGAAATTGCGCGTCGCAACACGGCCATCCGGCCGAACGATGCCCATGAAGCTGGCGCGCTCGGCCTCGGGCACGTAGTCCACCGGCCGCACATCCTCGCAGAAGCCCGGGTCGCGATCGAAATCGATCAGCTCGATGTTGTGCGAGTGGACGTGCTCGCCCGCGGCGACGTCGCGCATGGCGACGCCGATCACGGTGTCGTACTTCCTGACCGGCTCGCCTGCGGCGATGGCGCGCGCGGCGATCTTGTGCCCGGCGGGCACCTGCGAGCGCATGCGCAGGCCGAACTCGGGCAGTTCCTGGCCGAGCCCGATGGCCTCGCGGGCGATCAGCACGTTGTCGTTGCTGTGCAGCCGGATCAGTGTCGGCGCGGCGGTGTTGGGCGTGGTCATGAGGTGTCCTGGCGGGTCAACCCTTGGCGATCAGATCCTTCAGCTTCAGCCGTTCGATCAGCGCCGTCTCCCTCTTGTAGGTCTGCTCGACGTACTTCTCGTAGTCGGGCCCGTCGAGGTACATCAGCGGCGCGTCGATCTTGTCGCAGGCCGCGGCGAACTCCGGGCTCGCGGCAGCGGCCTTGAAGGCTTCGCGCAGCCGGGTCTCGATCGCGGGCGGCAGTCCCTTCGGTGCGCCGATGCCGTTCGGCGCATCGACGACCAGGTCGTAGCCCGACTCGCGCAGCGTCGGCACCTCCTTGAAGTCGCTGGTGCGCTTCTCGCCCCAGGTCGCGAGCAGGCGCAGCTTGCCCGACTGCACATGCGGCGCCCAGGAACTGGAGTCGGCCAGCGCATCGACGTGGCCGCCCATCAGCGCCTGCAGCGCCTCCGAGCCGCCCTTGAAGGGAATGTGGTTCATCTGCGCACCGGCTGCCAGCAGGAACTCCTCCATGCCGACATGGGTGGCGCCGCCGATGCCGGCACTGGCATAGGTGAGCTGGCCCGGCCTGGCCTTGGCAGCGGCGACCAGCTCCTTCAGCGTCTTCCACGGCGACGAGGACTGCACCGCGATGCCGAAGGTCTGGCCGGACACGCGCGCGATGTAGGTCAGCTCCTTCAACGGGTCGAGCTTGACGGTGCCGAGCTGCGAGAAGCGCGTCACCGAGATCGGGATCTGGCCGATCGTGTAGCCGTCGGGCTTCGCGCTGGCCATTGCCTTCAGGCCCAGCATGCCCGAACCGCCGGTCTTGTTTTCGACGACGATGGTCTGGCCGAGCTGCCGGGCCGCCGATGCGCAGAGCGCCCGCATCGTGCTGTCGGCAGTGCCGCCGGCCGGCCAGGGGCAGATGAAGGTGATCGGCCGCTCCGGGTAGATGGCGGCCAGGGCGCGTGGCGCGGCGGTCAGCGTGGCGAGGCCGAGGCTGCCGATCAGGAAATCTCGACGTTGAACTTGCACGGTGTCTCCAGTGTTCGATCGATGGGCTTGGCGCCAGCGAGGCGCTGCTCGGCAATGCGGGGCAACGGCGGCGCGTGGCAGGTCATTCCGCCCGGATCCTGCCGTCGGTGATGATCTTTTGCGCCTTGGCCATGTCGGCCAGTTCGAAGCTGACGAAGTCCTGGACGGATCCGCCGCTGATCTCCAGGCCCTGGCTCTCCAGCTTCTCGCGCATGTCGGTCGCCAGCGCCTTGTTCACTTCGGCGTTGAGCCTGGCGACGATGTCGCTGGGCAGTCTGGCCGGCCCCCACAGACCGTACCAGCTGTAGAACTCGTAGCCGGGCACCGTCTCGCCGACGGTAGGCACGTTGGGCAGGCTGGGCAGCCGGGCCTTGGAGGTGACTGCCAGCAGCTTCAGTTGACCGCCCTTGACGAACTGCGAGGAGCCGAGGATCGGATCGATGAAGCCGTCGATCTGCCCGCCGACGAGATCCTGGTAGGCAGGTGCCGACCCCTTGTAGGGCACGATCAACAGATCGGCGTTGCCCGAGCGGCGCAGCAGCTCGGTCGACAGATGGCCGGCCGAGCCGGTCGAGCCGATGGCGAAGCTCAGCTTGCCGGGGTTGGCCTTCGCATAGGACTGGAGACCCTTGACGTCGTTGAACGGCAGGTTCTTGTTGACGGCGACTGCCAGCGGTGCCTTGGCCACCAGTGCGATCGGCGCGAAGTCCTTGGTCGGATCGTAGGGCGCCGTCTTCATCGTCATCGGCGTCGTCGTGTGCGTCGACGGTGAAAACAGCAATGTGTGGCCGTCGGCCGCTGCGTTCTTGACCGCGATGGCGCCGATCGTGCCGGCACCACCCGGCCGGTTGTCCACGATGACCGTCTGGCCCATCTGCTTGCCCAGCCGTTCCGCCAGCATGCGCCCGACCGTGTCGAGCGTCCCGCCCGGCGGGAACGGAATGATCATCGTCACCGGCTTCGACGGATAGGCCTGCGCCCATGCGCTGCCGAGGCCTGCCACGAGAGCGGCGGCGATGGCCGCGCGGCGAAACGGGTGTCCCTTCATCTGTCGTCTCCTTGGTTCGGTTCTCCGATGGCAGGCAGTCTAGGCATCCGCATGATTGCCAGCAATTGAAGTTGCGGACTCTCTTCATGAGACTTCTGACATGTAGTCACCGAGTCCTGCCGAAGTGCAGGGTTGCCTGAGGTCAGGGCCTGTCCGCGGTTCCCTGATGATGACCAGGTGCCTGGCGGCCGGGTCCGGGAGCTCCGCCGCGGCTTGCGCCGTCGTCGGCGCGGCGAGGTCGATCGAGAATCAGGCGTTGCAGGACGACTATTCGTGGAGGATCACGCCATGGCTGACATCGACCGCGTTCTCCGCTCGAACCTCAAGCTCCGCCACCTGCAACTGCTGGTCGCGCTCGATGAATTCCGACATCTGGGACGTGCGTCGGAGTTCCTGTCGCTCACGCAGCCCGCGGTGTCGAAGATGCTCGCCGAGATCGAGCGCATGTTCGGGTTGAACCTGTTCGCCCGTTCCACGCGCGGCACCGAGCCCACGGCCTACGGCCACACGGTGGTTCGATTTGCGCGGTCCGTCCTCGCGGACTACGACCGCACGCGCGACGAGATCGATGCCGTTTCGAGCGGTTCGGCTGGCCGAACCCGGGTGGGTGCGATGGTCGTGGCAACGCCCTCGCTGCTGATGGGTGCCATCGAATTGCTCAAGGCCCGCTCGTCGCAGACGAGCGTGTATGTCGAAGAAGGGGATCTCACCCGCTTGCTGCCGCGCCTCAGGGTCGCCGAACTGGACCTGATCGTTGGCCGCCTCGAGCCGGGGTACGCGTCTCCCGACCTCGAAACCGAGGCGTTGTACGACGAAGCGATGAGCATCGTCGCGCGGCCCGACCATCCTCTCGCCCAGCAGCCGAAGCCGAGTTGGGCCGATCTGGCACGCCAGCCGTGGATCGTTCCTCCACCCTGGGCGTCTTCACGGGTCAAGCTCAACCAGTTGTTCTACAAGCAGAAGCTCGATCCGCCCGTGGACCTGGTGGAATCGGCTTCCTTCCTGATCACGCTGAGTGTTCTGCGGCATCGCAACGCGCTGGGTTTCGTCGCCCGCTCGGTGGCCGGCTATCTCGAGCGCGAGAAGCTCGCCAAGGCGCTGAACGTCAGGGTGGCCATCGAACTGCCGCCGGTGGGCATCATCGCGATGCGCGGACGAATGCGGACGCCGGCAACCCAGCAGATCATCGAAGCCCTGCGGCAAACGGCTTCGGCGTCCACTGGCGCAACTTTGTAGTCTGCCTGCTCCAGGGCCCTGCCGAACCAGGCACTACATGCAGTCGCAGTTATGAAGAGAGTCTCCATTGTCATTTGTTTGCAATCAACGCCAAGCCTAGACTGCCGGCAGACCCCAACCCACGGAGACCACCTTGAGCCGCTACACGGTCCTGGTCACGGCGCAGCACCTCGTGCCCGAAGCGCAGCAGATCCTGCGCGATGCCGGCGCCCGCATCGAGTTCATGCCCGAACCGATCACCGAGGACGCACTGATCGAGCGATTCGGCGCCGAACCCGTCGAGGCGGTCTTGATGCGCGGCTCCAAGCCATTCACGGCGCGCGTGCTGGACGCGGCCCGGGGCCTGAAGATCATCGCGAAGAACGGCGCCGGCGTCGACAGCGTGGACCTCGCTGCGGCCGCGCAACGGGGCATTGCGGTGGCTGTCGCCGCCGGCGCGAACGCCGATGCGGTCGCCGAGCACTCGGTCGCGATGATGCTGTCGCTGGTTCGCAATCTGTCCGGCCTGGACCGCAAGGTCCGCACCGGCGCTTGGGAGGGCACGGCCTACCAGGGCCGAGATTTCCGCGGATCGACGGTCGGGATCGTCGGCTACGGCAGCATCGGTCGGAGCACGGCCCGGCTCGCCGCCGCGCTCGGCGCCAAGGTCGTCGTGTACAAGGCCGCGCGGACCGAGGCGGACACGTTCGAACTCGAGACCGACTTCGACCGCCTGCTCGGTCGCGTCGATGTCCTCAGCCTGCACTGTCCGCTCACCGAGCAGACACGCGGCCTGCTCGGGCGCCGTGAGTTCGCGCTGATGAAGCCGGGCGCGCTGCTCGTCAACACCGCGCGCGGACCCATCGTCGACGAGGCAGCGCTCGTCGAGTCGCTGCGCAGCGGCCACCTCGGCGGTGCAGGCCTCGATACCTTCGAACTCGAACCGATCGCAGCGGACAACCCGCTGCTGGCCCTGGACAATGTGCTGCTGACACCCCATGTAGCCGGCGTCACGCGCAATGCGGCGCTGCAGGTGGCGACCAGGACTGCTCGGAACATCGTCGACGCGCTGGCCGGCCGGCCCCTGCCGCCGGGTCATCTGATCACTGCGGCGCGCTGAGCACCTACAGCCTGCCCCATCCGCAACCAATGGACGCCGGCCACGCTTCGGCGCCGAAGGAGACCCCATGACCCAGATCCTGACCGAGGACTTGTCCGCGGCTCCCGGCTGCCTGCATGCCCACCCCGACGATGCCACGCGTGTTGTCGCTGACCTGCCGTCGCCCTGCGTGCAGGCGCATGCGGCGAACCTGATGGAACTGCGCGACGGCACGCTCGCCTGCGTCTGGTTCGGTGGCTCGATGGAAGGCCGCTCGGACATTTCGGTCTACCTGTCGCGGCTCGAACCCGGATCGTCCAGATGGACCGCGCCGGTGCAGCTCTCGCACGATGCCGAGCGCTCCGAGCAGAACCCGATCCTGTTCCCGTCACCGGACGGCAGCCTCTGGCTGCTGCACACGGCGCAGAACTCGGGCAACCAGGATACGGCGGTCGTGCGCCGCCGCATCTCGCGCGACAACGGTCGCAGCTGGGGACCGGTCGAGACGCTCGGCGATGCGCCGGTCGGCACCTTCGTGCGCCAGCCGATCCATGTGCACGGCGACGGCGCCTGGCTGCTGCCGGTCTTCAGCTGCCGCACCGCAGGCGGCGAGAAGTGGGACGGCAGCCTCGACGAAAGCGCCGTGCTGCGCTCGACGGACCAGGGCCGGAGCTGGCAGCGCATCGCGGTGCCGGGCAGCCTGGGCTGCGTGCACATGAGCATCGTCTCCGCTGCTGGCGATCGCCTGCTCGGCTTCTTCCGCAGCCGCTGGGCCGATTCGATCCACATGACGCACAGCGACGACGGCGGCCTGAGCTGGGCCGAGCCGGTTCCGACGGAATTGCCGAACAACAACTCGTCGATCCAGGCCTTGCGGCTGGCCGACGGCCGGCTCGCGATGATCTTCAACGAGAGCAGCGCGGCGAACGCGACCGAACGGCGCGCGTCCCTGTACGACGAACTCGACGAGGACGCCGCGGCCGATGCCAAGGAAGGGTCGGCTGCCGAGGCGCCGGCGCGACGCGCGTTCTGGGGCGCGCCGCGCGCACCGATGACGCTGGCGCTGTCTGCGGACGACGGCCGCACCTGGCCCTGGCGGCGCAACCTCGAGGTCGGCGACGGTTGGTGCATGAGCAACGACTCTGCCGGCCGGCGCAACCGCGAGTACTCGTACCCGTCGCTGCGGCAGACCGCCGACGGGGCGCTGCATCTGGCCTACACCGTGTTCCGCCAGCATATCCGCCACGTCCGCGTCACGCCCGATTGGGTCACGCAGGAAGCCGCGCGCCGCGCCACCCGAAGGTCAGGCAACGATGACTTCTGAACTGCAAGGCGGCACGCGTCGTGCCGTCGTCACCGGCAGCAGCTCCGGCATCGGCCGCGCCGTCGCGCAGCGGCTGCTCGCCGACGGCTGGCAGGTCATCGGCGTGCAGCGCGGCCAGGGCGACATCGATCACCCGGCGTACACGGCCTTGGGTGCCGATCTCGGCCAGCCAGCCGAAGCCGAGCGCATCGCCGCCGACCTCGTCGCGCCGCAGGCATTCGTCCATGCGGCGGGCCTGCTGCGCACCGGTGCGCTGGGCGCCCTGCGGCCCGCGGATGGCGAGACGATGTGGCGGCTGCACGTCGATGCCGCGACACGGCTCGCCAATGCGCTGTTGCCGCGCATGGCCGACGCCGGCTACGGCCGCGTGGTGCTCGTCGGCAGCCGCGTGTCCGGCGGCATGCCGGGGCGCAGTCAATACGCCGCGACCAAGGCCGCGCTGGCGGCGCTGGCCCGCAGCTGGGCCGCGGAGGTCGTGGAGCGCGGCGTCACCGTCAATCTGGTCTCGCCGGCGGCGACCGAGACGCCCATGCTGAGCGATCCGGGCCGCGTGACATCGCAGCCGAAGCTGCCGCCGATCGGCCGGCTGATCCGGCCGGACGAGGTCGCCGCCCTGGTCGCATTCCTGCTTTCCGACGCGGCCGCGGCCATCACGGGGCAGGACATCCAGATCTGCGGCGGCTCGTCGCTGCCGCGCTGAGCTGGACGCAAAGACATCGCCCCACCCACCACTGACCCCACGGAGACATACGCCATGAGCAAGACCTATCGAATCGCCGCCATCCCTGGCGACGGCATCGGCCAGGAAGTGATGCCCGAAGGCCTGCGCGTCCTCGAGGCGGCATCACGCCGCTTCGGCTTCGATCTGCAGGTCGCGCCGATCGAATGGGCGAGCTGCGACTACTACGCGAAGACCGGCCAGATGATGCCGGACGACTGGAAGGCCCAGCTGGGCGGCATGGACGCGCTGTACTTCGGCGCCGTCGGGTGGCCGGCGACCGTGCCGGACCATGTCTCGCTGTGGGGCTCGCTGCTGAAGTTCCGGCGCGAGTTCGACCAGTACATCAACCTGCGCCCGGTGCGCCTGTTCGACGGCGTGCCTTGTCCGCTGGCCGGGCGCAAGGCCGGCGACATCGACTTCTACGTCGTGCGCGAGAACACCGAGGGCGAGTACACCAACCTCGGTGGCGTGATGTACGCCGGCACCGAGCGCGAGATCGTCATCCAGGAGACGGTGATGTCGCGCCACGGCGCCGACCGGGTGCTGCGCTACGCCTACGAGCTGGCCGCATCGCGCGCGCGCAAGCAGCTGACGGTGGCCACCAAGAGCAACGGCATCGCGATCAGCATGCCGTGGTGGGACGGCCGCGCCGACGCGGTCGGCCAGTCCTATCCGCAAGTCCAGGTCGACAAGCAGCACATCGACATCCTCAGCGCCCGTTTCGTGCTGCAGCCGCAGAGGTTCGACGTCGTCGTGGCAAGCAACCTGTTCGGCGACATCCTGTCCGATCTCGGTCCGGCATGCACCGGCACGATCGGGCTGGCGCCCTCGGCCAACCTGAATCCCGAGCGCAGGTTCCCCTCGCTGTTCGAGCCGGTCCACGGTTCGGCGCCGGACATCTACGGCAAGAACATCGCCAACCCGGTGGCGATGATCTGGTCGGGGGCCTTGATGCTCGACTTTCTCGGCGAGCGGGGCGCGCATGACGCGATCGTGCGTGCGATCGAGCGTGTGCTGGCCGAGGGGCCACGCACCGGTGACCTGGGCGGCAAGGCGTCCACGACCGAGATGGGCAAGGCCATCGCCGATCTGGTCTGAAGCGCCGGCGCTTCGGGCCGGACGATCCAGCCCACATGCCGCAGCGGCCCCGCCGCCGGCCGTCTCGGCACCGGGGAGGATGCGGTTCGGGTTCGCTGCTTTGCGCTGCTGTCAAGGCTGCTCGTTGGATGCCGGCCACACCTGTCGTTGACATCGTTTCCCGGCGCTGAGATCTTCACCACCGTCGATCGCACCACCCGGCCGCGGAGTGTCTCCGTTGCCGGCTGGTGCGATCGGCTTTTCGGTCAACCTCTGCATGGAGATCAGCATGATCGGCAGCGATACGAATGGGCGTTGCGGGCTCTTGTTTCCGAAGCCCGCCAGGGTCGAGGAGCTTGCGAGGCACCGGGCCCGCCTGACCTTCCAGCCCCTCGAGCGGGGCCTCGGAGCGACCCTGGGCGCCAGCCTGAGACGGGTCCTGCTGTCATCGCTGCGGGGAAGTGCGACCACCGAGGTCACCTTGCCCGAGGCGGTGCACGAGCAGGGCATTCTGGACGGCGTCGATGTGGACGTCCTGCAGCTGATGCTCAACCTGAAGGGCGTTGTCTTCCGGATGCCGGACCGCGAGGAAGCGACGGCGACATTGCACATGGAACGCGCCGGCCCCGTGCTGGCGGGCGACATCCTTGCGCCGAACGGCGTGCAGGTGGTCAATCCGGAGCACGTCATCGCGCGGCTGTCGCCGGGTGGACGGCTGGACCTGCAGATCAGGGTCGAGACCGGCCGCGGCTACCGGCCGGGCCGGCTGCGCCGGCATCCGGGCGAAGACCTGGTCTGGGGCCCCACGGTCCGGCTGGACGCATCGTTCTCGCCGGTGCGCCGAGCGGACTATGCGGTCGAGCACGCTCGCGAGGGCCAACGGTCCGAACTCGACCGGCTGGTGCTGCATATCGAGACCGACGGATCGATCAGCCCCGCCGACGCGCTTCGGGAAGGCGCGCAACTGCTGCGGGACCCGCTGAATCCCTTCGCCGGCGCGACGGAAGTCACCCCCGGCGTGCCCTCCGACGGCGCTCGGGAGTCTCTCGCGCGCGAACACGAACGGGCCGGGTTGATGCTGTCCATCGAGGAACTGGCGCTGTCGGTGCGGTCGTCCAACTGCCTGAAGGCGCAGAACGTCAACCGGGTCGGCGACCTGGTGCAGCGCACCGAGACCGAACTGCTCAGGACGCCCAACCTGGGACGCAGAAGCCTCAACGAAATCAGGGAGGCTCTGGCTGAGCGGGGCCTGACGCTGGGGATGGCCGTGCCGGGCTGGCCGCCCGCCAGGGGCGGCCGTGGGCACTAGCCGGTGACGGGGGCGATGACGGTTCGATCACCGGGCCGGCGATCGAACCGGCGCCTTCACTCGCCATCGGTTGCCGGGCCGGGGCGCAGGCGATCGCCGCCACGGACCTGGCCCAGCAGCACCAGGGTCTCCAGGTGCCGGGCCCGCAGATAGGCTTCGGCGGCCAGCAGCGACGGAATGCGCGGCCGCCGCACGCCGAGGGACTCGGTGACGCCACCGCCGAGACAGTGGCTGTCCTCGAAGAGGTCGAATCCATTCTTCTCGAGGGTCATCGGCGGATGGGCGCCGTGGGGGCAGGGCGTGAAGCAGGGGAAGCGCGCAGGCCTTGCCGTCACCTTCTGCCGGCCCACGGTGACCTCGACTTCGGTCATCAGGGGCTGCAGGCGGGGCGCCTCGTGACGTGTCGCCGCGCGCCCCGGGCGAACGACACTCGCCCATCGCGCGCGGACCTGCGTCGCATGAGGGCACTCCTCTTCGGGGCAGGTCAGGCGCAACAGCACCGCACGTTCGACCCGCCAGCCGTCGCACCAGAACTGCTCGCGCCGGCGACCCTGCGAGTCGATGCGGGCGGCCGCTGCGACCTCGATTTCTCCCAGCGGCGTGCCGACCACGGCCGTGCCTTTCCATCGTGCGCCGGGCGGGGCGTCCGGCGGCACGCGCTGGCGGACTTCTTCGAGCAACTGGGGGACGTTCATGGTGCCGGCTCCGCGACCTCGTCAACAGGCCGACGACGATGCAGATCCGGGCGTCCGAAGTCAATGCAGAGACCGGGTCCCCGCCGCAGGCCATTGCTTGCGCGCCTGCGCCGGAGGTGATAGGGCAGAAGCCGGCGCGGCCGGCCCTGGCCCTCGAGCATGCGCATGCCATCGACGCGGCACGGTTGCGCGCCTGGCGGGATCGAGGACCGACGTGACGCGCCGGTGCCAGGGACCCTGCTCCCCGTGCTAGCCCACCTGCCGCGCCTGCCCGGCCCAGAACGGCGCGCGCAGCACCTTCTTGTCGATCTTGCCGACGGCGGTGCGCGGCATCTCGGCGACGAACTCGACATGCTTGGGCGCCTGCACCTTGCCCTTGCGCTGGCGCACCAGTTCGACCAGCGCCTCGGCGGCCACCGTCGCGCCGGGCTTGAGCTGCACCATCGCGGTCACCGCCTCGCCCCACCTGGCATCGGGCACGCCGATCACCGCGACCATCGCCACCGCCGGGTGGCTGGAGATCACGTCCTCGACGTCGCGCGGGTAGACGTTGAAGCCGCCGCTGACGATCATGTCCTTCTTGCGGTCGACGATGTAGAGGTAGCCGCGCTCGTCGGCGCGGGCCATGTCGCCGGTGTGCAGCCAGCCGCCCTTCAAGGTGGCGGCGGTCAGCTCGGGCTGGTTCAGGTAGCCGTCCATCACCTGGCGGTTGCGCACGCACAGCTCGCCGACCTCGCCGGGCTTCACCGGCTGCTCGTCGTCGTCGAGCAGCATCACCTGGCTGCCGACGGTGGGCAGGCCGCAGCTGGAGAACAGCTCGGGCCGCGTTGCGTCGTGGTCCTCGCGGCGCAGGAAGCTGATCGGATAGCCCTCGGTCTGGCCGTACAGCTGCGCGAACACCGGCCCGATGCGCTCCAGCCCCTCGACCAGCCGGGTCGGCGACATCGGGCTGGCGCCGTACAGCAGCGTGTGCAGGCTGGACAGGTCGGTGCGCGCCAGCGCCGGGTCGTCGAGGATCGTGTAGATCATCGTCGGCACCAGCAGCGTGACGTTG
Source organism: Burkholderiaceae bacterium (assembly GCA_016790515.1). GTDB lineage: Bacteria > Pseudomonadota > Gammaproteobacteria > Burkholderiales > Burkholderiaceae_C > Pseudaquabacterium. The sequence goes on along the minus strand of JAEUOY010000057.1, from coordinate 1,505 downwards.
ATGCGCTCGCGCGCGATCAGGTCCAGCACCCGGCCCGGGCTGAAGCCCGACAGCAGCCGCACCGTGCCGCCCTTCAGCAGCGTGGGCACGACGACGGTGCCGGCGACATGGGTCATCGGCGCGGCGGCCAGGTAATGCGGCGTGTCGGGGAAGTCGAAGCTGGCCAGCTTGTCGATCACCATCGCCGCCCAGCCGGCCTGGCTGCGCATCGCGCCCTTGCTGCGGCCGGTGGTGCCGCCGGTGTAGTTGACGACTGCCAGGTCGCCGGGATCGGACAGGTCGCGCAGCGTCGCGCTGCCGACCCGGTCGACCTCGCGAGCCAGCGAGCGGCCGAAGTCCGCGTCGGCCAGCGTGTAGACCTGCTTCAGCGGGTGCCTGGCCGCCAGTTCGGCCGCGCGGGCGCCGAAGTAGCCGGCGTCGGTCACCAGCACCTCGGCGCCGAAGTCCTGCAGCTGGAACAGGTGGTCGTCCAGGCTGCCGAGCTGGTGCAGCGCGGTCGACACCATGCCGCTGGCCAGCGCCGCCTGGCCGGCGCACCAGGCCTCGACCTGGTTGGCCGCCAGCACGGCCACCCGCGTGCCCTTGCCCAGCCCGGCGGCGGCGAACACCGCCTGCATGCGGCCGATCAGCTCGGCGGTGGCGCGGTAGCTCAGTTCGCCGGCGTCCCAGCGGAAGGCGATGCGCCCGGGGTGGCGCGCCAGTGCGCGCTGCAGCAGGGCGCTGACGCCCGGGCCGGTCTGGGTGGGGTTCATCGCTTCTCCAGGATCTCAGGCGATCGTGCGGTGGAATTCCTGCTCGACCTCGGCCACCAGGGTGTCGACCGACTGTACGGCGCGGACGCCCGACACGCTGTGGCCGGCGCTCCAGATGTCGCGCCAGCGCTTCGGGCCTTCGACCGCGTTGCCGTGCGAGGCACCGCCCCACAGCTGCGCCGCGGTGCCCGGGGTCACCGTCTCGTCCAGCGTCGCCGGGTCCAGCCCGGCGCGGCGGATCGCTGGCTGCAGCATGCTGGTGGGCAGGCCGGTGAAGGCGCGGGTCAGCAGCACGTCGTCGAGGCTGGCCTCGACCAGCATCTGCCGGTAGGCGTCCGCGGCCAGGCTCTCGCGGGTCGCGATGAAGCGCGTGCCCATGTAGGCCAGGTCGCAGCCCAGCACCTGCGCGGCGCGCAGCGCGACGCCGTCGGCGATGCCGCCGGCCAGCACCAGCGGGCCGTCGTACTCGGCGCGCAGCGCGCGCACGAAGGCGAACGGGTTGAGCCAGCCGGTCTGGCCGCCGGCGCCGGCGGTCAGCAGCACCAGGCCGTCGGCGCCGGCGGCGATCGCCTTGCGCGCGTGCTCCAGCGTCGCGACGTCGGCCAGCACCAGGCAGCCGATGCCGTGCAGCGCATCGACCACCGGCGCCGGCGAGCCGACGCTGGTGATCACGATCTCGACGCGGTGCGCCAGCAGGCAGGCCAGGTCCTCGTCGCGGCGCGGCGAGCGCATGATCAGGTTGGGGCAGAACGG
>JAEUOY010000041.1 GCA_016790515.1 Burkholderiaceae bacterium | reverse complement strand
GCGTTGAGGATCGCCGAATTGGCCTTGAACACCTCGTCGAGGAAGGCGATGCCGGCGGTCGGCAGGTAGCCGTCGATCAGGCGCTCGTAGCGGTCGTCCTCCAGCGCCTTCAGCGACAGCGGGCCGAACAGCTCCTCGGGGGTCGAGAAGCGCGTCAGCAGGCGCTCGAAGTAGCGCGCACCGGCGAAGGCGCGGTGCAGCCGCCGCGCCAGCTCGCTCTTCGCGGTGCCGGGCGGGCCCAGCAGCAGCACATGCTCGCCGGCCAGCGCCGCCAGCAGCAGCAGCCGGGCGGCGGTGTCGCGTTCCAGCAGGCCCTGCTCCAGCGTTCGCAGGTGGTCGGGCAGTCGCTCGCGCAGCGCGGTCAGCGCGGTGCCTGCGTCGGTGTCCTTGTTGCGCGCCATGCCGGGCATTGTCACGGGCGTCAGACCCAGGGCGCCGCCAGGCCTTCGTCGGCCAGCACGCGCTGCACCGCCGGCCGCTGCAGCAGGCGGTTCAGCCAGGGGCCGATCGCCGGCCGGTCGCGCGCCGGCGCGCTGGCCGCTCCACTGAAGCCGCGGGTCCAGCGGCACAGCATGAAACCGTAGAGGTCGGCCAGGCCGTAGTCGTCGCCCAGCAGCCAGGGCCCGCCATGGCCGGCGAGCTGGGCGTCGAGCTGGTCGAGCATCGCGCCGATGTCGGCCTGGGCATGCGCCTTGACCTGGGCCGCGCCGGCGCCGTTGCCGGCGTCGACCAGGCGCTCGGGGTAGAAGTAGTGCATCAGCCGGGCCTGCAGCGTGTTGGTCATCCACACCAGCCACTTGTAGGCCTGCGCGCGCGCGGCCGTGCCCAAAGGCGGCAGCAGGGCGGCGGCCGGCCGCTGGTCGGCCAGGTGCAGGCAGATCGCCGCCGCCTCGTACAGCACCAGGTCGCCGTCGACCAGCACCGGGATCCGGCCATTGGGGTTCAGCGCCAGGTAGGCCGGCGACTTGTGGGCGTCGTTCGCGCGGTCGACCCGCGTCAGCTCGAACGGCAGCGCCAGCTCGTGCAGCACGATGTGCGGCGCCATGCTGGCGTTGCCGGGGTGGTAGTACAGGTCGATCATCGATGTCGGGCGTTCGGGCGAGCGGGAGGGGCAGGCCGGGAGCCCGATCATGCCTGCAGCCCGGGTTCCCGGTGCCGGCGCCGAGCCAGATATGTCGTGGAATGCATATCGCGCCGAATCCAGGCAGCGGCAAGAATCGCGCGCCAGCGCCCACCACCGTTCCCCGCTCCCCGATGAATGCGTTCTCCCAGACCATCAGCGTCGCGCTGAGCCTCGTCGCCGACGGCGACGCCGCGCTGTGGCAGATCGTCGCGCTGTCGCTGCGCGTCAGCGGCACCGCGGTGCTGCTGGGTGCGGCGCTGGGCCTGCTGCTGGGCGGCTGGCTGGCGGTCGCGCGCTTCGCCGGCCAGGGCCTGGTCGTCGGCGCGCTGACCACGCTGCTGGCGCTGCCCTCGGTGGTCGTCGGGCTGGTCGTCTACCTGCTGCTGTCGCGCTCGGGCCCGCTGGGGTCGCTGGGCATCCTGTTCACGCCGACCGCGATGGTCATCGCGCAGAGCATCCTGGTCGTGCCGCTGATCGCCGCGCTGGCGCGCCAGCTGGTCGTCGACGCGCTGCGCGAGGGCGGCGACGAACTGCAGGCGATGGGTGCCGGCCGCCTGCTGTCGGCGCTGCTGCTGCTGGCGCACCAGCGCATCGCGGTGCTGACCGTGCTGCTGACGGCCTTCGGCCGCGCGGTCGCCGAGGTCGGCGCGGTGATGATCGTCGGCGGCAACATCGACGGCTTCACCCGGGTGATGACGACCTCGATCGCGCTCGAGACCAGCAAGGGCGACCTGCCGCTGGCGCTGGCGCTGGGCCTGGTGCTGCTGGGCGTGGTCGGGCTGCTCAACCTGACGCTGGCCATGGCGCAGCGGCGCGCGGCCGCCGGCGGCGTGGCGGCGCTGGGCGCAGCCCGCGGGGCGGCAGTGTGAGCGCGCCGGGCCACTCCCAAGCGCGAATCCCGGAGCGCGCAGCGCGGAGGGTCGTCCAGTGACCGCGCGCCTGCCCGTGCTGCCGGGCCTGGCGGTCGACGCGGCGCCATCGTGGCCGGCGGACGGCGGCGCACCGTTGATCGGGCTGCACCAGGCGTCGGTGCATTTCGGCAGCCACGCAGCGCTGCGCCAGGTCACGCTGCAGATCCACCGCGGCGACCGCATCGCGCTGGTCGGCGCCAACGGCTCGGGCAAGACCACGCTGCTGCGGCTGCTCAACGGCCTGCTGGCGCCCAGCCACGGCCGGCGCGAGCTGTTCGCCGCCGCGGACGGCCGGTCGCCGGTGGTGGCGATGCTGTTCCAGCGCCCCTTCCTGCTGAACTTCAGCGTGCAGCGCAACCTGCTGCTGGCGCTGTGGCTGGCCGGCGTGCCGGCGGCCGAGCGCCGCGAGCGCGCGCTGGACGCGCTGCAGCGCGTCGGCCTGCAGGCGCTGGCGGCGCGGCCGGCGCGGTCGCTGTCGGGCGGCCAGCAGCAGCGGCTGGCGCTGGCCCGGGCCTGGGCCGTGCGGCCCGACATCCTGTTCCTCGACGAACCCACCGCCAGCCTCGACCCGTCGGCCAAGCGCGAGGTCGAGACCCTGATCGACGAATTCGGCCACGCCGGCATGGCGCTGGTGATGAGCACCCACAACCTGGGCCAGGCCAAGCGGCTGGCCGGCCGGGTGCTGTTCCTCGACGCCGGCCGGCTGGCCGCCGACCTGCCGGCCGACGATTTCTTCCACCGCGCCGACCTGCCCGCCGAGGCGCTGCAGTTCCTCAAGGGAGAACTTCCATGGACCTGACCCCCCGTGGCCCGATGCGCCGTTCGCTGTCGGCCCTGCTGGCCGCCGCCGCGCTGGTGCTGGCCGGCGCCGCAACGGCGCAGGACAAGGCGATCGTGATGGCCTCGACCACCTCGACCGAGCAGTCGGGCCTGTTCGGCCACCTGATCCCGGCCTTCAAGGCGGCCACCGGCACCGAGGTCAAGGTCGTCGCGGTGGGCACCGGCCAGGCGCTGGACATGGGCCGGCGCGGCGACGCCGACGTCGTCTTCGTGCACGACCAGGCCGCCGAGGAGACGTTCGTCGCCGAGGGATGGGGGCTGAAGCGCCAGCCGGTGATGTACAACGATTTCGTGCTGGTCGGCCCGACCGCCGACCCGGCCAGGGTCAAGGGCAAGGACATCGTCGCGGCGCTGCAGAAGATCGGCGCGGCGGGTGCGGCCTTCGTCTCGCGCGGCGACAAGAGCGGCACCCATGCCGCCGAACTGCGCTACTGGAAGGCCGCCGGTACCGACATCGGCGCCGCCGGGCCCGCGGGTCGCACGCCGACCGCCGGCCGACCGGCCGGCTACAGGGAATGCGGCTGCGGCATGGGCCCGGCGCTGAACATCGCCGCCTCGACCGGCGCCTACCTGCTGGCCGACCGCGGCACCTGGCTGAACTTCAGGAACCGCGCCGATTTGGGCGTCCTCGTCGAAGGCGACACGCGGCTGTTCAACCAGTACGGCGTGATCGTCGTCAACCCGGCCAGGCACCCGCATGTCAAGCTGGCGCTGGCCCAGGGCTTCGCCGACTGGGTGGTGTCGCCGGCTGGCCAGGCGGCGATCGCCGGCTACAGGATCCGCGGCGAGCAACTGTTCTTCCCGAACGCCGGCCAATAGTGGCCGGGCAGCCGGCGCACGGCCGTCCCGATGCAAATGATTCTCAGCCAGGGGTGCCTCGCGTCCCAGGCTGGAACATCCTTGCCGATGTCCCTGCTGAACCTAGGGTATGGCCTAGGTTCCCGTGGCCTGGGGCTATGCAGATGATTGCATAGGCCCCAGGCACCACGCACGGCGCGTGGGCGGGGTCACAACCCCCATCAGCCCCGCGGAGAAGAACGCCATGCAGAAGAGCCTGCACATCAACCCGGAGAAATGCACCGGGTGCCTGCAATGCGAAATGGCCTGTTCGTACGAGAACTACGGCGTCTATGCGCCGGCCAGATCGCGCATCAAGGTGTTCGACTTCCACCACACCGGCCGCAAGGTGCCCTACACCTGCACCCAGTGCGACGAGGCCTGGTGCCTGCACGCCTGCCCGGTGGAAGCGATCACCGTCGACAAGGCCACCGGCGCCAAGGTGGTGGCCGAATCCACCTGCGTCGGGTGCAAGGTCTGCACCATCGCCTGCCCGTTCGGCACGGTGAACTACGTGCAGGAAACCGGCAAGGTGCAGAAGTGCGACCTGTGCGGCGGCGAGCCCGCCTGCGCCGAAGCCTGCCCGACCGGCGCGATCACCTACATCGATGCCAACTGGACCGGGCTGAACAAGATGCAGGCCTGGGCCGACAAGCTCGGCAACCAACCCTCGGCTTAAGGAGCACAGCATGTCCTGGGCAGGAAAAATCCTCCGTGTGAATCTTTCGGCCGGCACCGTCGCGTCCGAGCCGCTGAACATGACCTGGGCCAAGCAGTACCTCGGCTCGCGCGGTCTGGCCACCAAGTACCTGGTCGAGGAGATCGACGCCAAGGTCGACCCGCTGTCGGCCGACAACAAGATCATCTGGGCCACCGGCCCGCTGACCGGCACGATGGCCTCCACCGGCGGCCGCTACACCGTCGTCACCAAGGGCCCGCTGACCGGCGCGATCGCCTGCAGCAATTCGGGCGGCTACTGGGGCGCCGAGCTGAAGATGGCCGGCTGGGACATGGTGATCTTCGAGGGCAGGAGCCCGAAGCCGGTCTACCTGTCGATCAACGACGACGTCGCCGAGCTGAAGGACGCGGCCGACCTCTGGGGCAAGAGCGTCTGGCAGACCGAGGAGATCCTGAAGAAGCAGGCGCAGGACCCGCAGGTGCGCGTCAGCTCGATCGGGGTGGCCGGCGAGAACCAGGTGCTGTACGCCGCGGTCGTCAACGACCTGCACCGAGCGGCCGGCCGCTCGGGTGTCGGCGCGGTGATGGGCAGCAAGAACCTGAAGGCCATCGCGGTGCGCGGCACCAAGGGCGTCGGCAACATCGTGAACCCGAAGGAGTTCATGAAGGCCACCTTCGAGAAGAAGAAGATCCTCGCCGAGAACCCGGTCACCGGCCAGGGCCTGCCGGCCTACGGCACCCAGGTGCTGATGAGCGTGATCAACGAGGTCGGCGCGCTGCCCACCCGCAACCACCGCGACAGCCAGTTCGAAGGCGCCAAGGACATCGGCGCCGAGGCGATGGCCACGCCGCGCGAGAGCGACGGCAAGAAGCAGCTGGTGACCAACCAGGCCTGCTTCGGCTGCACCATCGCCTGCGGGCGCATCAGCAAGATCGATCCGACCCACTTCTCGGTCGTCAACAAGCCGCAGTACTGGGGCGCCACCGGCGGCCTCGAATACGAGGCCGCCTGGGCGCTGGGCGCTGCCAACGGCGTCAACGACCTCGAGGCGCTGCAATACGCCAACACCATCTGCAACGAGCAGGGCATGGACCCGATCTCCTTCGGCGCGACGATCGGCGCGGTGATGGAGCTCTACGAGATGGGTGTGCTGACCAAGGAGCAGGTCGGCATCGAGAGCCCGTTCGGCTCGGCGCGCGCGCTGTGCGAGCTGGCCGACATGACGGCCAAGGGCGAGGGCTTCGGCAAGGAGATCGGCCTGGGCAGCAAGCGGCTGACCGCCAAGTACGGCCACCCCGAGCTGAGCATGAGCGTCAAGGGCCAGGAGTTCCCGGCCTACGACGCGCGCGGCATCCAGGGCATGGGCCTGACCTACGCCACCAGCAACCGCGGCGCCTGCCACCTGCGCAGCTACACCGTGGCCTCCGAGGTGATGGGCATCCCGGTCAAGACCGACCCGCTGGTCGCCGACGGCAAGCCCGAGCTGGTGATGGCCTTCCAGGACGCCACCGCGGCGTTCGACTCGGCCGGCGTCTGCGTCTTCACCACCTTCGCCTGGGGCCTGCCCGACCTGCAGCCGCAGGTGGCCGCGGCCTGCGGCGACGAGTTCACGCTGGAGAACCTGGCGCTGATCGGCGAGCGGGTCTGGAACATGGAGCGCGACTTCAACAACCGCGCCGGCTTCACCGCCGCCGACGACACGCTGCCGCCGCGGCTGCTGAACGAGGGCGTCAAGACCGGCCCGGCCAAGGGCCTGGTCAGCAAGCTGCCCGAGATGCTGCCGAAGTACTACGAGGTGCGGGGCTGGGATGCCGGCGGCCAGCTCAAGCCCGAGACGCGGGCCAAGCTCGGCTTGTGACCGCGGCCCGCCGCTGAAGCACGCAAGGCGGTTCTAGGACCGCCTTGTCGTTTGTGACATTCGAAAGAAGCGCCATGAAGCACGTGATCCTGGGCGCCGGCCCTGCCGGCGTGATCGCCGCCGAAACCATTCGCAAGCATGCCCCCTACGACCAGATCCTGATCGTCGGTGACGAGCCAGAAGCGCCCTATTCGCGCATGGCGATCCCCTATCTGCTGATGGGCAAGGTGGGCGAGGAGGGCACCCACCTGCGCCACGGTGCGCATCACTTCGCGCTGCAGCGCATCGAGCTCAGGCGCGCGCGCTGTACGGCGGTGGACCCGCAGCGGCGCACGCTCAGCCTGTCCGATGGCAGCATCCTCTCGTTCGACACCCTGCTGATCGCCACCGGGTCGTCGCCGGCCTCGCCGCCGATCCCGGGCATCCAGGGGCCCGGCGTTCACGCCTGCTGGACGCTGGCCGACGCGCGCTCGATCATGGCCATCGCCCGGCCCGGCGCCAGGGTGGTGCAGATGGGCGCCGGCTTCATCGGCTGCATCATCATGGAAGCGCTGGCGATGCGCGGCGTCGGGCTCAGCGTGGTCGAGATGGGCGACCGCATGGTGCCGCGGATGATGGGTCCCACGGCGGGCGGCATGATCAAGGACTGGTGCGAGAAGAAGGGCGTCACCGTCTACACCGGCGCCCGGGTCGTGGCGATCGATCGGCCCGCGCCGGTCCCAGCCACGCCCGTGGCCGCGCCGGCGCCGGCGCCCACGCTGATGCAGAGGATCGGCAGCCTGATCGGTGTCACGCACCTGCCGGCCGCGCCACAGCCGGCGCCGCCGGCCGCGGCGTCGACCGCCGCCGCGCCGATGTCGGTGCGCCTGTCCAGCGGCCAGACGCTGGAGGCCGACCTGGTCATCAGCGCGACCGGCGTGCGGCCGAACATCGGCTTCCTGGAGAATTCGGGCATCACCTGCCTGGTCGGCGTGCTGACCGACGAGCACCTGCAGACCAGCGTGCCCGGCATCTACGCCGCCGGCGACTGCGCCGAGGCCTTCGACAAGGTCAGCGGCAAGACCATCGTCAGCGCGATCCAGCCCAACGCGGCCGAGCAGGCCCGGGTGGCGGCGCTGAACATGGTCGGCAAGACCACTGCGCTGAAGGGCGTCACCCAGATCAACGTGCTCGACACGCTGGGAATGATCTCGGCCAGCTTCGGCAACTGGCAGGGCGTGCCCGGCGGCGAGCAGGTCGAGCTGACCGACCGCGGGGCCGGCAAGCTGCTGAGCCTGCAGTTCAGCGGCGACCGGCTGATCGGCTGCAACGCGATCGGCTGGACCGAGCATGTCGGCGTGATGCGCGGCCTGGTCGAGGGCGAGGTCAGGCTCACGCCCGACTGGAAGCAGCGCCTGATGCAGGATCCGACGCTGCTGATGGAGGCCTACCTGGCCAACGCCCAGGCGCAGCAGGACATGGCGCACCTGAAGGCCTGAGGCCGAGGGCACACTTTGGCATGAAGATCATCTTCAAGCTCTACGCGAGCCTCGCCGACTACCTGCCGCCCGAAGCGCGGCAGAACCGGATCCCGCTCGACGTGCCGCCCGAAGCGACGGTGGCCCAGATCATCGAGCCCTACGGCATGCCGCCCAAGCTGGTGCACCTGGTGCTGGTCAACGGCGTGTTCATCCCGCCCGAGCAGCGCGCCACGCACACCCTGGCCGAAGGCGACGTGCTTGCGATCTGGCCGCCGATCGCCGGTGGGTGAGGCCGGACGTGCGACCGTCCCTGCGGACGGGCGCGCGCCTGCCGAACCGGCCGAGCTCTGCGAGGCCGTGGAAGGGGCCGGACACTGATGCAATCGAACTACCCCGCCGAGTTCGACCGCGAGCAGGGTTTCAGCGAAGCCGACTGGCTGCGCTGCCTGCCCGGCGCGGTGCGCGGCGCGCCGATCGACCTGACGTCGCCCGGCCAGGCCCGTGTGGCGCTCCGCGAGGGCACGCTGACGCTGTGCTGGCAGGTGCTGCCGCCGCGCCAGATCGGCCTGGTGCGCTTCGTGCGTCTGGCCGTGCACTACCACTTCGACGGCGTCGTCGATGACGAGCGGCAGGCGTTCATGAAGCACTTCGACCTGTACATGCAGCGCGGCGGGGGTTGATGTCGCGCGGCCGATTCAGCCCGCGCTGCGGGTCCGGGTGAAGCGGCCCGCGATGTGGCCGGCCCAGCGTGGGCGCGGGCATCGCATCGAGTGCCGGGCTGGGCTATGATCCCGCGAACAACTGTACGGACATCCATATGAATGTCGCCGGACTCTTCGCAGGCATCGGAGGCTTCGAACTGGGGCTCGGGCGCGCCGGCCACCATGCCGAGCTGTTCTGCGACGTGCTCGATACCTCGCGTGCGGTGCTGGAGGCACGGTTTCCCGGCGTCGAGTATCGGCACGACGTGACGAGCCTGCGCTCGCTGCCGTCGTCCGTCGATCTGGTCTGCGCCGGGTTCCCCTGCCAGGACCTGAGCCAGGCGGGCCGCACCGCCGGCCTGGACGGCGAGCGGTCCGGCCTGATCGCCGAGGTGTTTCGGCTGCTGCGCCATCGTCGGGTGCCGACCGTGGTCGTCGAGAACGTCCCTTTCATGCTGCAGCTCAGCGGCGGCAATGCGATGCGGGCGATCATCGACGCCTTCGAGCAGCTCGGCTATCGCTGGGCCTACCGTGTCGTCGACAGCTGGTCTTTCGGCCTGGCCCAGCGCCGCGAGCGGGTCTATCTGGTGGCGTCGCGGGTGCTCGACCCGTCCGAGGTGCTGCTGGCCGACGACGCACCGATCGAACGCCCGGCCACGGCCATCGGCCGGCGGCCGCACGGGTTCTACTGGACCGAAGGGCTCGGCGGGCTGGGCTGGGCGGTCGATGCCGTGCCGACATTGAAGAACGGCAGCACGATCGGCATCCCGTCGCCGCCGGCCGTGCTGATGCCGGACGGCCGCATCATCAAGCCGGGCATCGAAGACGCCGAACGACTCCAGGGCTTCGAGGGGGGGTGGACGGCCCCTGCCGAGCGAGTGGCCAAGCCGGCAGCGCGCTGGAGCCTGGTCGGCAGCGCGGTCAGCGTGCCGGTGGCGCGTTGGGTCGGTGATCGCTTGGCGAAGCCTGCAAAGTACGACTCGCGACGTGACGCCCCGTTTCCGATCGCGGGCAAGGCGCCCCGCGCCGCCCGCTTCGACGGAAGGCAGCGCAGCGCAGTGAACATCAGCGCCGATCCCTTGGGCATCGGTCCGCCGCCGCTGGCCGATTTCCTTCGGCACACCGAGGGCCAGCAGTTGCTGTCGCTGAAGGCCACCACGGGTTTCCTCGGGCGCACGCGCCGCGCGAAGCTGCGCTTCGAGCCGGGCTTCATCGCGGCAGTCGAGCGTCATCTTGCCGTGGTGGGCAGTACGCCGTCGGCGAGCGAGCCCTCGCGGCAACTCGAACTGCTGGCCGCCTGAGATTTCCGTCGCCCGCCCGGCAAGACACGATGGCATCGAGCGCTGCCGAAGGCACCGGCCCCTCGCGCATGCGGCGCATCCGTCAGCGCAATACCGAGCCCGAACTGGCTGTCCGGCGCTACCTGCACTCTCGAGGCTTGCGTTTCATCCTGCACCCGAGAAAGCTCCCGGGGCGCCCGGACATCGTGCTCCCGCGCCGAAAGACGGCAGTCTTCGTGCACGGCTGCTTCTGGCACGGACACGACTGCGACCATGGCCGTGTGCGGGCCAAGACGAATGCCGAGTTCTGGCAGGCGAAGATTGCGGCCAACAAGGTCCGGGACCAGCGCAAGAAGACGGAACTCGAGCGACTCGGCTGGTTCGTCGAGACGATCTGGGAGTGCCAGACCGAAGATTTGCAGGTCTTGCGGCGGCTCGCCCAGCGACTGCTGCGCCGCTGACCTCTTGGCCATGAAAGACACAGGTTCCGCCAAGCCTGCGATCACCGAACCAGAAGGTGAGTCGGTGCTGCGTCGGGTGCTCGAGTCTGCCCGTCCCCGGCCGGATCCAACCGCGCCGCAATCGGTCAAGAACGCCTATGCGGTGCGTTTCGCCGACGCGATGGCCACGGCTCTCGCTCGCGACTTGTCGCGACATCTGAAGGGCATCGAAGCGAGCTCGAAGCGAACTGCCGTTGGAGTTCGTGGCCACAAGCAGCTCGACGTCAACTTCTCGACACCGCAGCTCGGACTGGCGCTCGGCATTTCGCTGAAGTCCGTCCACCTCCGTGAGACGACGGGCGGCAAACGCTACACGCACAACATGAAGCGAAACGAGGAGGAACTGCGCATCGAGGCCGCCGGGTACCACAAGCGGCAGCCCTATGCCGTGATGGTGGGTGTTCTGTTCCTGCCGTTCGACAGTTGCACCGACGCCCGCTCGGAGCGCACGCCTTCGTCCTTCGGCAGCTTCGTCCGCCACCTGAGGCCCTACGCCTCGCGTCCCTCGCCGCACGACGAACTCGATCGGTTCGAGCGTCTCTTCGTCGCGCTCTACGAGCCGGACGGCAGCGACTTCGCGCTGTTCGACATCCGCACCGCGCCGCCGAAGAACGGTCGACCGTCGCGCGAAGGCGCATTCTTCGGCCCGGCCGGGCGCCGCGAGCCGCCGCGTCGCGCGATGAGCTACGCCGAGTTCATTGTCGAGGTGCACCGCGCCTACCTCGAGCGCAATGCCGCCGATTTCGAGTGGTCCGGTGGCGAAGCCGATCCCCTCGAGGCAGATGACCCGGAGCTGCCGGGTTAGTGGCGGGGCCGGCCGCACCCGATGGCGATCGCGTCCGCCAGTCCTGCCCAGGACCAGCCCAGCAACTCGGCCAGCCGCGTCACCACCCAGCTCGCCTCGGCGGCGCTGAATCCCGATCCGGCGCTGGCCAGCCCGGCCAGCGTGCGCGCCAGGATCTCGCCCTCGTCGACGCCCTGGTCGTGGTGCACCGCCTGGCAGCGCTCGACCAGCATCTGCGCCATGTCCTCGCACAGTTCATACCGCGCACGGAATTCGTCGCGCGGCACGCCCAGCCGGCCGCGCGCATCGCGGTAGACGGCCTCGAACGAGGGCGGGATCAGGATCTGGTCGTCGTCGGGCATGGCCCGGTTGTACCCGATGCCGCTGCGCTGCCCGGGGCGCCGGCGGCACCGGCCTGCCGATGCAGCCGCGCGAAGGCATCGGGGGTGATCGCGCGGCTGGTCAGGAAGCCCTGGTACTCGTCGCAGTGGTGGGCCTGCAGGAAGGCCAGCTGGGCCTGGGTCTCGACGCCTTCGGCCACCACCTTGAGCTTCAGGCTGTGCGCCAGCGCGATGATCGCGCTGATGATGGCCTCGTCGTCGGGGTCGGTCTCGAGGTCGCGCACGAACGAACGGTCGATCTTCAGCGCCGAGATCGGCAACCGCTTCAGGTAGCTCATCGACGAGTAGCCGGTGCCGAAGTCGTCGATCGACAGCTGCACCCCCATCGTCGCCAGCTCCTGCGCGATGCGGATGCTCAGTTCGGGCTCTGCCAGCAGGATCGATTCGGTGACCTCGATCTCCAGGCCGCTGGCCGGCAGCTGGTGCCGGGCCAGGGTCCGGGCCACCAACGACGGCAGGCCGCGCTCGCGCAGATGGGTCGAGGCCAGGTTCACCGCCACCGGCACCAGCGGCAGGCCGTCGGCGCACCAGGCCGCGTTCTGCCGGCAGGCCTCGCCGATGACCCATTCGCCGATCGGGATCACCAGCCCGGCGTCCTCCACCAGCGTGATGAAGTCGCCCGGCATCAGCAGGCCGCGCTCCGGGTGCTGCCAGCGGATCAGCGCCTCGGCGCCGACGATGCGGCCCGACAGCACGTCGATGCGCGGCTGGTAGTGCAGCACGAACTCGTTGCGCTCGAGCGCGCGGCGCAGCTGGGTCTCCATGTGCAGCCGGTCCAGCGCGCGCGCGTTCATCGAGCGGTCGTAGAGCTGGAAGCCGCTGCGCCCGGCCTCCTTGGCGCGGTACATCGCGGTGTCGGCATTCATCATCAGCGTGTCGATGTCGCTGCCGTCGGCCGGGTACATCGCCACGCCCAGGCTGCCGCCGACGTAGATCTCGGTGCCCTGCACGAACACCGGCTCGGCCAGCGTGTCGACCAACCGCTGCGCGACGTTGGCGGCGTCCTCGCTGCGCTGCAGGTCGGTCAGCAGGACGATGAACTCGTCGCCGCCCAGCCGGGCGATGCTGTGGCCATGCGGCTCGCTGCTGCGCGCCAGCGCGTCGTTGCGGCGCAGCACGGCTGCCAGCCGGGCGCTGGTCACCCGCAGCAGCTCGTCGCCGGCCTTGTGGCCCAGCGTGTCGTTGACGCGCTTGAAGTTGTCCAGGTCGACGAACATCACCGCCAGCTGGCGCTGGTGGCGTTCGGCCTGGGCCAGCGCCAGGCCCAGCTGTTCGGTGAACAGCAGCCGGTTGGGCAGATCGGTCAGCGGATCGTAGTAGGCCAGCCGGCGGATCTGCTCCTCGGCGTCCTTGCGCCGGGTGATGTCGTGCACCGCGCCGGCCAGGCGCAGCGCCCGGCCCACCGGATCGCGTTCGATCACCTCCACCTGCTGCTGCATGTGGCGCACCGTGCCGTCGGCGAGCAGGATCCGGTGGTCGATCGCGAAGCCCTCGCCGTTGGCCACGGCCTGTTCGCAGGCCCGATGCAGGCGGTCGCGGTCGTCGGGATGCACCGTGGCGAAGAACTGCGGCGGGGCGGCCGCCGCCGCGACGTCCGCCTCGGCGTGGCCGAACAGGCGCCAGGCCTGCGCCGACGGCGCGATGAAGCCCTGGTCGACCCGCCATTCCCAGTCGCCCATCTCGCCGATGCGCTGGGCGTTGGACAACCGGCGCTCGTTCTGTTCCAGGTTGTGGATCGCGCTGCTGGCACGCAGCATGTAACGGACGCGGTGCGGCAGCACCGACCAGTTGATCGGCTTGGTGATGAAGTCGGTGGCGCCGACCTCGAAGGCGCGGTCGATCGACGGCGTGTCGTCCAGGCCGGTGATCATCGCCACCGGGATGCGGCTGCCCCCGGGCAGCCGGCGCAGCGTCTCGCAGGCGGTGAAGCCGTCCATCACCGGCATGCTGACGTCCATCAGCACCAGGTCGGGCAGCGCCTGCATCATGGCGTCCAGCGCCAGCTGGCCGTTGGCGGCCTCGATCACCGTGAAGCCGGACTTGTTCAGCGTCGCGCGGGTCAGGCGCCGGGCGCCGGCGTCGTCGTCGACCACCAGGATGCGGGCGCGCGTCAGCACCGACTCCGCAACGGGGGCCGGCTGCGCCGCGTCGCCGAGGGCGAAGGCTGGGCGGGCACTCATGGGACAACCCTCCGTATTGCGTGCTCCGGGATTGGCGCCTGGGCGCGGCCCGGCGTGCTCACTGGCGCACCCTTGGCGCTGCGCGCCTGTCCCTCGAGGAGGGAATTCGCCCCTTCGGGCGCTCGTGCGGGGCTCATGCTGCCACCCTCATCTCGGCACGCAGCAGCGGCTTGACGTCCTCGAGCGTGATCTCGATCGCCGCGATCAGGTCGCCGGCGCCGGTGATGTCGCCGTCCTTGCCCTGGCGCTCCAGCCGCTTGCACAGCTCGCCCAGCGCCTTCGCGCCGACGTTGAAGCTGGAGGACTTCATCGCGTGCGCCACCCGGGCCATCTCGGCCGCGTCGCCGTCGGCCTGGGCCTGGCGCAGCCCGGCCAGGTGGACCGGGATCTCGTCCAGGAACATCTGGATCACCTCGTCGAGTACCGAGCCGTCGTCGTCGACGGCGCGGATGTTGTCCAGCGCACGCTGGTCCAGCATGCCGGCGTTGGGCTTGGGCTTGGCCGCTGCCGCCGCGGCGGCAGCGCCCGGGGCGTCGCTGCCCGCCGGCTTCGGCCGTTCGATCAGTTCGGCCGGCAGCCAGCGCGTCATCACCGCGGCGAGCTGCTGCCGGGTGTAGGGCTTGGCCAGGTGGTCGTCCATGCCGGCGTCCAGGCAGGCCTGGGCGTCGCCGACCAGCGCATTGGCGGTCAGCGCGACGACCGGGGTGCGGATCGGCGTGGCCAGCGCGGCCTGGTGCTCGCGGATCGCCCGCGTCGCGGCGTAGCCATCCATCACCGGCATCTGGCAGTCCATCAGCACGATGTCGAAATGCTCGCGCTGGATTGCCTGCAGCGCCTCCTGGCCGTTGGGCACGATGACGAACTCGCAGCCCAGCGCCTTCAGCATGTTGCGCGCCACCACCTGGTTGACGCCGTTGTCCTCGGCCAGCAGGGCGCGGGCACGGATCATCGGCCGGTCCGTGGTGCCCGGCGCCGGCGCCGATTCGATCGGCACCTCGCCGACCGTCTGGGCCAGCGCGCGGAACAGCTCGAGCCGCTTCACCGGCTTGGACAGGTAGGCGTCGATGCCGGCCTGGCGGGCGCGGGCCAGCTCGTCGGTCGAATGCAGCGAGGTCACCAGCACCAGCCGCACCGCGGCCAGCGCCGGGTCGGCGCGCACCGCGGTGGCCATCGTGATGCCGTCCATGCGCGGCATCTTCATGTCGATCACCGCGATGTCGAAGGCCTTCCCGCGCTGCTGGGCCTCGCGCAGCAGCGCGAGCCCCTCGACGCCGTCGCAGGCGGTGGCCACGCGCATGCCGCCGGCCGCCAGGTGATGCTCCAGGATGTCGCGGTTGGTGGCGTTGTCGTCGACCACCAGCACGTTGCGGCGGTGCAGCAGCCGCGGGTTGGCGTTCGCCGGCGCGCTGTGCGCCGGAACGATCGGCAGCGTGAACCAGAAGGTCGAACCATCTTCGGGCGTGCTGTCGACGCCGATCTCGCCGCCCATCAGCTCGACCAGGCTGCGGCAGATCGCCAGCCCCAGGCCGGTGCCGCCGAAACGCCGCGTCGTCGAGCCGTCGGCCTGCTCGAAGGCCTTGAACAGCCGCGCACGCACCTCCGGCGGGATGCCGACGCCGGTGTCGTGGACGCAGAAGCGCATCGTGTTCTCGTCCTGCCGCTGCACGTCGACCAGCACCTCGCCGTTGTCGGTGAACTTGACCGCGTTGCCGATCAGGTTGGTCAGCACCTGGCGCAGCCGGAACGGGTCGCCGCGCAGCGCGGTGGGCAGGTGCTCGTCGATGCGGCAGGCCAGTTCCAGCTGCTTGGCGTGGGCGCGCGGGGCGAGCAGCTGCACCACGTCCTCCACCGCCTGGTACAGGTCGTAGTCCAGCGACTCGGTCTCGAGCTTGCCGGCCTCGATCTTCGAGAAGTCGAGGATGTCGTTGATGATCGACAGCAGCGTCTCGCCGGAATTGCGCACCGTCTCGACGAAGGGCCGCTGCTGGGTGTCCAGCGGGGTTTCGAGCAGCAGCTCGGTCAGCCCCAGCACGCCGTTCATCGGGGTGCGGATCTCGTGGCTCATGTTGGCCAGGAACTCGCTCTTGGCGCGGCTGGCGTTCTCGGCCGCCTCCTTGGCCTGGCGCAGCTCGTTCTCGCGCTGCAGCAGTTCCTGCTCGCGCTGCCGCAGCCGCTGCTCGGCCAGCGCGCGCTGCGAGACGTCGAAGAACACCGTGTAGACGCCGATCGCGTTGCCCTGGTCGTCGAAGTCCGGCACGTGGCGCCCCGAGTGCCACACCGGGTTGCCGTGGCGGTCGGTGCGCTGGCGCTCGAGCGGTACCTCCTGGCCCTGCAGCGCCAGGCGCAGTCGCGGCTCGATGTCGGCATAGACCGGCTCGCCGACCACGTCGCGCACCAGGTGGTCCACCACCTCGGACTCGTCGTGGCCCAGCCACTGCTGCTGCGCCCGGTTGATGTAGCGGTAGCGCATCTCGGCGTCGATGTAGGACACCGTCACCGGGATCTGGTCCATGATGATGCGCAGGCGCCGCTCCTTGGTCAGCGCAGTCTCCAGTGCGCGCTGCAGGTCGGTGACGTCCAGCGCCTGCAGGCTGCAGCCGCGCGGCGCGTCGTCGCCGGCCGGCAGCGGCGCCAGCGCCAGCTGCAGCCAGCGCTCGCCGCTGCCGCCGCAGTGGCAGGGCAGGCACAGCTGCTGCGGCGTTCCGGCCAGCGCGTCGCGCAGCGCCTGAGCGACCTGCTCGCGCTGCAGCGGCCCGAACAAGGCCTCGACCGGCTGGCCCAGCAGCGCCGCGGCATCGATCGCCAGCCAGCGGGCGACGCCCTCGCCGGCAGCAGTGCAGCGGCCGTGCTCGTCGGTGGTGGCCCACAGCCCCGGCAGTGCCGGCGGCGCCTGCAGCGGCGCGGCGCTGGCGGCGGGGGCGTCGTTCGGCTCGTCGGCCGGTGCGGCGGCGCGGCGCGGCCACAGCGCTGCGGTGATCCACGGCAGCGCGACCAGCGTGAACGGCACGCTGAAGGCCACGGCGCCCCGATGCACGACGAGGTCCAGCGCCAGCGCCACCAACGCGAGCGCGGCGATCACGGCCAGCGGAACCCGCGGTGCCCAGGCGGCCCCGTCGATCGGAGGAGGCGTTCTGCTCATGAGGTCTCCAGGTCAGCCAGTTCTTCGAAACGCGGTCCCAGCTCGAAACGGCACAGCACGCCGTTGTCCAGCGCCAGCCGGCCGGGCAGGCCGCTCAACTCGCCCAGCACCCGGGCCACGCCCTTGCTGCCCACCAGCAGCAGCGGCTGCGCCAGCAGCGGGCGGATGCGCTCGAGCGCGGCGACGATGCGGGCGTGGAACACGTCGGCGGCCTCGCCGCCGGGCGGCGCCAGGCCCGATCGCAGCGCGATCTCGGTGTCGGCGGTCGGCGCCAGGTTCCAGTCGCCGAGATGGCGCTCGGCGAAACCGGGCTCGATCACCAGCTCCGGCGGCGCGGCGGCGGCGCCCAGCTCCAGCGCGATGATCGCCGCGGTGTCGCGGGTGCGCTGCAGGTTGCTGGTGACGATCCGCACGATCGGCGGGTTCGCCGCGCGCAGCGCCTGGCCCACGCTATGGGCCTGGCGGCGGCCGATGTCGGTCAGCGGCAGGTCGAGGTCGCCGCCGCAGCGCAGCCCGACCAGGTTGGCCGCAGTGGCACCGTGACGGACGAAATGCAGCACGGTGCCGCGGGGAAAGGGCTCGAACATCTTCGCGGGGCTCGCATCAGCGCAGCGCGCTGGCCGGTGCGAACGGGATCGGGTTGCCGGGATACGGGTCGCGCGCCGGCGCATGCAGCACCGACCATTCGCCGTCGGGGCATTGCTCGCCGGTCAGCCACTGGCGGATGAACCAGATGTGGTTGCGGTCGGCCAGCAGCGGGGCGTGCCCGGTGTCGGGGATGCGCATCAGCGACACCGGCTTGCCGCGCATCATGCGGCGGATCGTCGGCTCGAACAGCGCATCGGACTGCAGGCCGTGGATCAGCAGCATCGGGCAGTTCACATGCTGCCATTGCGCCCACTGCAGCAGGCTGCGCTGCGCGTCGCGGCGGTAGGCCTGCATCGCGCGAACGTCGTGGCGGTAGATGCGCCCGCCCTCCTCGTCGCACCAGCGGGTCTGGTGGAAGGTCAGGTTGAAGCGGATGTCGTCGCCGACCGGGCCGTCGTTCTTCTGCGACGCGCCGATCTTGCGCAGCAGGTCCGACGGTTCGCGGAACACGTAGTGCCGCGCGATCGTGTCGGCACGGCGCTTGCGGCGCCGCGCCGGGATGTGCGGGCCGACGTCGTTCAGGATCAGCCGGTCGATCATCTTCGGGTGGCGCGCCAGCAGCTCGATCGCGGCGCTGCCGCCCATCGACGAGCCGAGCACCGTGACCGGCCTGCGGCCCAGGTGCAAGATCATCTGGCGCAGCTGTTCGGCGTAGGTGGCCAGCGAATAGTCACCCTCGGCCGCCAGCCAGCCCGAGCGGCCGCGGCCCAGCCAGTCCATGCAGATCACGCGAAAGCGGTCACTCAGGTCGGAGGCCAGGTAGCTGAAGCGCATCGCCACGTTGGCCACGCCGCCGCAGCACACCAGCACCGGCGCGTCGGCCGGGCCCCATTCGGTGTAGGCCACGCTGACCGTGTAGGGCTTCTTCATGCGCAGCGGCGTGCCCGACTGCAGCCGCACCGGGTGCTCGTAGTCGAAGCGCTGCAGCGCGAACTGGCCGTGGAAACGGCCGACGATGCGGCTGGCCTGGGCCATGTAGTCGCGCCAGGTGGTCAGCGGCCGGCGCGGGCCGCGCAGCGGCGGTTCCCAGGCGATGTCGACCAGCTCGCCGGGCACGGTGTCGCCGGCGAAGTCGTCGCGCGGGACGACGGCCAGGGGCGACTTCATCGCGCCGGCCCTCCGGCGACGGTCGTCAGCAGCGAACTTGCACGCCCAGCGGTCGTGCAGACAGTCGACTCGTTCATTCCTCTCCTTTCGGCCTTGTGGCGGGTCGTGCCGCCGATGCCGGCGGGCGCGTCCAGGTGTCGGCTGCCCCGTCGTTGCGTCGCCTGGCGGCAGCCCGGGCGTTCCATCGGGCTATCGGCAACGCAGCGGACCCAGTTGAGGAACTTTTTGGCCGCTGCCGACGCGGTCGAACGTCCGGCCGGGGCTCAAGCTGCGCCGATGGCGCCCGATAACAAGTCCCAGGACCGGGCCTGTTGCCGGGTTCGAGGAGTGAATCCCATGGAATCGACGAAGCGCCGCATGGTCGGCGTGGCGGTGATCGTCTGCGGTTTCGCGGTCGGCATGGCCGGCCTGCTGAACTATTTCAAGTACCGCAGCACCGCCACCAGCATCGTCAAGGAGCGGCTGCTGGTGACCGGCCGCTCGATCGAGAACAGCATCCAGTCCTCGCTGTCGCTGGGGCTGCAGTTCGCCGACATCGTCACGCTGCCGGGCACCCTGCAGCGCGAGCGCGCCACCGACGACCTGATCCTGAGCATCGACATCTTCGACCCCGAGGGCCGCATGCTCTACAGCACCGACAGCCTGCGCATGTCGCGCCCGGTGCCCGTGCACTGGATCGAGACGGCGCGCAAGGCGGCGGCCAGCAGCGAGGAGGGCTGGTTCACCGAGCACGACGACGAATCGGCCGCCGGGATGTCGATCGAGAACAACTTCGGCCTCACCGTCGGCCACGCGGTGCTGCGTTACTCGAACGAGCGCGTGCAGGACTCGATCCACAACGTCGGCCGCCAGCTGGCGCTGGGCACGGCGCTGATGTTCGTGCTGTCGGCCGGCCTGTCGTCGCTGGCGCTGCTGCGGGTGATGAGCCGGCTCGACCGCGACGTCAGCGCGGCCGAGCAGGCGCTGCGGGTCGGCGGCGTCACCGGCAGCCTGGCCAGCACCGCGCGCGGGCCGTTCGGCCCGGCGCTGCGCCAGTTCGTCGAGACGGTGCGGCTGGCCGACAGCCAGGTCACCGATCTGCGTGCACAGCACCGAGGGGCAAAGTGATGAACAACGGATACCTGCGCGGGGTCTACCTGCGCCTGGCCGGCGTGCTGACGCTGGTGGTGCTGCTGGCGCTGGTGGCCAATGCGGCGATGTCGCACCGCGCCTTCGAGGCCGCGCTGGCACCCGAGATGGCCAAGAAGGTGGCCAGCGCCGGTGCGTCGGTGCGCGCGCTGGTGATCAGGGCCGAGGCGGCCGGCGTGGCGTTCGGCGAACTCACCGGGGTCGAGCAGCGCTTCGACGAGGTGCGCAAGGAGATGCCCGAGGTCTCCTACATCGCGCTGACCGATGCCCAGGGCAAGGCACTGCACCAGCGCTTCAGCGCGCCCTCCGGCGCCGAGTCCTACCTGCGCAGCCCCGCGGTGCTGGCGCTGCTGAAGACGCCCGACGCGGTGTCGCCGGCGGTGCGGGTGGGCAACCAGTACGTGGTGTCGCTGCCGATCGCCGCCGGCACCCGGCCGTTGGGCATCCTGCACATCGGCATCGACGTGAGCTTCGTCGACGCGATCGTGCTGGACATGCTGTACGACGTGCTGGTGGTGCTGGTGGTGTCGCTGTTCTTCACGCTGGAGCTGCTGCACTACATGGCCGGCGCCAAGCTCGACGCCGGGCTGCGCGCGCTGGGCGATGTCTTCGACCGTGGCGCCGGCGGTGACTTCACCGCGCGCAGCCGGCCGCGCGGCGACCTGGCCTTCGGCGGCCTGGTCGGCCACCTGGAGGCAGCGCTGGCCCGCGTCAACGCCCATTTCGAGGTCCTGGCCCGCGAGGTCGAGAACGGCCGCCGCCTGCCGGCCCACGAGCGCCCGCCGGGCCAGACCGCCGCCCAGGCGGGGCTGGTGCGCCTGGCCCAGCGCTTCCGCTTCGGCGCCGAGCCCGCGGCCGCCCGCGGCAACGAGACCGAGCTGGCCAAGGTGCGAACGCCGCTGTTCGTGTTCATCCTGGCCGAGGAGCTGACCCGTTCGTTCCTGCCCGGCTATGTCAAGGAACTGCAGGTGCCGCTGCCCTGGCTGACGCCCGAGCTGGTGGTCGGGCTGCCGATCGCGCTGTTCATGTTCATCGTCGCACTGGGCCAGCCGATCATCGGCGTGTGGTGCGAGCGTGTCGGCCACCGCCGCACGATGCTGACCGGCGCCGCGGTGGCCGCCGTCGGTTTCGTGGCCACCGCGCTGGCCCACAACGTGCTGGACCTGCTGCTGTGGCGCTCGCTGTGCGCGGTGGGCTATGCGATGGTCTTCGTCGCCGGGCAGGCCTTCGTGCTCGACCATGCGACACCGGCCACCCGGGCGCGCAGCTTCGCGCTGTTCGTTGGCGCGATCATGGCCGCCACCGTGTGCGGCCCGTCGATCGGCGGCATCCTGGCCGACAACATCGGCGTGCGCCCGACCTTCGCGATCGCCGCGCTGCTGGCGGCCGGTTCGATCCTGGCGATCCGCCAGCTGCCCGCCGCCAGCGCGGGGGGCGGCCGCGTCGCGGCGCGCCTGCCGCGGCTGTCGGAGATCGTCGCGCTGGTCGGCAACGGCCGCTTCATGGCCGTCACCGGGCTGGCGGCGATGCCGGCGAAGATCCTGCTGACCGGCCTGTGCTTCTACCTGATGCCGCTGTACGTCAGCGCGATCGGCGACACCCAGTCGATGGCCGGCCGCGTGCTGATGACCTACGCGGTGGCGATGGTCGTGCTGGCCCCGCTGACCGCCGGCTGGGCCACCAGCACCGAGCGCATGCACTGGCTGGTCGGCGGTGGCCTGGTGGTCTCGGGCCTGGGCGGCGTGCTGATGCTGGCCGGCGCCGGGGTCGGCTGGATGTTCCTGGCGGTGGTGCTGGTCGGCCTGGGCCAGTCGATGTCGATCTCGGCACAGAGCGCGCTGGTCAGCGAGCACTGCGGCCCCGAGATCGAGCGCCTGGGCGAGGGCACGGTCTACGGCGTGTACCGCCTGCTCGAGCGGCTGGGCAACGCGATGGGCCCGCTGCTGGCCGCCGTGCTGCTGCGCTGGCTGGACTACCGCCTGAGCTTCGTCGCCCTCGGCGGCCTGGTGGCGGTCTGCGGCATCGCCTTCCTGCTGGCCACGCGGCGCAGCACACAGCCGGCGCTGGCCCCGGCCTGATCACCTCTGCAGCGTCCCCCACTCCAATCGAAAGCACGACCACGATGAACCCGACCCTCAACCGCCGGCAATTGCTGGCCGCCGCCGCCGCCAGCCTGCCGGTGCTGGGCCACGCCGCCCGTGCCGACAAGCCCTTGCGCATCCACGCGGTCACCTTTCGCGGCATGACCGACGTGGAGAAGGGCTTCGAGGAGTACTTCACCTCGCGCAAGCTGCCGGTGGAGATCACCTACCGCGACATCAACCGCGACGCGACCCGGATGCCGGCGATCCTGGACGAGATCCGCAGCGCCAAGCCCGACCTGATCTACACCTGGGGCACCTCGGTCACGCTGGGGGTGGTCGGGCCGTTCGACGGCGTCGTGCGCGGCCAGCACATCACCGACATCCCGACGGTGTTCACGCTGGTGGCCGCGCCGGTGCAGGCCAAGATCGTGCCCGACCTGGCCAACCACAAGCGCAACATCACCGGCGTCACCCACGTGGTGCCGACCGACGCGCAGATCCGCGCGATCGCCACCTATCGGCCGTTCGACACGCTGGGCGTGCTGTACACGCCGACCGAGCGCAACTCGGTGGTGGTGCTCGACGAGATCCGCAAGCTGGGCAAGGAGCGCGGTTTCCACACGGTCGAGCGCACGTTCCGGCTCGATGCCCAGCGCAAGCCCAGCGCCGAAGGCGCCGCCGACCTGGTGCGCGAACTCAAGGACGCCGGGGCGCAGTGGCTGTACCTGCCGCCCGACAGCTTCCTGGGCACGCTGGCCGAAGGCATCATCATTCCCGCGGCGATGGCCGTGGGGCTGCCGACCTTTGCGTCGACCGAGCAGCTGATGCAGGCCGGCGCGCTGTCGGGCCTGGTCAGCCGTTACTACAACGTCGGCCAGTTCACCGCGCACAAGGCCGAGCGCATCCTGTTCGGCAAGCAACCAGCCTCGTCGCTGCCGGTCGAGGCGCTCAAGCGCTTCAGCTACCAGATCCGCATGCCGGCCGCACGCGAGCTGAAGCTGCCGCCGCCGCTGTCGATGATGGGCTACGCCGAGCTGATCGGCGCCGAGACCATCGCGCAGTGACCGCAGCGACCCCCGCGCCGGCGCGCGCGCTCAGGTGCTGCAGCCCGCCGCCACCGCCGCCTGCGCCCTGACCACCAGCGGCTCGGGAATGCGCAAGCCGTAGCGCACCGCGGTCAGCTCGGCGAGGATGCTGATCGCGATCTCGGGCGGCGTGCGCGCGCCGTTCTTGATGCCCACCGGGCCGTGGATGCGCGCCAGCTGCTCGTCGCCGATGCCGAAGTGCTCCTTCAGCCGCGCCTTGCGCTTGGCCTGGTTCAGCCGCGAGCCGATCGCGCCGATGTAGAAGGCCTCGCTGGCCACCGCCTCCATCAGCGCCAGGTCGTCCATCTTCGGGTCGTGGGTCAGCGCGATGATCGCGGTGTGGCCATCGGGCTTCAGCTCGACCACGCAGTCGTCGGGCATCGTTCGCAGCAGCGTCGCGCCGGGCACCTCGAAGCCGGTGGCGTATTCCTCGCGCGGGTCGCAGACGATCACCTGGTAGTCCAGCGCGCTGGCCATCTGCGCCAGGTACTGCGTCATCTGGCCGGCGCCGATCAGCAGCAGCCGCCAGCGCGGGCCGTGGTGGGTGGTGAGGGTGGTGTCGGTGAGTTCGAGCTCGTCGGTGTCGTTGGCCGGCTGCAGCTCGACCTCGCCGCTGGCGATCGTCAGCACCCGCCGCACCCGCTCGCCGCGCGCCAGCCGCGCCAGCAGTTCATCGAGCCGGGTGCGCGGCTGCACCGGTTCGAGCACCAGCTCGATCAGCCCGCCGCAGGGCAGGCCGAAGCGCTGCGCGGTGTCGGCGTCGATGCCGTAGCGCACCACCTGCGGCAGGCCGGTGGCCAGCGCGCCGGCGCGCGCCTTGTCGACCAGGTCGTCCTCGATGCAGCCGCCCGAGACGCTGCCGGCGACCAGCCCGTCGTCGCGGATCGCCACCGACGAGCCCGGCGGCCGCGGCGCCGAGCCCCAGGTGCGGGTGATGGTGCCCAGCACCACGCGGTGGCCGGATGCCAGCCACTGGGTGATCTGGCGCAGCACGTTGAGGTCGACGTTGTCCATGGTCGTGTGTCGCGGCGCGCGGCGCGCCGCTGCCGCCGCAGTCAAAGCCGGAAGCATAAGGCGCAGTGGACTTCCGGGGGTTCATAGGGACGCCCGACCCGCCCTTCGGGCCACCCCCACCCCCCCATCCCCCGATTGGCCGGATGCCGGTACCGGAACCGGCGTCGGCCTACACTCGGATCTGTTGCGTCGAGACGGCAGCAAGGTCTCGCGTTCCGCCGATCCGCCAGGAGACAACCCGCATGCAAGCCTTCACCTACGCCAACCCCGCCTCGGTGGCCGAGGCCGCCCGTGCCGCCGCAGCCGACGGCGCCAAGCTGATCGCCGGTGGCCAGACCCTGCTGTCGTCGATGAAGCTCGGCCTGGCCGCCCCCGAGGCGCTGGTCGACCTGGGGGCGATCGCCGAGCTGAGGGGCATCACCGTCAGCGGCGGCGTCGTCAGGATCGGTGCGATGACCACCCATGCCGCCGTCGGCGCCAGTGCCGAGGTCCAGAAGGCCATCCCCGCGCTGGCCGACCTGGCCGGCAAGATCGGCGACCGCCAGGTGCGAAACCGAGGCACGATCGGCGGCAGCCTGGCCAACAACGACCCGGCCGCCTGCTATCCCGCAGCGGTGCTGGGGCTGGGCGCCACGGTGCACACCCAATCGGGAACAGGCAGCCGCAACATCGCCGCCGACGATTTCTTCAAGGGCATGTTCGAGACCGCGCTGGCCGAGGGCGAGGTGATCACTGCGGTCAGCTTCCCGGTGCCCGAGAAAGCCGGCTGGCAGAAGTTCAAGCAGCCGGCGTCGCGTTTCTCGATCGTCGGCGTGTTCGTCAGCAAGGGCCCGCAGGGCGTTCGCGTGGCGGTCACCGGCGCCGGGCCGGGCGTGTTCCGCGCCAAGGAACTGGAAGCCAGGCTGGCGGCCAACTGGTCGGCCGCCGCGCTGGCCGGCGCCACGGTCAGTGCCGACGGGCTGAACAGCGACCTGCACGGCTCGGCCGAGTACCGCGCCGCGCTGATCCCGGTGCTGGCGGGCCGCGCCGTCGGCTGAAGCCTTCCCTCGACCCCGGGAAACGCCGCACCGGGTGCGGCGTTTCTTTTGGAGCCTCCCGTGTCCGATCAAGCCCTGCCCACCAGCATCGACGACACCCTGGCCCGCCTGGCGACGCTGGACTACATCGCCGACCGCCGGCTGGCCACCTGCGTCTACCTGGCGCTGAAGCTGCAGCGCCCGCTGTTCCTGGAGGGCGAGCCCGGCACCGGCAAGACCGAGATCGCGCGCACGCTCAGCGCGATGCTGGGCCGGCCGCTGATCCGGCTGCAGTGCTACGAGGGGCTGGACCTGTCGGGCGCCGCCTACGAGTGGAACTACGGCCGGCAGATGATGGAGATCCGCCTCGCCGAGGCCACCGGCGCCGGTGCGAAGCAGGGCCGCGAGGCCCTCGCCGCCGAGCTGTTCAGTGAGCGCTTCCTCACCAAGCGGGCCTTGCTGCAGGCGATCGACCCGGCCAACCCGGTCGCGCCGGTGCTGCTGATCGACGAGCTCGACCGCGCCGACGAGCCCTTCGAGGCCTTCCTGCTCGAGGTGCTGTCGGAGTGGCAGATCACCATTCCCGAGCTCGGCCCCGTGCGCGCGCTGCACCCGCCCATCGTCGTGCTCACGAGCAACCGCACACGCGAGATCCACGACGCTGTGAAGCGCCGCTGCCTCTACCACTGGGTGGGTTTCCCGGACGCGGCGCGCGAGGCCGAGATCCTGCGTCGGCGCGTGCCCGGGGCCGGCCAGCGGCTGGCCGGTGAGATCGTCGCCTTCGTGCAGCGGCTGCGCACGCTCGACCTCTACAAGCTGCCCGGCGTGGCGGAGACCATCGAGTGGGCGCGCGCGCTGCGCGAGCTCGACGCGATCCAGCTCGACCCCGAGATCGTGCAGAGCACGCTCGGCCTGCTGCTCAAGTACCAGGACGACATCGCGCGCGTCAACGTCGACGAGGTGCAGCGGCTGCTCGACCAGGTGCGGCAGCAGGCGGCTGCGGTGTGAACGCGGGTGCGACGGGCAGCACGCCGGGCAGCAGCGTGAGCGGCGGCGTGCTGGCCGGGCGGCCCGGTCACCTGGCCGCCAACGTCATGCACTTCGCCCGCGTGCTGCGCGCGGCGGGCCTGCCGGTGGGCAGCGACCGCATCCAGCTCGCGCTGCAGGCGCTGCCGCTGGCCGGCCTCGAGAGCCGCGCCGACTTCCATGCCGTGCTGAGCGCCTGCTTCGTCGAGCGGCACGCGCACCAGGACCTGTTCGACCAGGCTTTCGGGCTCTACTGGCGCGACCCGGATCTCACCGGCCGCATGCGGGCGCTGCTGCTGCCCAAGGTGCGCAGCCAGGCACCGCCGCCCGTGCGCGAGAACCGGCGGCTGGGCGATGCGCTTTTCCCGGCCTCGCCGCATGCGCCGCCGCCGCCACCGCCGCCCGAGGAGCTGGAACTGGAGGCCACGCTCACGGCCAGCGCGAGCGAGCACCTGCGCCAGGCCGATTTCGAGACCATGAGCGCCGACGAGTACCGCAGCGCGCTGCGCGAGCTGGCGAACCTGCACGTCGCCTTCCCGCCGCTGCCTACGCGGCGGCAGCGGCCCTCGCACCGCGGGCGCGTGGACATGCGTGCCACGCTGCGCGAGGCGGGCCGGCACGGCGGCGACTTCGCGGCGCTGCGCTACCGCGCCACGCTGGACGTGCCGCCACCGCTCGTGGTGCTGGCCGACATCTCGGGCTCGATGTCGCGCTATTCGCGCGTGCTGCTGCACTTTGCGCACCTGCTGGCCTCGGCGCACCCGCGTGTCGAGAGCTTCGTCTTCGGCACGCGCCTCACGCGGCTCACGCCCTGGCTGCGCGGCCGCGACCCCGACCTCGCGGTGGCACGCGCCATGGCCGGCGTGCACGACTGGGCCGGCGGCACGCGCATCGCGGCCTGCCTGCGCGAGTTCAACCAGCGCTGGGCGCGGCGCGTGCTCGGCAGCCGCGCCACGGTGCTGCTGGTGAGCGACGGCCTGGAGCACGGCGACGACGCGCCCGAGCTCGCCTTCCAGATGGAGCGCCTGGCCAAGAGCGCGCGCCGCGTCATCTGGCTGAACCCCTTGTTGCGCTACGCCGGCTTCGAGCCGCGCGCGGCGGGCGTGCGCGCCATGCTGCCGCATGTGAGCCAGAGCCTGCCCGTGCACAACCTGCAGGCGCTGTCGCAGCTGGTGCAGGCGCTGGCGCGGCCGGCCGCCCCCGGCCCTACCCGACGCGGTCGAACCGGCGCGCCTTTCGACGCCCCGACCATCGGCCGCCCCTCCCTGGCTTCGTGAACCCACTCTCCCGCACCCCATGGAACTGAACAGCACGCAAAGCCTGCCCGTCGACCAGGCCAAGGCCTGGGCCGCCCTCAACGACATCGAGCTGCTGCGCTCGGCCATCCCGGGCTGCGAGACCATCACCGCCACCGGCGAGAACGAGTACGAGGTGCATGTGACCGCCGCCGTGGGCCCGGTCAAGGCGCGCTTCAAGGGCAAGTTGCGCCTGGCCGACATCGTGCCGCCGGTGTCGTACACGCTGCACTTCGAAGGGCAGGGAGGGGCGGCGGGCCACGGCAAGGGCCAGGCGGCCATCCGTCTCGAGCCGAAGGGGCCGGCCGAGACGCTGCTGCACTACACGGCACACGCCTCGGTCGGCGGCC
Source organism: Burkholderiaceae bacterium (assembly GCA_016790515.1). GTDB lineage: Bacteria > Pseudomonadota > Gammaproteobacteria > Burkholderiales > Burkholderiaceae_C > Pseudaquabacterium. The sequence goes on along the minus strand of JAEUOY010000041.1, from coordinate 12,519 downwards.
GCCTGGCGCAGGTGGGCTCGCGCCTCGTGGACATGGCGGCGCAGAAGATGGCTGGCGAGTTCTTCGAGGCATTCGGCGCCAGGCTGGTCGAGCGCTACGGCGTGGCGGCGCCCGCCGTTCCTGCCGCACCCCCCGGGCTGCTGGCTCGCCTCCTGGCGTGGCTGCGTGGGCTCTTCGGCGGCGGGGCGGACCGCGTGCGCTGAGTTCCCCACCGCCTGCCAGGCCACTCTGCGCACCACTTGCGGGCGAGTCTGGCGGACCACCCCGCGGTCGGGCGGCCGCAAGACTTCACGCGAGGTGCCAGGCCTGCCGATTCCGGCCTTGCCGGCCGCGGAAGCCGGGGAACAACATGCTTCTCCTCGGTTCCCCTGGTCGCCCCAGAGGCGAGACTCGCCAGTGATGATGTCCGCTGCCCACCACGCTGCCCTCGTTGCCCGCCCGGCCGTCGATCCGGACGCGGGACCGATCGCCTTCATGTCCAGCGTCGACGCGAGTTTGTGGAAGGACGTCGAGGCGCTCTTCTACTTCCATCCGCGCCAGCCCTCGCTGATCGACTCGATCAAGGCGTGCGTGGAAGAGTTCGGCGCCCCCGAGATCCTGCGGGATGGCAACCGCATCCACATCGGCATTCCGAAAAACGGCGCTCAGTGCCTCTTTGCCTGCCACCGCGAACGGCGCCCGGGCTTCCCCATCGGGGTGGTGCTCTACCTGCGCACCAGCGCCGAGGTGCTGCACATCCTGCACTTGGCCGTGCACCCCATGTACGAGCAGGGCGGCCAGCACGCCAAGACGGACCTCGCGCTGCAACTGGTGAACCAGGTGCGCCACTTGGCGCGCCGCATCTCGGGCGTGCGGCGCGTGCAACTGCCCTATCGGAGAGGCGGGTTCCTCAGCGTGCCGCGCCTGGGGGCGGCTCACTAAGTTGGCGCACCAGGTTGGCGTACTGACTCGGCGGACCAGTCGGCGTACTGAGCCACCCCGCCCAGCCGGCGGCGCGGCTCAGGCCACCGCCACCGGTATCTTCCCGATGCGCGCCTGCCACTCGCGCGGCCCGGTGTTGTGCACGCTCGTGCCACTGGCGTCCACCGCCACCGTCACCGGCATGTCCTTGACGTCGAACTCGTAGATGGCTTCCATGCCGAGGTCGGCGAAGCCCAGCACCTTGGCGCCCTTGATGGCCTTGGCCACGAGGTAGGCGGCGCCGCCCACGGCCATCAGGTAAGCGCTCTTGTGCTTCTTGATCGCCTCGATGGCGACGGGGCCGCGCTCGGCCTTGCCGATCATGGCGATGAGGCCGGTTTGCGCCAGCATCATCTCGGTGAACTTGTCCATGCGCGTGGCGGTGGTGGGGCCGGCGGGGCCGACGACCTCGTCGCGCACCGGGTCCACCGGGCCGACGTAGTAGATGACGCGGTTGGTGAAGTCCACCGGCAGCTTCTCGCCCTTGGCGAGCATGTCCTGGATGCGCTTGTGCGCGGCATCGCGCCCGGTAAGCATCTTGCCGTTGAGCAAGAGCGTGTCGCCCGGCTTCCAGCTCGCCACCTCGGCCGGGGTGAGCGTGTTGAGGTCGACGCGCTTGCTCTTCTTCTCGTCGGGCGCCCAGTTCACCTTGGGCCACAGGTCCAGGCTCGGCGGCTCCATGTAGGCGGGGCCGGAGCCGTCGAGCACCACGTGCGCGTGGCGCGTGGCGGCGCAGTTGGGGATCATCGCCACCGGCTTGCTGGCCGCGTGCGTGGGCCAGGTGGCGATCTTCACGTCGAGCACGGTGGTGAGGCCACCCAGGCCCTGCGCGCCGATGCCGAGCGCGTTGACCTTCTCGTAGAGCTCGATGCGCAGCTCCTCGAGCTTGCTCTTCGGGCCGCGCGCGAGCAGCTCGAACATGTCGATCGGCTCCATCAGCACTTCCTTGGCCATCAGCATGGCCTTCTCGGCCGTGCCGCCGACGCCGATGCCGAGCATGCCGGGCGGGCACCAGCCGGCGCCCATCGTCGGCACCGTCTTCATCACCCAGTCGACGAGGCTGTCGCTCGGGTTCATCATGATGAACTTGCTCTTGTTCTCGCTGCCGCCGCCCTTGGCAGCGACGGTCACGTCCACCGTGTGGCCGGGCACCACGCTCATGTGCACGACGGCGGGCGTGTTGTCTTTCGTGTTCTTGCGCTCGAAAAGCGGGTCGGCGAGCACCGAGCCGCGCAGCTTGTTGTCGGGGTCGAGGTAGGCACGGCGCACGCCTTCGTTGACGGCGTCTTCCACCGAGCCCGTGAAGCCCGCGAAGCGCACGTCCATGCCGATCTTGAGGAACACGTTGACGATGCCGGTGTCCTGGCAGATGGGGCGCTTGCCCTCGGCGCACATGCGGCTGTTGGTGAGGATCTGCGCGATGGCGTCCTTGGCCGCGGGGCCCTGCTCGCGCTCGTAGGCACGCGCCAGGTGGGCGATGTAGTCGGCCGGGTGGTAGTAGCTGATGTACTGCAGCGCCGCGGCGACGCTCTCGACGAGGTCGGCCTTCTGGATGGTGGTCATGCGGTTCTCGACAGGCGCCCTGGGGGGTGAGCGGGTGCGCCGCAGTTTACTCAAGGGCCCCCCTCGAAGGTGCCCGCGGGCAGCGTCGCGCCGGGTGGCCGCCCGGCCCTCGGGCGCAAGCCGCGCGGGTCAGTCGGGTGCAGACCCTGCCGGTGGCGGCGCCGGCCGCAGCGATGGGTCGAGCTTCAACGCCGCCTTCACCAGCAGGTGCGCCGACACCGGCGCCGTGATGAACAGGAAGAGCGCGATCAGCCCTTCCTGCCAGCTCCCTTGCCCGCGCGCCGCGAACCAAAGCGCCGAGGCCAGAAGCACGCAGCCGACACCCAGCGTCGTGGCCTTGCTGGGGCCGTGCAGGCGCTTGAGGAAGTCGTGCAGGCGCGCCAGGCCCCAGGAGCCCACGAGCGCGAAGGCGGCGCCGACGACCAGCAGGGCGGCCACGGCAGCGTCGACGAGGGTCAGCAGGGAGGCATTCATGGGAGCGGTTCAGGGGCGGTTCAGGGGCGGCTCAGGGGGCGCTCAGGGGAAGCACGGAGCTCATGGGCCTGGCCGTCACTCGACGATGTCGCCGCGCAGGAGGTACTTGGCCAGTGCAACGGTGCCGACGAAGCCGAGCAGCCCGATCAGCAGCGCCACCTCGAAGAACACCTTGTCGGCCCACTGCACGCCCAGCACCACCAGCAGCGCCAGTGCGTTGATGTAGAGGGTGTCCAGCGCCAGGATGCGGTCGGGCAGGCTCGGGCCGATGAACAGGCGCCACGCATTCAGCGCCAGTGCCAGCGCGAGCGCGCCCATCACCCAAGGCAGCACGGCGTCGACGAGGCTCACTCGAAGATCTCCCTCAGCGGCGCCTCGTAGCGGGCCTGGATGGTGGCCACCAAGACCGCCTCGGCCGCATCGTCGGGGCAGTGCAGCGCGTGCACGAGCAGGAAGCGCCGGTCGTCAGTGAGCTCGCTCGAAAGCGTGCCCGGCGTGAGCGTGATGATGCCGGCGAGCGCGACGATGCCATGCGGGTCGCGGATGGCGAGCGGTACCCAGACGAAGCGCGAACGGATCGCCGCCTCGGGCCCGAGCACGCGCCGCGCCACTTCGACATTGGAGACGACGATGTCGAGCAGCACGCGGCCCACCAACCGCGCCGCCGTGCCCCAGGCCGCGAGGCGGGGCCGCTCGGGCTGGAAGCGCGCGGTGAACATCGGGATCGCCCACGCGAGCAGCGCCGCGATGGCCAGGTGGCCGGCCGACCACGAGGCGTTCAACATCGGCCAGGCGGCGAAGAGCATCGCCGACAGCAGGGGTGAGGGCCACAGCCGGAACCCCGGCCGGGCGCTCTTCGGGTCGGGCGGGCGGCGCTTCGTCATTCCAGCTCGCCTCGCTCGCGCATTTCGCGGCGCACGTCGTGCGCCGGCGGCGCCGGCGGCGCCGGTTGCGCGCCGAGCACGGCCTCGATGTAGCCGCGGCGCTCGGTCAGTTGCGCGGCGGTGGCAGCGGCATAGGCCGCGAGCGGGCCCGCGCCCGCGGCCGTGGCGAGCACCGCCGTCGCCAGGCCCACGAGCGCCCACCGCTGCGCAGGAGACGCGGCGTGCCGGCCGGCCGGGCCCAGGGCCAGGGCCGGCGAGGCGCCCGGGCCGCGCACCGAGGCTGCCGCCGGACCGGCCGCAGGCTTCCAGAACAGCGTCGAGCCGGCGCGTGCCAGTGCCACCAGCAGGGCCAGGCTCGAGCCCAGCACCAGCAGCATCACCCACGGGGCGAGCGGCGTGGGCAAGGCGGCGCGCAGCAGCATCGCCTTGCCGAAGAAGCCTGCCAAGGGCGGCAGGCCAGCGGCCGCGACCGCGGCGAGGAAGAAGCCGATGCCCAGCGGCGCCCAGGAGGCGCGGAGCCAGGCCGCGGCCTCGAGCCGGTCGCTGCCGGCCCGCGCCGCGCCGATGCGGTCGGCGAGCAGGAACCACAGCGCCGCCGCCAGCGTGCTGTTGACGAGGTAGACGAGGCCGGCCGCGAGCGCGTCGGCGCCGCCGAGCCCCACCGCGAGCAGCAGCGTGCCTGCCGACGCGACGACGAGATAGGCCGCCAGCGTGCGCAACCGCGTCGCCGCCAGCGCCCCCTGCGCCGCGAGCACGAGCGTGGCCATCGCCAGGATGGGCAACGCCGGCTGGGCGAGCCCGGCGAGCGCGCCGCCGCCGAAGGTGAGCGTGGTCGTGCGTGCGATGGCATACACGCCGACCTTGGTCATGATGGCGAACAGCGCCGCCACCGGCGCCGCGGCGCTGGCGTAGGTCTCGGGCAGCCAGAAGTACAGCGGCAGCAGCGCCGCCTTCACGGCGAACACCACCAGCAGCAACAGCGCCGCCGCCTGCGCGAGGCGCACGTCCGTGGCCGGCAACTGCGCCAGCTTCTGCGCCAGGTCGGCCATGTTGAGCGTGCCGGCCACTCCATAGAGCAACCCGAGCGCGACGAGGAAGAGCGCCGAGCCGGCGAGGTTGAAGACGACGTAGTGCACGGCGGCGCGCAGTCGCTCGCGCGTCGCATCGTGCAGCAGCAGGCCGTAGCTGGCGGCCAGCAGCACCTCGAAGAAGACGAAGAGGTTGAAAAGGTCGGCAGTGAGGAAGGCGCCGTTCAGCCCCATCAACTGGAACTGGAAGAGCGAGTGGAAGTGCGAGCCCACGGGTGAGGTCGCGCTCGCGGCCGTGCGCTCGCTGCCGAGGGCGTAGGCCAGCGCCGCCAGCGCCACCGCCGAGGTGAGCGTCAGCATGAGGGCGGCCAGGCGGTCGAGCGCGAGCGCGATGCCCCAGGGCGCGCGCCAATTGCCGAGCAGGTAGGCCTGCACCTCGCCCTGCGAGGCCTGCGCCACCAGCGCCGCCGCGAGCAGCGCGCCGAGCAGGGTGGCGCCAAGCGAGAAGGCCGGCACCCAGTGGGAGCGCGCCGACTCGAGCAGCAGGATCAGTGCCCCGGCCACCAGCGGCAGCACGATGGGCAGCACGATTTCGTGCCCGCCGAGCAGCGACAGCGCGCCCGGCCCCATCAACGAGGCTCCTCGCCGTCGACATGGTCCGAGGCCGCCTCGCCATGTGCGCGCAGCGCCAGCGCCAGCAGCAGCGCCGTCATCGCGAAGCTGATGACGATGGCCGTGAGCACCAGCGCCTGCGGCAGGGGATCGGCCACCTGCGCCAGCGTCGGCGCCGTGCCGCCGCCGAGGATGGGCAAGGCACCGACCTTGACGCGCCCCATCGCGAACAGGAACAGGTTGACGGCGTAGGACAGCAGCGTCAGCCCGAGGATGACGTCGAACGTGCGCGGGCGCAGCATCAGCCACGTGCCGCAGCCGGCGAGCGTGCCGATGAAGAGGGCGAGCAGGGCCAGCATCTCAGGGCCTCTCGAGGGCCGGCTTGCCGAAGGGGTCACGCGACAACCGTGCGATGGCCCCGAGCATGACGAGTGTCGCGCCGACGACGACCGCATAGACGCCGAGGTCGAAGGCGCTGGCACTGGCGAGCGGCACACCGCCAATGCCGGGCAGCCACGGGTAGTCGTAGGTGCTGGTCAGGAACGGCGCGGCGAACAGCCAGGCGGCCATCCCCGTGGCGACGGCAACGAGCAGCCCTCCCGCCATCCACGGCCGGTGGTCCAGGCCGGCACGCTCGGCCACCCAGCGCTGTCCATGCGCCACCTGCTGCAGCAAGAGGGCGATGGCCAGCACCAGGCCGGCGATGAAGCCGCCGCCAGGCTGGTTGTGCCCGCGCAGGAAGAGGTGCAGCGAGACCAGCAGCGCGAACGGCAGCACCAGGCGCGAAGCGAGCTGCAGCATCAGCGGGCGCTGGCCGCTGGCCTCTGGGCCTCCGCCGGGAGGGTTGCCCACGCTGGGGCCGAAGGCGCGCGACGCGGGGGTCCACGGGGGCGTGTAGCCCGCCAGCAGCGCGTGCACCGTCAGCGCGGCGATCACCATGACCGTGATCTCGCCGAGTGTGTCGAAACCCCGGTAGTCGACGATGACGACGTTGACCACGTTGCCGCCGCCGCCGAGGCTGCGCGCCGTCTGCAAGAAGTACTCAGAGATCGAGGCGGCCGGGGGGCGCGTCAGCACCGCCCACGCCAGCGCCGCGAAGCCGATGCCCACCGCGACTGCCGCCAGGGCCGCGAGCGACTCGCGCAGGGCCCACCCGGCCCGCCCGAACGATGCAGGACGTCCGGCGCCAGCCGCGGGCCCGCTGGCCCCGTGCGCCGGCAGCCAGTGCAGCGCCAGCATCATCAGCACCACGGTCACCACTTCCACCAGCAGCTGCGTGAGGGCCAGGTCGGGTGCCGAGAACCACGCGAAGGTCAGGCAGACGACGAGCCCGGCGGCCCCCATGAGCAACAACGCGAGCAGGCGTTGCCGGTGTGCGAGCACGGTGCCGATGGCGGCGGCGATGCCGATGCCCCCGATCACTGCCACGCCGGCGTTCAAGCCCTCGGCATGCCAGGATGCGACACCGGTCGAAGGGGCGGGCGGCGACAGCGCGCCCACGAAGGGCGCCAGCCCGGCGGCCAGCGCCATCAGCACCAGCAGCAGTAGGTAGTGCTGCAGGCGGCCGTTCTGCAGCGCGCGCGTCAAGGCGCCGGCGGCGGCCAGCCCGGCTTCGAGGGCGAGCGTGAAGGCCTCGCGGCCGCCACTGGTCACCCAGCCCGGCAGGCGCACGACGAGGTGCAGGTTGACGAATCGATGCAGGCCGACATACAGCGCCACGCCACCCAGCACCGCCACGGCGCTCATGGCCAGCGGCAGGTTCAGGCCATGCCATACCGCGAGCTCGTAGGCGGGCAGCGGAGCCCCCGGCGCACCGTGCAGCGCGGCCTGCGCGGCGACGGCCAGGGTCGGCCCCACCACCCAGGCCGGCGCCAGCCCGACGGCGACGCACAGGCCCACCAGCAGCAGCACCGGCAGGCGCATGAAGAAGGGCGCTTCGTGCGGCGTCTTCGGCAGCCCGACCGGCTCGCCGTTGAAGAACGTGTCGTGCATGAAGCGCAGCGAGTAGGCCACGCTCAGCACGCCGGCGAGCGTGGCGCCGGCGGGCAGCAGCCACTGCATGGCGCCATGAGCCTCCTTGGCCAGCGCTTCGGCGAAGAACATCTCCTTGGAGAGGAAGCCGTTGAGCAGCGGCACGCCGGCCATCGCCCCTGCGGCGACGATGCCCAGCGTCGCCGTGAAGGGCATGACCTTCATGAGCCCGTTGATGCGGCGCATGTCGCGCGTGCCGCATTCGTGGTCGATGATGCCGGCGCTCATGAAGAGGCCGGCCTTGAAGGTCGCGTGGTTGATGATGTGGAAGACGCCGGCGACGACGGCGAGCGGCTCGTCGAGGCCGAGCAGCAGCGTGATGAGCCCGAGGTGGCTGATCGTCGAGTAGGCGAGCAGGCCCTTCAGGTCGTGCTTGAAGATGGCGATGTAGGCGCCGAGCAGCAGGGTTGCCAGGCCCGTCAGCGTGACGATCCAGAACCAGGGCTCGCTGCCGCCCAGCGCCGGGTACAGCCGCGCGAGCAGGAAGACGCCGGCCTTCACCATCGTCGCCGAGTGCAGGTAGGCCGACACCGGCGTCGGCGCGGCCATGGCGTGCGGCAGCCAGAAGTGGAACGGGAACTGTGCGCTCTTGGTGAACGCGCCCAGCAGCACGAGCACCAGAGCCACCTCGTACAGCGGATGGGCGCGGATGGTGGCGCCGGCGGCGAGCACGACATCGAGCTTGAAGCTGCCGGCGATGTGGCCGAGCAGCAGCACGCCGGCCAGCAGCGCCAGCCCGCCCGCGCCCGTGATCGTGAGCGCCATGCGGGCGCCCTGGCGCGCGTCGTCGCGCCGGTGCCAGTAGCCGATGAGCAGGAGCGACGACAGGCTCGTCAGCTCCCAGAACACCACCAGCAGGACCAGGTTGTCGGCCAGCACCACGCCCAGCATGGCGCCCATGAAGAGCAGCAGGAAGACGTAGAACCGCCGCGCCGGGCTCTCGGCGTCGGTCGGGTCGAGGTACCAGGCGGCGTAGAGCACGACGAGCGCGCCGATGCCGGTGACGAGCAGCGTGAAGAGCCAGGCCAGCCCGTCCATGCGCAGGCCGAAGTCCAGGCCGAGGGCTGGCAGCCAGCCCACGCTCCAGCGCGGCACGGTGCCCGCGAAGACCGCCGGCGCCGCATGCAGCACCGCCATCAGCGCCAGCAAGGCCGTGGCGCCGGCCGCGAGCGCGACGGCGCGCCGCGCGCCGGCTGGCAGTGCCGCCACCAGGCAGGCACCGAGCCAAGGCAGCAGTGCCAGCAGCGGCAGCGCGAGCTCGTTCATCGATGCGCGATCATGCCGCAGCGGTCATGCAGGCGCCTTGCGACGCAGCAGCACGACGACGAGGGTGACGATGGTGATCGGCAGCACGAAGCTGAGCATCGCCGTCGAGAACGCCGGCAGTGCATCGTGCTGCTGGGCGGCGAGGATGAGGTAGGCCACGTAGGCGGCGTAGTAGGCCAGGAACACGCCGCCCTCCCAGCGGGCGATCTCGCGCCCGGTGACGAAGACCGGCAGGCAGGCCAGCGCCACGGCCAGCATGACCCAGATGTCGAAGGTGAGCAGCGAAGGCGCGACACCCAACCCGCCGGTGCCCGCGGCCAGCCCCGACAGCCCGACGCAGCCCAGGATGTTGAATGTGTTGCTGCCGACGACGTTGCCGACCGCGATGTCGCGCTCGCCCTTGAGGGCCGCGGTGATCGAGGTGGCGACCTCGGGCATCGAGGTGCCCGCGGCGACGATCGTGAGGCCGATCACGAGGTCGCTGACGCCCATCGACTTGGCGATCTGCACGGCCGCGGTGACGAGCCAGTCCGAGCCGAGGACCAGTGCCGCGAGACCGGCGGCGATGAGGGCCAGCTGCACCGGCAGCTTCGCGTCCCAGGCGCCGGGCGCGGCGGGCCGGTTCTCGGCGGCGAATTCGTCGTTGGCGGCGCGCGACGCGCGGCGCGACTGCACGATCAGGAAGGCCGTGTAGGCCAGCAGCAGCGAGAACAGCAGCGCCCCCTCGAGCATCGCGATGCGGTCATCCAGGCCGAGGGCGAGCAGCAGCACCGAGGCGCCGATCATGATCGGCACCTCCTGGCGGATGAGCTGGACGTTCACCACCAGCGGCGTGATCAGCGCGCTGGCGCCGAGGATGAACAGCACGTTGAAGATGTTGCTGCCGACGACATTGCCGGTGGCGATGTCGGTCTGCCCTTCAAGCACGGCGCCGACCGAGACCGCCACCTCGGGTGCGCTGGTGCCGAAGGCGACGATCGTGAGGCCGACGACGAGCGGCGAGATGCCGAACGACAGCGCCAGTTGGCCGGCACCGCGCACGAGCAGGTTGGCGCCGACGACGAGCGCGGCCAGGCCGGCCAGGAAGAGCAGCAGATTCATGGGGCCGCGACTCTACTGGCGCCTGCCGAATCGCGGGCCTGCGGCCCTCCCGCCGGGCCCGCCGGCCCTGGGGTCATCGGCCGCGCATCGGGGGCGACGGCCCCTGCGTGCGCAGGGTCAGCGCCCGCGTCAGTGCGCGGCCTTGCCGCTGTTCGCCATGAGCCGGTCGGCCAGCGCAATGGACAGCGCCGAGAACAGGAAGGCGATGTGGATCACCGTCTGCCACAGCAGCACCTTGTCGGTGTAGTTGGCGGCGTTGATGAAGGTCTTCAGCAGGTGGATCGAGCTGATGCCGATGATCGCGGTGGCCAGCTTCACCTTCAGCACCGAGGCGTTGACGTGGCTGAGCCACTCCGGCTGGTCGGGGTGCCCCTCGAGGTTGAGGCGCGACACGAACGTCTCGTAGCCGCCGACGATGACCATGATGAGCAGGTTGCTGATCATCACCACGTCGATGAGGGCGAGCACCACCAGCATGATGATGGTCTCGTTGAGCGAGGTCACTGCCGCATCGCTCTTGTAGCCGATGCTGGTGACCAGCTTGGCCAGCGCATCGGCGTTGCCGAAGACGGCCTCGACCAGGTGCACCAGCTCGACCCAGAAGTGGAAGACGTAGACGCACTGCGCGACGATCAGGCCCAGGTACAGCGGCAGCTGCAGCCAGCGGCTGGCGAAGATGAACGCAGGCAGGGCGCGCATGCGATTTTTTTCGACGATGGTGGGGTCGGCGGCCATGGGTTCGCGGTTTATCGGGGAAGGCCCCCGCCTGCAGGAAGTGATTGCAGGAAATTCTAGTGGTGCCACCATGACGGTCCGGCGGCGCCGTCAGACCTTACCCGCGTAAGGGGTCTGTCAGAGCTTGGCACCAAGCTAGCGCAATGCAACGCCGGGTGCACCGGCGTGCAGCCAGCCAACCCACGTACCCAGGAGACACGAGGCATGAGCACCGAACAAGCGTCCGAACTCAAGACCTACCAGCCGCCCGCCTCGCTCGTGGCGGGTGCGCGAGTGTCGGGCATGGCGGCCTACCAGGCGCTGGTCGCCGAGGCCGAGCGCGACTACGAGGGTTACTGGGCCCGCCTGGCCAAGGAGTTCGTGACCTGGAAGAAGCCGTTCACCCGGGTGCTCGACGCCAGCAATGCGCCGTTCTTCAAGTGGTTCGAGGACGGCACGCTCAACGTCTCGTACAACTGCCTCGACCGCAACGTCGAGCGCGGCCTCGGCGACAAGGTCGCCATCATCTTCGAGGCCGACGATGGCGCCGTCACCAAGGTCACCTACAAGGAACTGCTGGCCAAGGTGAGCCAGTTCGCCAATGCGCTGAAGGCGCGCGGTGTCAAGAAGGGCGACCGCGTCGTCATCTACATGCCGATGAGTGTGGAAGGCGTGGCCGCCATGCAGGCCTGCGCCCGCATCGGCGCCACGCACTCGGTGGTGTTCGGCGGCTTCTCGGCGCAGAGCCTGCGCGACCGCATCGAGGACGCCGGCGCGGTGATGGTCATCACCGCCGACGAGCAGGCGCGCGGCGGCAAGCACCTGGCGCTGAAGAGCATCGTCGACGAGGCGCTTTCGCTGGGCGGCTGCGACACCATCGCCAATGTCATCGTCTACAAGCGTACCGGCGGCAAGATCGCCTGGAACGCGGCGCGAGACCGCTGGCTGCACGAAGAGCTGGCCGGTAAGCCCGCCACCTGCGAGCCCGAGTACGTGGGCGCCGAGCACCCGCTCTTCCTGCTCTACACGAGCGGCAGCACGGGCAAGCCCAAGGGCGTGCAGCACAGCACCGGCGGCTACCTGCTGCACGCGGCGTTGACGACGGCGTGGACCTTCGACCTCAAGGACAACGACGTCTTCTGGTGCACGGCCGATATCGGCTGGGTCACGGGCCACAGCTACATCACCTACGGTCCGCTGGCGCTCGGCGGCACCGAGATCGTCTTCGAGGGCATCCCCACCTTCCCCGACGCGGCCCGCTTCTGGAAGACGATCGAGAAGCACAAGGTCACCATCTTCTACACCGCGCCGACGGCCATCCGCTCGCTCATCAAGGCGGCCGAGGGCAACGAGGCCGTGCACCCGAAGAAGAGCGACCTCACGAGCCTGCGCATCCTCGGCACGGTGGGCGAGCCCATCAACCCGGCGGCCTGGGAGTGGTACCACAAGCACGTGGGTGGCGGCCGCTGCCCCATCGTCGACACGTTCTGGCAGACGGAGACCGGCGGCCACGTCATCACGCCGCTGCCGGGCGCCACGCCGATGGTGCCGGGCTCGTGCACGCTGCCCTTCCCGGGCATCACCGCGGCCATCGTCGACGAGACCGGCGCCGACGTGCCCAACGGCTCGGGCGGCATCCTCGTCATCAAGAAGCCCTGGCCGAGCATGATCCGCACGATCTATGGCGATCCCGAGCGCTTCAAGAAGAGCTACTACCCGCCGGAGCTGAAGGGCTACTACCTCGCCGGCGACGGTGCCATCCGCAACAAGGACACCGGCTACTTCACCATCACCGGGCGCATCGACGACGTGCTCAACGTCTCGGGCCACCGCATGGGCACGATGGAAATCGAGTCGGCGCTCGTCAGCCACACCGAGCTGGTGGC
>JAEUOY010000019.1 GCA_016790515.1 Burkholderiaceae bacterium | reverse complement strand
CTACGTCGAGGCGGCCGTCTCGCTCGGCACGCCGACCTGGAAGATCATGTGGCGGCACATCCTGCCCAACACGATGGCGCCGCTCATCGTGCAGGGCACGTTCATCTGCGCCTCGGGCATCCTCACCGAGGCCATCCTGAGCTTCCTCGGCGTCGGCCTGCCGCCGGACATCCCCACCTGGGGCAACGTGATGGCCGAGGGGCGGGCGCAGTTCAACGAGTACCCGCACAACATCTTCTTCCCGGGCATCTTCCTGGCCGTCACGGTGCTGGCGGTGAACATCCTCGGCGACGGGTTGCGCGACACGCTCGACCCCAAGATGGCCAAGCGCGGCTGACCATGGCGGACCCGAAAGCCCAGAACGCCGCTGATCCCGGGGCGCCCATCCTCGAGGTGCAGGACCTGAGCATCGCGCTGCCCTCGGGCGGCGACCGCGCCACCGCGGTGCAGAAGGTGAGCTTCACGGTCGGCCGCGGCGAGATCGTCTGCCTCGTCGGCGAGTCGGGCTCGGGCAAGAGCGTCATCGCGCAGGGCGTGATGGGCCTGCTGCCCAAGCAGCTGCCGGTGGTCTCGGGCCGCATCCTGCTGCAGGGCGAGGACATCACGCACGCGCCGCTTTCGCGCCTGCGCGAGCTGCGCGCCACGCGCATGGGCATGATCTTCCAGGAGCCGATGACGGCGCTGAACCCGGTCATGACCTGCGGCGACCAGATCGACGAGGTGCTGCGCGAGCACACGCAGCTCACGCCCGAGCAGCGGCGCGAGAAGGTGCTCGCCATCGTCAAGGAAGTGCTGCTGCCTGACCCCGAGCGCATGGTGGCGAGCTACCCGCACCAGCTTTCCGGCGGACAGCGACAGCGCATCATGATCGCGATGGCGCTCGTGCTCGACCCGGTGCTGCTGATCGCCGACGAGCCGACCACCGCGCTCGACGTCACGACCCAGGCCCAGATCCTGAAGCTGGTGCTCGACCTGCAGCGCCGTCACGGCGCCGGCGTGCTGTTCATCACCCACGACTTCGGCGTCGTCGCCGAGGTCGCGCACCGCGTCGCGGTGCTGCGGCTGGGCGACCTGGTCGAGGTCGGGCCGAAGCACGACGTGCTGCAGCGCCCGCAGCATGCCTACACCCGCATGCTGATGGCCGCGGTGCCGACGCTGCACCTGAAGGAGCGCGCCAGCGACCCCGGCGCGCCGGTGGTGCTGAAGGTCGCGGGCCTGGAGAAGACCTACCACGACAAGCGCTGGTTCGGCCCGCACCGCAGCGTGCATGCCGCGAAGGACGTCAACTTCGAGATCCGCCGCGGCCAGACGCTGGGCATCGTCGGCGAGTCGGGCTCGGGCAAGAGCACGGTGGCGCGCTGCATCGTGCGGCTGATCGACCCCAGCGGCGGCAGCGTGATGCTCGGCGGCGACCGCCCCGGCGAGGCCGCCGAAGACATCGCGATGATGTCGGCCGGCCAGTTGCGGCCGCTGCGGCGCCGGGTGCAGATCGTGTTCCAGGACCCGTACCGCTCGCTCAACCCGCGCCGCACCGTGGCGCAGGCGATGGTCGAGGGCCCGATGAACTACGGCCTGGGCGCCGCGCAGGCGCTGCAGCGCGCGCGCGAGCTGCTGGCGCTGGTGCGCCTGGACGGCAGCGCGATGGACCGCTACCCGCACCAGTTCTCGGGCGGCCAGCGCCAGCGCATCTGCATCGCCCGCGCGCTGATGATGGAGCCCGAGCTGCTGGTCGCCGACGAGGCGGTCTCGGCGCTCGACGTCTCGGTGCAGGCCCAGGTGCTGCAGCTGTTCGAGGAGATCCGCGCCCGGCTGAACCTGGCGATGCTGTTCATCACCCACGACCTGCGGGTGGCCAGCCAGGTCTGCGACCAGCTGGCGGTGATGAGCAAGGGCCAGGTCGTCGAGTACGGCGCGGCGCACCGGGTCTTCGGCGCGCCCCGGCATGAATACACCCGGGCGCTGTTTGCCGCCGCGCCGGGGCGCGATTTCGAGTTCGGTGTCGCCGCCGGGCAGTAGGCCGGCCGCAAGTCGATCAGCGCCGCCGCCGCAGGCCTGCCAGCGCCAGGCCGCCGGCCAGTATCAGCCAGCCGGCCGCCGGCTCGGGCACGGTGGTGACGAGCAGCATCGGCGTCAGCGGGTCGCCGCCGGGGATGTCGGGCCCGGTGAAGCCGAAGGGCTGCTGCGGGAACGCCGGCGGCGCCCCATCGACGCTGGGCACCAGGCCGGCCAGCAGCAACTTGCCGCCGGCAAAACCAGTGAGATAGCCCACCGCCGAGGGCGACAGGACGATCTCGACGAAGCTGTCGTCCATCGCCTTGGTCAACACGGTGCCGCCCAGCACCATCGCACCGTCGCCCAGCTTGCCGTAGAGCGTGGCCGCAGCGGTCACCAGGGCATCGCCCGGGTCGTCGTAGTCGCTGGTCGACGTGCCGCTGGCCACTGCGGTCGCCAGCCCCAGCACCGCCGGCATGTCGGTCGATTCCTTCAGCAGGTAGGTCTCCGACGGATCGGCGGTTTCCAGCGTGCCGGTCCACAGCACCAGCTTGGCGCTGGCGATCGGCTCGGTCACCGCCGAGAGGTCGAACACGAAGTAGTTCTTGCGCAGCATCGGCGCAAAGGGCGGCGGGCTCAGGTCGCCGGCAGCGTAGTGCAGTTCGAAGCCGACCGAGTAGTTGTACTTGGCCGCCGGTGCCAGCGTGCTGTCGCCCTTGGCCGAGCCGCCGGCCACGGTGACGAACCCGGCATCGCTGGCCGGGATGGCGAAGCTGGCGGCGGCGGCCGGCGCGGCGGCGATCGAGACCGCCGCGAACACGGCCAGCGACCGCGCGACTCGCGACGCGAGCGCCTGCCCGGCTCGCGGTACGGGACTCGGGCCGGCTGGCCAGCTTGCATCGTCGTCCATGGCACGCCTCCTTGGGCCGCTGTGGCGCAAGCAGGCAGTGTGCGCCGCCGCCTTGTCGAGGTCAACGACACCGGCCTGTCCCGGGCAGGCCATCGCGCCTGTGTCGATGCCCGCTATGCTGCGGATCCCCTGCAGCTCTCCGCCGCCCATGCCCCGCATCCTGATCGCCGGCTACCAGCACGAGACCAACACCTTCGCCCCGAGCCTGGCCGACTGGGCGGCGTTCACCCGCGGCGATTCGTTTCCCGCCTTCGTGCAGGGGCGGGCGATGCAGGACCAGCTGGCGTCGGTCAACATCCCCATCGGCGGCTTCATCGAGGCCGCACGCAGCCGCCGCTGGACGCTGCTGCCGTCGTGCTGGGCCGGCGCGATCCCGTCGAGCTTCGTCACCCGCGACGCCTTCGAGCGCATCGCCGGCACGATCTGCGACGACGTGCGCGCGGCGCTGGCCGGCGGGCTCGACGGCGTCTACCTCGACCTGCACGGCGCCGCGGTGGCCGAGCACGCCGCCGACAGCGAAGGCGAACTGCTGGCGCGGCTGCGCGCGATCGTCGGCCCGGGGCTGCCGATCGTCGCCAGCCTCGACCTGCATGCCAACGTCACCCACCGCATGCTGCGCGAGGCCGATGCGCTGGTCAGCTACCGCACCTACCCGCATGTCGACATGGCCGCCACCGGCGAGCGGGCCGCCGAGCTGCTGGCGCGGCGGCTGAAGGCCGGCCAGCGGCTGCCGCAGCATGCGAGACGGCTGCCGTTCCTGATCCCGCTGAACGCGCAGAGCACCTGGATGCAGCCGGCGCAGGGCCTGTACGAGGCGCTGGCCGAGCTGGACCGGCGCTTCGGCACGGTGCTGAGCTTCTGCATGGGCTTCCCGGCGTCGGATTTCGACGAATGCGCGCCGATGGTCTGGGGCCATGGCGCGAGTCCCGAGCAGGTGCAGGCCGCGGTCGAGCGGCTGCATGCGCTGGTCAGCGAGCCGGCGCAGTGGCAGCTCGACGTCCTGAGCGCGCGCGACGCGGTGATCCAGGCGATGGCCCGCGCCGAGGGTGCGGCCCGGCCGGTGGTCATCGCCGACACCCAGGACAACCCCGGCGCCGGCGGCGACAGCAACACCACCGGCCTGCTGCACGCGCTGCTGGGCCAGGGCGCCGGCCGCAAGTACCCGGGCCAGGTCGCGCTGGGGCTGCTGTACGACGCCGCAGCAGCCCGCGCCGCGATGGAGGCCGGCGTCGGCGCCGAGCTCGACCTGGCGCTGGGCACCGCGGTGCCGACCTTCACCGGCAGCCTCAGCGATCCGCCGGTGCGCGGCCGCTTCAAGGTGCTGGCGCTCGGCGACGGCAAGGTCACCCTGAAGGGCCCGATGATGCGCGGCCTGTCGGTCGACCTGGGCCCCAGCGCCTGCCTCGAGATCGACGGTGTTCGCATCGCGGTGGTCAGCGGCAAGAAGCAGCTGCTCGACCGCGAGCTGCTGCGCATGGTCGGCATCCATGCCGAGCAGATGCGGCTCATCGTCGTCAAGAGCTCGAACCACTTCCGCGCTGACTTCCAGCCGATCGCCAGCGCGGTGCTGGTCGCCAAGGCCGCCGGCCCGATGGCCGCCGAGCCGGCCGACCTGCCGTGGCGGCATCTGCCCGACAGCATCCGGCGCAGGCCCTGACCTTGTCGGCCGGCCTGCCGGCGGCTGCCGATGGCCCGGCTCCCGCGCGCGGTCCGGCCTGCTCGGGCCGGCAGCCGTTCGGATCGAAGCCCAGGAAGACGCTCGACATCGCGGTCGGACGAATCCAGCGTCGCGCGGTCGTCGATCGCCAATGCCGCGGTGTGGCTTCGAGCAACCGGGCGGGGGCTGCGGCCAGCCGGTCGTCCACGAGGCCGAGGGCGTCTTCCGCGCCCAGAGGCCGTGCCGGGAGGCTGCGGCGGGCATCCGGCGAGGCTGGCCGGCGCGCCAGGCGGCCGTCGAGACGGGCGATCCCGGCCGTGTCGGGTCAGCGTGGCCCGACCACCCCCGGGCTGATCCACTGCCGCCAGATCGCCAGGCCGACATCGCCGCCGGCCAGGCCGGGGTAGGGCGCCAGCGCGGCCTCGAGCCCCGCGCTGTCGGTGCCGCGGGCGAACAGCACCTCGGCCAGCGGGCCGTCGGCCAGCGTGTACCAGGCGCCGATCGTGCCGCGGTCGACCAGCGTCTGCAGCAGCCGCTGGCGCGCGCCGGCGGTGTCGGCACCGGCCGGCGCCGCCGGACGGGCGATCAGCACGATGCGCACCTCCTCGATCCTCGTGTCGTCGATGCCCTCGGTGTTGAGCGGCTGGCGCGGCAGCGCGCGCACCGCGTTGACCCGCATGTAGCCCTCGCGGACATAGGCGTCGGGCTGGAAGTAGCCGATCAGCTCGTCGTGGCTCGCCGCCCGCACGACGACGATGCCGCGCTTGGTCCGGGCCGGGTCCAGCAACGGCCCGGCGGCCTGCAACTGCCCGGCAGCGAACAGGCGCTTGAAGTTCTCGATGTGGCCGCGCTGCATCGCCTGCACCGCCGGCGGGTCGTCGGGCGTCGGCCGGCCGGTCTCGAGGAAGACGAACCAGGTGTCGGCGCCGCGGTCGGCACCCGCGGCTCGGGCTGCCGGCCAGGGCAGGGCTGCTGGTGCCAGGGCCAGCAGGGTGGCGGCAAGATCGCGTCGGCGCATGGCGGCAAGCATCGCCGCAGCCCGGGCGCCGGTCAAGGCCGGCGCGGTGTCAGGCGGGCGCCGGCAGGCGCTGCAGCGCGCGCACCGGCGAGGCCAGGATCAGCCCCGCCTGCACGCCGAAGCCAACCAGCGCCAGCACCAGGCAGGCCGGGGCGCCCCACTGCGCGCCGACCAGGGCGCCCAGCACAGCGCCCAGCGGCCGCGCGCCCATGTTGGCGGTCAGGAAGATCGACGACACCCGGCCCAGCATCGCCTGCGGCGTGACGGTCTGGCGCAGCGTCGTCGAGCCGATCGTCCACAGGATCGGCCCGACACCGAACAGGAACAACGAGGCGCCGGCCAGCAGGCCGGACGGCCAGGCCAGCGAAGCCACCATCGTCGCCATCGCGGCGACCGACACGGCCGGGCCGACGACGACGACGCGGCCGAACGGCAGCGCGGCCAGGATGCGCGGCGCGGCCAGTGCGCCGACCACCATGCCGGCGCCGTAGCCGGCCAGCGTCAGCCCGACCGCGCCGGCGTCCAGTCCCAGCGTGCGCATCGCGTAGGGCACGTAGGCCGCCTGCAGCACGAACCACGACAGGTTCCAGGCCACCGCGGTCAGCAGCACCGGCCGCAGCAGCGGGTGATGCCACACCAGGCGGGCGCCGTCCTGCAGTTCCAGCCATGGGTGGCGCGGCGGCAGCGGGGCCCGCGGCGGCTCGTGCAGCCGCACGAGCAGCGCCACCGCGGCGGCCGACAGCCCGGTGGCCAGCGCGAACGCGGTCGGCCCGCCGGCCCAGGCCACCAGCGCTCCCGCCAGCGCCGGGCCGGCGGCGAAGGCGGCGCTGCGCGCCAGCTCGAGCCGGCTGTTGGCCGCGCCCAGCGCCCCGCGCGGCACCAGGGCCGGCACCAGCGCCGGTGCCGCGACATTGAAGCCCACCGTGCCCGAGGCACCCAGGAAGCCCAGCGCGGCCAGCAGCGCCAGCGTCAGCCGGCCGCTGGCCGTGGCCCACAGCAGCAGCGCCAGCGACAGTGCCCGCAAGGCCTCGGCCGCCACCATCAGGCGCTGGCGCGAGCGCCGGTCGGCCAGCAGCCCGAGCGGGATCGCCAGCAGCAGGAAGGGCAGGCTCTGCGCGGTGTTCAGCAGCCCGACCTCGGCCGGACCGGCGTTCAGCGCCAGCACCGCGACGATCGGCACCGCCGCCAGGCTGACCTGCTCGGCCGCCTGGGCCGCGAGGTTGGCGCCGGCCAGCCGGTTGAACGATCGGTTGAACGATCGGTCGAACGGCCGGGGCAGGGCCGGGTGGGTCACGGGGCGTGTCGTGGTCAGGGATGGTGTCATGGCCGCGATGCTGGCACCGTGCCGGCGCCGAGGCTCGCCGTTTCCGGATCCATGGTGCGGTGCTGCTGGCACGCTGGCGGCACGCTGTCCAGGTGGCAGGCCCGCGTTGTCGCAGCCCGGGCGGCATGCCAGCATCGGCCGATGTCCTGCGCCTCCCGATCCGGCCTTCCCGGCGCCCCATGCACCCGGCGCTGATCCCGCCGCTGCTGGCCATCGCCTGGGGGCTGAACTGGCCGGCGGTGAAGATCATGCTGTCGGTGCTGCCGCCGTTCGCCGCCCGCGGCCTCGGGCTGGGGGCCGGCGTCGTGCTGCTGTTCGCGCTGGCACTGGTGCGCCGCCTGCCGCTGAGGCCGCAGCGGGCGGCCTGGCCGGGGGTGGCCATCGGCGGCGTGCTGACGGTTGCGGCGTTCAACATCTGCACCGCGTTCGCCCAGCTGACCACCTCGACCTCGCGCGCCGCGGTGCTGACCTTCACGATGCCGATGATGTCGGCCGCACTCGCCTGGGCGCTGCTGGGCGAGCGGCCCGACCGCCGCGGCGCGATCGCGCTGGCGCTCGGCGGCGCCGGCGTCGCGGTGCTGGCGGTGCCGGTGCTGCAGGGCCTGGCCGACCCGCGGCCTGGCCTGTCGGCCTGGGGCCTGCTGCTGCCGCTGGGCGCGGCGCTGGCCTGGGCGCTGGGCACGGTGGCGACCAAGCGCTGGCCGCCGCCGGGCGACCGCATCGTGCTGACCGCCTGGCAGCTGGGCATCGGCGCCGCGGTGGCCAGCCTGGCATCGCTGGCCTTCGGCGAACGGCTGCCCGCCGCGTGGCCGCCGCGGGTGCTGGCAGCGCTGGCCTGGCACGTGCTGATCGCCACCGCGCTGGCCTACGTGCTGTGGTACCGGCTGCTGGCCTCGGCCAGCGCGACGGTGTCGTCGCTGACCACCCTGGCGGTGCCGGTGGTCGGCGTGATCGGCGCGATGGCGCTGGTCGGCGACCGGCCTTCGGCGGCCGACTGGGTCGGCTTCGTGCTGGTGCTCGGCGGTGCGGCGCTGGCGGTGCTGCGGCTGGGGCCGAAGGCGCCGGCTTGAACGGGGTGTCCTTCGAGAAGGCGTGCGAACGATGAAGTTCCTGATTGCCATCGAGCCGGGCACCGAGCAAGCCGCCGGCGGCGTGGTGGTGCCCGACCTGCCGGGCCGCTTCTCGGCCGGCGACAGGCTGGAGGCAGCGATCGAGAACGCGCGCGAAGCGATAGCCGCCCACTGCGAACTGCTGGCCGAGGATGGGCAGGACATCCCCGCGGCCAAGCCGCTGGCGGTGCACCAGGCCGGTCCCGATCTGGCGGGCTGGATCTGGGCGATGGTCGACGTGCCGGTCGATCGCTGCATCGGCCCGGCCGAGAAGATCGACATCACCGTCACGGCGCGGGTGCTGGCGCGCATCGACGACTTCGCGCGCCGGCATGGCGAATCGCGCTCGGGCTTCCTGGTGCGGGCCGCGCAGGCGGCCGTGACGGCGCAGGATCGAGCACAGCCGGTTGCTTTGCCGCCCAGCGGCCCGTGCCATCATCGCCCGATGCTGAAGACCCTGAAGGACCTGTTCGACAGCCTGCTGCCGCCCGCACCCGATGCCGGCCCGCCGGCGGCCGAGCATGCGCTGCAGCTGGCCGCCGCGGTGATGCTGGTCGAGGTGATGCGCGCCGACGCCAGCTTCCACGCCGGCGAGCGCGAGGCGGTGCAGGCCGCGCTGCGCGAGAAGTTCAGGTTGTCAGACGACGAGGCGCAGCGGCTGGCCGAACTGGCCGAGACCACCGCGCAGACGGCGACCGACCTGTTCGGCTTCACCAGCCGCATCAACGAGCGCTTCGACATGGCGCAGAAGCTGCGGATGGTCGAGCTGATGTGGACGGTGGCCTATGCCGACGGCCACCTGAGCGAGCACGAGCGCCATGTGCTGTGGCGCATCGCCGACCTGCTGCACGTGCCGCAGGGGGCCTACGTCAATGCGCGGCTGCGGGCGCAGCAGGCCGCCGGCCTGGCATGAACCCTCGATCCGCGCCTCAATCGGGGCGGTAGAACGGCACGTCGCCCACGATTGTCGCGCGGTGCATCACGCGGCGCGCGGGCAGGTAGTCGGCGGTCGCGTAATGCTGGGTCAGGCGGTTGTCCCAGAACGCCACGTCGCCGAGCTTCCAGCGCCAGCGCACCGTGAACTCGGGCCTGGCCCCGTGAGCGAACAGCTGGCGCAGCACCGCGTCGCTCTCGCCGGCCGACAGCTCGACGATGCGCGTCGTGAAGCCCTCGTTGACGAACAGCCCCTGCCGGCCGCTGACCGGATGGGTGCGCACCACCGGGTGCAGCCGCGGCGGGTGGTCGCTGCGGGCCTTCTCCCAGCGCACTTTCTCCTCCGGCGTGCGGGCGAAGCGGTGCGCCGGAAAGCTCTTCAGGAAGTCGTGCTCGGCGTTCAGCCCGGCCAGCATCGTCCGCCAGGGTTTCGACAAGGCCTCCCAGGCGGCGATGCCGCTGGCCCACAGCGTGTCGCCGCCGCCGGGTGGCAGCAGCTGCGCCGACAGGATCGCGCCCATCGCCGGCGCGGCGAGGAAGGTCACGTCGGTGTGCCAGTTGTCGTTGTCCGGCGGGTTGTCGTGGCTGGTGTCGAGCACGATGATCTCGGGCACGCCGGGCGCCTGCGGGTACACCGGGTGGATGTGCAGGTCGCCGAAGCGCGCGGCCAGCGCACGCTGGGCCTGCGGCCCGATCGGCTGGCCCTCGAAGAACAGCACATGGTGCTTCAGCAGCGCCGCCAGCAGCGCGTCGCGCTGGCCGTCGTCGACGCCGTCGGCCAGCGAGACGCCGCCGACCCGTGCGCCGATCGCCGGTCCCAGGGCCTCGATCGTCAGCGTCGAACGGTTCATCGGAGCCTGCCTACTTGGTTGCCGTCCGCGCCGGGATCGGGTACCTGGCGAATGCCGCCTTCACCGCGGCGTCGACCGCCGCCGGCACGTTGTCCAGCATCTCCTGGGTCACGCTGTTGATCACCACGCCCTCCCACACCAGCTGCTTGCGGGCGGCGTCGACGACGTCGATGTTCAGCGTGCCTTCGCGGTACTGGGTGACGATGGTCTGGTCGGCATACATCGGCCAGGCCGAGTACAGGCCGCCGCGATAGCCGTAGTAGCCCACGCCCATGCCCATGTAGGGCATGGTGCTGACGCGCAGCTTGTCGTTGAGGGTGGCGTTGAAGTTGATCAGCAGCTGCGGCGCGGCGGGGTCCAGCCGCATGCCGCGGGCTTCCATCTCGCGCTGGGTCGACGCCTTCAGGTGCTGCGACACGACGCTCTGGTAGCCGCCGCGGTCGGTGCCGAGCGGGCTGGCGAAGCCGAAGGTCTGGTAGCTGGCGAAATCGGCCGTGCGGTCGTAGTCGGCCCGCACCTCGGGCGCCGTTGCGCAGCCGGCCAGCGCCAGAAGGGCGGCGGCCGCGGCCAGGAGTCCCAGGAATCTCTTGCGATCGGTCTGCATGGCTATCACCTCATGACGCATCTTACGTTCCGGGCGCCGGTGCCCGGGCGGCCACGGCGCGGTCCGCCGCTAGACCTCGCTGGACGGTATACGCCGGGCGACGGCCGGTTCGTCCCCGTCGGGCGCGGCGCAGCACGACAGGCCGGCGGCCAGCGCGGCGCCGGGAAGCCGGCCGGCCAGGCCGATCGCCACCACCGCGGCGGCGGCCGCCGGCCGTGGCGGCGTGCGGCGCAAGCTGCCGTGCCGGCCGGCGTACTGCAGTTCGGCCCAGGCGGCAGGCGCTCCAGCGGCCACCACCAGCGGCAGCCGGCCCTTCAGCCGCAGCACGCCGGCCGGCAGCGCCCGCAGCCAGGCGCGCAGCCGCGCCTCGTCGAACGGGCCCGCGGGCTGCGCCTGCCAGGACGCGAAGGCCTGGCCGTGGTCGGCCGGCGCCGAGCGCAGGCCGCCGCCATGCGGCCGGTACAGCGCTTCGCCGAGCAGCGCCAGCGGCAGATCGGCGTGGGCGGTGGCGATCACCGGCGCCGGCACGGCCTGCCGCGCCGCGGCTTCGTCGGCCACCCAGCGCCGGGCGGCGGCGAGCTGCTCGGCATCGGCCCGGTCGGCGTGGTTCAGCACCACCAGGTCGGCATGCGTCAGCGGGCGCTGCAGCGTGTCGGCCAGCAGCGGGTCGGCGAGATGGCCGGCCAGCGCGGCGGCATCGACCAGCAGGATCACCGCCTGCAACTGCAGCCGCGGCTCGGCCAGCGCGTACTGGGCGATGCGCCAGGGGTCGGACACGCCGCTGGCCTCGACCAGCACCGCGTCGAACGGCGGCTCGGCGGCCAGCACCCGGCCCAGCGCGTCGCCCAGGTCGTCGCCGATCGTGCAGCAGACGCAGCCGTTGCTCAGCGCGATCGTGCCGGCGCCAGCCTGCGCCACCGCATCGGCATCGAGGTTGATCGCGCCGAAGTCGTTGACCAGCACCGCCAGCCGCGGCCCCTGCGCCGCGCGCAGCCAGCGGTTCAGCAGCGTGGTCTTGCCGGCGCCGAGGAAGCCGCCGAGGACGGTGAAGGGGATGCGGTCCAAGGGTTTGGACTGAACAGCTCGTTGCGATCCACTCCCGGCCCTGACCGAACCCGGGATTCCGATGATGCCGCACCACCAGTGTTCGAATCCCTTCCCGGGCTTCTCGGCAGCTGATCGAACAGGAAAGTCGACCGGCGGATGGGCCCGTCGGCCTCCCTCCGTCGAGGGCGCCGAAGTTCGTCGTGCCCTTGTCGATTGAACGGCAGGCGCGCAGAGAACGGTCCGGCTGAGCCAGGTCCCGACCATGAGCAGCCGCGAACCCAGTCGGTGCCCGGCAATGTTGCGTCGCTGGCGCGACCGCTCTGCCTGGCCGTCGAACGAGGGGTCCCAATCGAGCTTGCCGAGCAGTTCCGCCACTTGGCGCTGGTCGTGGCGGGTGATGAACTCCTCGAGCGCAGGTGTGACGGTGGATTTCTTGGTGCGTTCGCCGCTGACTCGCATCGCGCGATCCAGCAGATCGGGATCGAGATCGAGGTGGGTGGACACATGCGGCTCCTTGAACAACGCTCGACACGGCAATCAGCGCCGCTGATCGTCAGCGATGCGTGCCTGCTGTTCGCGGCCAGATCGAGCGCTGTCTGCGCCGTCTGAACCCCGTCACCCGCCCGCCGCAAACACCCGCCCCGACAACACCGTCCCCCACACCGGCACGTCCTTCAGCGCAGCGCGCGGCACTTCGTAGGGATCCTCGGCCAGCACCGCGAAGTCGGCGCGCTTGCCGCATTCGATGCTGCCGATCTCGTGGTCGAGCTTCAGCGTCCAGGCCGCGCCGAGCGTGATCGCGCGCAGCGCTTCGGGCACCGTCAGCCGCTCGGCCTCGCCGAGCACGCGGCCCGATGGCGTCACCCGGTTCACCGCGCACCAGGCGGTGAACAGCGGCGCCAGCGGCGTCACCGGCGCGTCGCTGTGGATCGCCAGCGCGACGCCGGCGTCCAGTGCGCTGCGGCAGGCGTCCAGCCGGTGCGCGCGGTCGGGGCCCATCGTCATGTCGTGGTGCTGGTCGCCCCAGTACCACAGGTGGTTCGTGAACAGGTTGGCGCACAGGCCCAGCGCGGCCATGCGGTCGAACATCGGCCGGTCGATCATCTGGCCGTGCTGCAGCGTGTGGCGGTGGTCGGGGCGCGGCGCGCGGGCCAACACGCGCTCGATCGCGGCTATCGCCGCCCCGCTGGCCTCGTCGCCGTTGGTGTGGCTGTGGATCGTCAGCCCGGCGCGGTGGTAGGTCTCGAAATCGGCCTCGTACTGCGCCGGCGCGGTGACCCAGATGCCGTTGGGCGCGCCGTTGAAGTAGCCCGGCCAGCGCAGCCGCGCCGAGAAGCCCTGGATCGAGCCGTCGAGCATCATCTTGACCAGCCCGAAGCGCAGCCGGTCGGTGCTGGTGGCCTGCAGCGCCTGCACGTACTCGGCGCCGGCGGCCGCGCCATGGGTGCCGTGGAAGGCCTGGAACGCCGGCACGATGCGCACCGGGAAGGCGTCGTCGCCGCAGGTGCCGCGCAGCACCGCGAGGTCCTTGGCGGTCAGGCGGTTGACCAGGTCGGTCGCGGTGGTCACGCCCTGCAGCGTCGCCACCCGGCCGAAGGCGCGCAGCCCGGCATCGGTCAGCGGCCCCTGCAGCCCGGCGTTGCCCACCTGCCTGAGCACCAGGTACATCGCCGCGGGCTCCTGCAGCTCGCCGTTCGGTTCGCCCCGGCGCGCACCGCTGTCGAACTTGATCACCCCCTCGACCTCGGTCTCGGCGCCGATGCCGGCGCGCCGCAGCATCGCGCTGTTGACGTTCATCAGGTGGCCGTTGGCATGGGCGATGACGATCGGCCGGCTGCCGCCGCCGACGTGGTCGAGGGGGTCCACCGTCATCCGTTCGCCGCCGAAGTAGATCGGGTCGAACCCCCAGGCGATCAGCGGCGCGTCGGCCGGCGCGCCGCTGCGCGCCATCTCGGCGTCGATCTCGGCCAGCCGCGCCACCACCGCGGCCATCGAGCGCAGCCCGGGCCAGACCTTGCCCTGCGGATCGCGGCGGTCGAACCAGCCGAGGTAGGGCATCTCCCACAGGCTGCCTTCCTTCAGGTGGCAGTGGCCTTCGACGAAGCCGGGCAGCAGCACCTGGTCGGCCAGCGTCTCGTCGAGGTCGAAGTCGCCCCAGGCGCGCATGCGCTCGAGGTCGCCGACGGCCAGGATGCAGCCGTCGCGCACCGCGACATGGCTGGCCACCGGCTGCGCCGGGTTCATCGTGTGGATGCGGCGGGCGGCGTAGACGGTGGTGCGCATGCGGCGGCTCGGCGGACGGGGTCGGCGGCAGCTTAGCCCAGGCCGCAGCAGGCCGCTGAAGCCCCTGCGCTTGACGGCGCGGCGGGCCGGCCCAGAATCGGCCCGGTTCGTCCCACCCCGCAGGAGCTGCCGATGACCAACGCCCACGACCGATGTGCTGCGCCGGGCGCAAGCCGCCGCGACGCGATCGGCCGCCTGCTGCTGCCGGCCGCCGCGCTGCTGCTGCCGGCCGGGTGGGCCGGCCCGGCCTCGGCCACCGCGGCACGGCGGCTGACGCCGGCGCAGACCGAGGGCCCGTTCTACCCGCTGGACCTGCCCGACGACACCGATGCCGACCTGCTGCGCCAGGGCGCCACCGTCTACCGGCGCGGCCAGCCCTGCACGGTCGCCGGCGTGGTGACCGACCCGACCGGTGCCCCGCTGGCCGGCGCGCGGGTCGAGATCTGGCAGTGCGATGCCGACGGCCACTACCGCCACCCCGGCGACGGCGACCGTGCCGACCCGGCCTTCCAGTCCTTCGGCCGGGTGGCGGTCGATGCCGCGGGCCGCTACCGCTTCCGCACGATCCGGCCGGTGGCCTATGGCAGCCGCACGCCGCACATCCACGTCAAGGTCAGGCACGGTGCCCGCACGCTGCTGACGACGCAGCTCTACGTCGAGGGCGACCCGGGCAACCAGCGCGATTTCCTCTGGCGCGGCCTGCGCGATCCGCTGGACCGCGCAGCACTGACCGTGCACTTCCGCCCCGTCGCCGACGGGCTGCAGGCCGATTTCGACATCGTCGTCGCGGCCTGAACGGCGGCCGGCGCCGGCAGCGCCGAAGGAATTTTTCGCTGCGCTGTCGAAATCGGCAGGCTGCCGCGCGTCATTGTCATGCCGGCGCAGGGTGCGCCGGGCCACCCCCTGATGCAAAGGACCCGCGATGAAATACCTGTTGATGATCTACAGCGCCGAAGCTGCCGCCAGCGCGGCCGACGAAGCGCAGATGCTGGCCGCCTACGGTGCCTATGCCGGCGCGATGGCCGAGGCCGGCGTGATGGCCGGCGGCGAGCGGCTGCGGCCGGCCGAGACGGCGACCACGGTGCGCCTGCGCGGCGGCAAGACCGAGTTGCTCAACGGCCCCTATGCCGATACCCGCGAGCAGCTGGGCGGCTACTTCATGATCGACGTGCCCGACCTCGACGCCGCGCTGCACTGGGCCGCCCGCTGCCCCGGCGCGGCGCATGGCAGCGTCGAGGTGAGGCCGGTCTGGCCGATGTGAGCCCGGACGGCCCGGCGGCGCCGCAGCGCGCCGCCGAGGCGGTGGCCCGGCACAGTTACGGCAAGCTGGTCGCCTACCTGGCCGCGCGCACCCGCGACGTGGCCGCCGCCGAGGACGCGCTGGCCGACGCCTTCGCCGCGGCGCTGGCCGACTGGCCGCTGCAGGGCGTGCCGCGCTGCCCCGAGGCCTGGCTGCTGACGGTCGCGCGGCGCCGCATGATCGACGCTGCGCGCCGGCGCCGCAGCCAGGACGCGGCCGGCGACACGCTGGCGCTGCTGGCCGAGTGGGCCGCCGCCGACGCCGACGTCGAGATCCCCGACCACCGGCTGGCGCTGATGTTCGCCTGCGCCCATCCGGCGATCGACGCGGCGGTGCGCGCGCCGCTGATGCTGCAGACGATCCTGGGCTTCGACGCGGCGGCGATCGGCTCGGCCTTCCTGGTGCCGCCGGCGACGATGGGCCAGCGCCTGGTGCGCGCCAAGGCGCGCATCCGTCAGGCCGGCATCCCGCTGCGGGTGCCGGCGCTGGCCGACCTGGGCGAACGGCTGGACGCGGTGCTCGATGCGATCTACGCCGCCTACGCCGAGGGCTGGAGCGACCCGGCCGGCAGCGACCCGCAGCGCCGCAACCTGGCCGACGAGGCGATCTGGCTCGGCGGCCTGCTGGCCACGCTGCTGCCCGAGGCGCCCGAAGCGCTGGGCCTGCTGTCGCTGATGCTGTTCGCGCAGGCGCGGCGCGAAGCCCGCCGTGACGCGGCCGGATGCTACGTGCCGCTGGCCGAGCAGGACCCGGCGCGCTGGGATGCCCGGATGATCGCCGAGGCCGAAACCCTGCTCAGGCGGGCCGGCGCAAGGGGTCGGCCGGGCCGCTTCCAGCTCGAGGCGGCGGTGCAGTCGGCGCATGTCGTGCGCCGCCGCACCGGGGCTGCCGACTGGCCGGCGATCGACCGGCTGTATGCCGCGCTGGCGCGGCTGACCGGCTCGCCGGTGGTCACGCTGAACCTGGCGGTCGCCCGCGCGCAGACGCAGGGGCCGGCGGCCGCGCTGCGGTTGCTGGACACCCTGGCCGGCGACACCCGGATGGCCGACTACCAGCCGTACTGGGCCGCGCGCGCCGGCCTGCTGCAGCGCCTGGGCCGCGCCGGCGAGGCCGATGCGGCCTATGCCCGCGCGATCGGGCTGGAACGTGACCCGGCGGTGCGCGATTTCTTGCAGCGCCAGCGCGGTGCTGCGCCCTGAGCGCAGTGCGGCTGCTCAGGCGGCGCGAGGCCGGGCGAAGCCCTCGAGCACCTCGACCGCCTCGTCCTGCAGCACCGGTCCGTCGACCCGCAGCGCCGGCGAGGCGCCCTGCAGCACCTGGGCGCAGGTGATCGGCAGCGTCGCGCCACCCAGCGTGCGGATGATGTCGGCCTGCGACGCGGCGAAGACGATACGCGCGACGCCGGCCCAGAACATCGCGCCGCTGCACATCGCGCAGGGTTCGCCGCTGGCATAGACGGTGGCGCCGCGCAGCGCCGGCGCGCCGAGGACCCGGGTCACCTCGCGCACCAGCACCAGTTCGGCATGGCCGGTGCAGTCGCCGCTCGTGACCTGGTCGTTCTGCGCCACCCACAGCAGCGCGCCCGAGGGCGCGACCAGGCTGGCGCCAAAGGGCATGTTGCCGTCCGCCAGCGCCTGGCGCGAGGCAGCGATGGCGCGCCGCATCGCGCCGAGGTCGATGCCGGCGGCGGTGGAGTCGGTGTCGGGGTTCATGGCGGTCGATACTTCGCTGAGAGAGGGTGTTTCAGATCTCGTCGATCGGCGTGCTGCGCGACGGATCGGCGCTGTCGCCGATCGCGAAGCGGTCGCGGGTGGTGACGTAGAAGCTGGCGCCGAAGCGGCCGACCGGGTGGTAGTCCTGCAACCGCACGCGCCAGCGCTCGCGGTCGACCAGGCCGTCGCGCACGCTGAGCCACTGCACGCGGCCGATGAAGATGTAGCGGCTTTCGGTCTCCAGCTTCTCGTGCAGCACGCATTCGAACGCCACCGGCGCTTCGGCGATGCGCGGCGGCGCGACCGTGCGCGACGGCAGCGCATGCAGCCCGACCCGCGCCAGTTCGCTGACCTCGGGCGGCAGCGACTCGCCGCACGCATGCATCTGTGAGGCCATCGGCTCGTCGCACAGGTGCACGACGAACTCGCCGCGGTCCAGGATGTTGGCCGCGGTGTCCTTCAGCCGGCCGTCGTGCAGGCGGTTGATGCTCAGCATCACGATCGGCGGGTCCTCGCCGAGCATGTTGAACATCGAAAAGGGCGCGGCATTGGCCACGCCATGCGGCCCCAGCGTGGTGACCAGCGCGATCGGCCGCGGCACGATCAGGCTGGCCATCAGCTTGTAGCGCTGGTGCGCCGTCAGGTCGGAGAAGTCGATCTCCATCGGGGGCTTCAGGGCTGCTTGCCCAGCACGCCGTCGGCGTACCATTTCATCGTCCAAAGCTC
This sequence comes from Burkholderiaceae bacterium, assembly GCA_016790515.1. Classification (GTDB taxonomy): domain Bacteria; phylum Pseudomonadota; class Gammaproteobacteria; order Burkholderiales; family Burkholderiaceae_C; genus Pseudaquabacterium. The sequence goes on along the minus strand of JAEUOY010000019.1, from coordinate 10,413 downwards.
GCTCTCGGGCAAGGTCTGGCCGGCGGCCACCCGCAGCGTGCCGGCGTTGTCCTTGATCGGCCCGGTGAAGGGGTGCAGGCGGCCGGCCACGATTTCGGCCTTCTTCTGCTCGAACAGCGCGGCCAAGTCCCGGGGCACCTGGGCATTGGGCGTCACCACCTGGACGATACCTTCCTTCATGCCCCACTTGGTGTCCTCGGACTTCCAGGTCCCTTCAAGCACCTGGCGCACCTTGTGCACGTAGTAGACGCCCCAGTTCAGCGTGTTGCCCGACAGGTGGGCGCGTGGGCCGAAGCGTGTCATGTCCGAATCCTGGCCGAAGGCGTAGAGGCCCTTGCTCTCGGCGAGCTGCACCACCGAGGTCGAGTCGGTGTTCTGGTAGAGCACGTCGGCGCCCTGGTTGATCAGGGTCTGCGCGGCCTCGCGCTCCTTGGTCGGGTCGTACCAGGAGTTGATCCACACCACCTTGGCGTTGATCTTCGGGTTCACGCTGCGCGCGCCGACGACCCAGGACGACAGGTTGCGGATCACTTCGGGGATCGGGAACGGCGCCACGTAGCCCAGCGTGTTGGTCTTGCTCATCCGCCCCGCGATCACGCCCAGCAGGTAGGCGCCCTCGTAGAAGCGGGTCTGGTAGATGCCGAGGTTCTTCGCCGTCTTGTAGCCCGAGCAGTGCTCGAACACCACGTCGGGGAAGTCGGGCGCGACCCGGACCGTCGGCTCCATGAAGCCGAACGAGGTCGTGAAGACCATCTTGCAGCCGTCGGCGACCAGCTGGCGGATCACGCGCTCGGCGTCGGTCGACTCGGGCACCTTCTCGACGAAGACGGTCTCGACGCGGTCGCCGAAGGTCTTCTCGACCATCTTACGGCCCAGGTCGTGCTGGTACGTCCAGCCCGAATCGGACACCGGCCCGGGGTAGACGAACCCGACCTTCAGCCTGGACGGGGCGGCCGCACGGCCCAACACAGGCCACAACGAGGCGGCTGACGTGGCCAGGCCGGAGGCCAGCAGGAGACGACGACGATGCATGAAAAGGGCTCCAGGAGGGGGCACCGGAAAAACTCCGGCGATTGTATACATGCATCGTTCGTGCCAAGCAAGCACATTACTAAGTCATTGTATTTTATGGAAGTTGTTGCCGATCATGATATGTATACATTCACCAAACAAGGGCGTCCCGAGGTGCGGGCGGCAGCCGCGTGCGCCAGATCGGGGGGCGCCGCGCTGCGCTGGTGCGCTGGGATCAGCCCGGCGCGGGGAAGCGCAGCCGCGCCTCGAGCGCGACAAGGTGCTGCTCCATCAGGAGCGCAGCGCCTTCGGCGTGGCGCAGCTCGAGCAGCTCGACCAGGCGCTGGTGCTCGTCGTGCTCGCAGGAGGCATCGCCCGGCGTCTCGTAGAGCGCGACGATCAGCGAGCAGCGGCTCATCAGCTCGCCGTGCATGCGCTGCAGCACGCCGTTGCCGCACAGGTGCGCCAGCGCGAGGTGGAAGCCGCCGGCCAGATCGACCCAGCGCCGGTGGTCCTTGTCGTGCAGCGCGGCGTGCTCGGCCTGCAGGCGGCGGCGCAGGCGCTCGAGGTCGCTGGCACCGATCCGCTGCGTCACCAGCCGCACGATCGCCGCTTCGATGACCCGACGGGCCTGGAATACTTCGCGGCTCTCCAGCGGCGTCGGTGCCGCGACCGTGGCGCCCTTGTTCGGCACGATGTCGACGACGTGCGACTCGGCCAGCCGACGCAGCGCCTGTCGCACCACCGTGCGGCTGACCTCGAAGCGCTCGCACAAGGCCTCCTCGGCCAGCCGGTCGCCGGGCTTCAGCGTGCCCCGGGTCAGGTCGTCGAACAGCACGTCGTACACGTGCTGGTCCAGCGTGCCCGTCACCCGGGCCGGCGGCTGCCGCGCGGAGGGTCTGGCCTTGGCGGCGGGTCGGGCGGGCATGCGCTGTCGGATTGTCGTGCTCGGGCGGGGGTGGCCGCGCCAGTTTAGCGAGCCCCGGCGGCGCCGCGCTGGGGTAGATTCGCCAGTTGCCCCCGTCACGGAGACCGCCCGATGCGCCCGCGCCCGTTCATCGTTGTCGCCGGCCTGCTGGCCGGCCTGCTGGCGCCGCTGTCTGCGCTGGCCCAGGCCGCCTGGCCCGAGCGGCCGATCCGCGTCGTGCTGCCGTTCCCGCCCGGCGGGCCCAGCGACATCGTGATGCGGCTGGCCGCCGAGAAGATGCAGGTCGCGCTGAAGCAGCCGATCGTCATCGACAACAAGCCCGGTGCCGGCGGCAACCTGGGCGCGGCCGAGGTCGCGCGGGCCGCGCCCGACGGCTACACCTGGCTGTTCGGCACCGACACGCTGGTCACCGTGAACCCGCATGTCTACAAGCAGCTGCCGTTCAAGCCCGACGACCTGCTGCCGGTGACGCTGGGCACCAGCTTCAGCCAGACCCTGGTCTGCAACCCGGCGCTGGGCGTCAGGACCCTGGCCGAGCTGATCGCCAAGGCCAGGGCGAACAAGCTCGGCTACGCCTCGGGCGGCGCCGGCGTGCCGGGCCATCTGTCGATGGAACTGCTGCAATCGATGGCCGGCTTCGAGATGAGCCATGTGCCGTACAAGGGCCCGGCGCCGGCAACGCAGGACGTGCTCGGCAACCAGGTGCCCTGCGGGCTGCTCGCCGGGCCGACGGTGCTGCCGCATGTGCGCGCCGGCAAGCTGGTGGCGCTGGGGGTCTCGGGCAGCCAGCGTTCGCCGACGCTGCCCGACGTGCCGACGATCGCCGAGGCCGGCGTGAGCGGCTACCAGGCCGACTTCGCGCTGGCGATGTTCGCGCCCAAGGGCCTGCCCGAGGCGATCCTGACCCGCTTCCGCCAGGCCTTCGTCGACGCGCTGAAGTCGCCCGACGTGACCGAGAAGCTGAAGGCCGGCGACCAGGTCGTCGTCGGCAGCACGCCGGCCCAGGCCGCCGCGACGCTGGCCGCCGACTCGAAGAAATGGGGCGAGGTCGCGCGGCGCATCAAGCTCGGGCTCGATTGAGCGCGCTGGCCGGCGGCGCGCCCTCGGTCAGCGGGTGACCCGCGGCGGCCTGGCCGCCGGGCGACGCGGGGTCGCGGCCCGGGCGCTGGCAGCTGTCGCGCGATGACCACATGGCTTGCAGGGGTTGCGGGTTTACCCTATGCTGCAGCGCAACATCATTTGATGTTGTCCGAAGGAGAACGCACCATGTCCAGCAACACCCAGATCCTGACGTCGGCCTATGCGCCGGCCGGCGGGTCTGCCGCACGTGCGCTGGTTGCCCCCCTGAACGGCATCGGAATGCTGCTGCGCAGCGCCATCGCTGCCAGCACCCGCCGCCTGCGCGCCCTGCGCCTGGCCGCACAAGCCAATGAATTGCGCGAGCGTGGCCAGGCCTACCTCGCCACCCACCCCGGGTACGCCGCCGAGCTTCTGGGGGCGGCCGACTTGCTCGACGCTGCCGCCGACCGCGCCTGATCGCCCGTGTCCGTCGCAACACCGAAAGGAAACGAACCGATGAACCCGACCCTCATCGACATGCGCGCCGTGACGGCGCAGGACCTCGCCACCACCGACGAGGCTTCGCAGGGCTGGCTCCGCAAGCTGCTGGACGGCCTGCGCAGGCTTCCCGAACCCAGCGAGGCCGAGACCGCCGAGGCGTTGCTCGACCGTGCCGCGCAATACGCCGCGTCGCAGCCCAGCTTCGCCGCCGACCTGCGCGCCGCGGTGACCGAGGACGCCGTCGCCTGACCCCGCGGCGACGCCCGGGCGCCGGCCGCTGAACCCCGCTGAACCCCTGACGCCGGCCTCGTGCCGGCGTTTCTCATGGCGCGGCGCGATCAGCGCCGCGGCTGGGCGGCGCAGAACGCCGCCAGCGCTGCCAGCACGCGTTGCGTCGCCTGTTGCGCCGCGGCGGCGCCGCCGGCCGGGTCGTCGGTCGGGGCCGGCACCGCTTCGTCGAACTCGCGCCAGGCGATCACCTGGCGGCTGGCGGTGTCGACCAGCACCGCGCGCAGCGTCAGCCGCATCCGGCTGGGCTGGCTGCCGAAGTCGTGCTGCAGGCGGATCAGCTCGGTCTCCAGCCGCCACGCGCCGCTGGCGGCCGACGGCGCCTGCAGCACCGCGCTGAACGCGCCGCTGCCCTGCAGCGCGCGCACCAGCAGCGGCGCCAGCATGTGCGCCGGCGTGTCGACCCATTCATGGAATGCGAAGGCCTGCAACTCGGGCGGCCGCTGCTGGTAGACCATCTGCCGGCTGTCGAAGCCGGGCGCCGCGCGCGGCATCGCGACCACCAGCACCGGCGCGCCGGTGGCGGCCTCGCGAGGCGCCGCGGCCGGCGCCGCGGGGTCGAGCGTGAAGCGTGTCGGCGGTGCCGGCGGCGGCGGCAGCCAGGCGCCCGTGCAGCCGCCAAGCGGCGCCAGCGCGGCCGCCGCACCGGCGCACAGCAGGCCGATCGTGGCGCGGCGATTCGGTCGATCCACGGTCATGGTGCGGGCCTCTCTCCAGGTCCGGGGCGCGGCTTCGGGGCACCGAGCAGCAGGCTGTTCGGGCTGGCCGCGGTCTGCTCGCCCAGGCGCCGCAGCGACGCCGACAGCTCGCCGAGCTCGGCCATCAGCCGCGCCAGCTCGGGCAGCGTCTCGCCCCCCAGTTGCTGCACGCCGCTGGCGGCGGCATCGGCGGCACGGGCGGCGCGCGCACTGGCGCTGCCGGCCGCATCGGCCATGCGCTCGACGGCCAGCGCGCTGGCGGCGACGCGCTCCAAGGCCGGGCCCAGCTTCCCGGCCGCGTCGGCGGCCGACCGGCTGGCGCGCGCGGCGTCGGCCAGGCCGCTGCGGATGGCGTCCTGTTGCGCGGCCAGTGCGTGGGCCAGCACCGCGGCATCGGCCAGCGTGGCCTTCAGCGCGGCGCGGTTGTCGGCGTCGAACAGCGCGTTCAGGTTGCCGCTCGCGCGGTCGACCTTGGCCAGCACCTCGGTCAGCACGTTCTCCAGCCGCGCGGCCAGCGACGGCCTGAACGGGATCGTCGGCGGCATGCCGTCGGGGGTGGGCAGCAGCGGCGGCGACTCGATGTGGCCGCCGCTCAGCTCGACATAGGCGATGCCGGTCAGGCCCTGGGTCTTCAGCACCGCCACGCTGTCCTGCCGGATCGGCGTGCCGCGCGCGATCAGGAAGTGCAGCCGCACCCGCTGCGGGTTCTGCGGATCGATCGCGATCTCGCTGACCTTGCCGACGTCGACGCCGAGGTACTTGACCGGCGCCAGCAGGTCCAGCCCGGCGACCGACTCCTCGATGAACGCCTGGTAGGGGTCCATCGGCTGCTTGCCGCCGACGCCGGCGGCCAGCCAGAGCACGGCGGCCACCAGCACGGCGCCCAGCCCCAGCACGAAGGCGCCGACGAGCGCGAAGTTGAACCTGTCGTCCATCAGCCGTGCCCTGCCTCGGCAGCGCCCGGCGGCGGGCGGTGGCGGCGGCCGGCGCCGCCGCGCCGGTCGGTGAAGTACGCGCTGACGATCGGGTGATCATGGCCGGCCAGCGCGGCCATCGTGTCGAGCGCCAGCACGCGGCCTTCACCCAGCACCGCGACACGGTCGCTGACCTGCCAGAGCAGGTCGACATCGTGGCTGACGATCACCATCGTCGGCCCGTACAGCGCATGGGTGCGCAGGATCAGCTCGTTGACGCCGGCCGCGCTGGCCGGGTCGAGCCCCGAGGTCGGTTCGTCGAGGAACAGCAGCTCTGGGTCGAGCGCGATCGCCCGTGCCAGCGCCGCGCGCTTGAGCATGCCGCCGCTGAGCTCGCCCGGCAGCTTCAGCCCGGCGTCGGGCGGCAGGCCGGTCAGCGCCAGCTTCCATTCGGCGATCTCGTCGATCAGCGCGTCGTCCAGCGTGCTGTGCTCGCGCAGCGGCAGGCCGACGTTGCGGCGCACGCTCAGCGAGCTGAACAGGCCGCCGCGCTGGAACATCACGCCCCAGCGCTTGCGCAGCGCCAGCATCGCCCCGGCATCGAGCGCGGTCGCGTCGCCGCCGAACAGCCTGACGCGGCCCGAGCTCGGGCGCTGCAGCAGGATCATCTCGCGCAGCAGCACCGACTTGCCCGAGCCGCTGCCGCCGGCCAGCACCAGGATCTCGCCGCGCCGCACCGCCAGGTCCAGCCCCTCGTGCACGGTGTGGCTGCCGAAGCGGGTGCAGATCTGCTGCAGCTCGATCACCAGGTCACCGTCGTTCACAGGTCGAGGATGTTGAAGGCCACCGAGAACAGCGCGTCGGCCACGATCACCAGGAAGATCGCCTGCACCACGCTGACCGTGGTCTGGCGCCCGACGCTGTCGGCGCTGCCCTGGGTGCGAAAGCCCTGGAAGCAGCCGATCAGCACGATGATGAAGGCGAACACGAAGGACTTGCCGATGCCGATCAGCAGCGCCGTGCCCTGCATCACCCGGCCGAAGCGGTCGGCGAACTCGACGAAGCCGATGCCCAGCTGCGAGCGCGCCATCACCATGCCGCCGAACACCCCGGCCAGGTCGGCGAACAGGGTCAGCAGCGGCAGCGCGATGGCCAGCGCGACGATCTTCGGCAGTACCAGCCGCGCCAGCGGGTCGATGCCGATCGTGCGCATCGCGTCGATCTCCTCGGTGACGACCATCGTGCCGATCTGCGCGGTGTGGGCCGAGCCCGAGCGCCCGGCGATGATGATCGCGCCGATCAGCGGCGCGAATTCGCGCAGCATCGCATAGCCCACCAGTTCGACGACGAAGACATTGGCGCCATAGTGCCGCAGCTGGTCGGCGCCCTGGTAGGCCACCACCACGCCGAGCAGGAACGCGGTCAGGCCGATGATCGGCAGCGCGTCGAAGCCGCCGATCTCGATCTCGCGCAGCACCGCGCGCCAGTGGAAGCGGCCCGGGTGGCGCAGCAAGCCGCGTGCCGCGGCTGCGACCTGGCCGACGAAGGCCAGGAAGGCGACGGCCTGCAGCAGGCCGGCCACCGCGCGGCGGCCGACCTGCTGCAGCAGGCTGCGCCGCGGCGGCGCCAGCGGCGCGCGCGCCGCGCCGGCGCGCACCTGTTCCATCAGCCCCTGCGCCTGCGCCGGCCAGCCGCGCAGCTGCGGCACGGCGCCGCTGGCGCGCAGCCAGCGCTGCAGCACCCAGGCGCCGGCGCTGTCGATCGCGACGAGCCGCGAGCCGTCCAGCACGGTCGGCGCCGGGTCGGCCACCGGCGCGGTGGCGGCCTGCGCCATCGCCCCCAGGCCGCGGCCGGTCCAGGCGCCGCCCAGCGCCCATTCACCGGGCTGCGGCTGGTGCAGCGTGGCGGGCGGGGCAGGGTGGGGCTCGGCGGCGGCGGGCGGGATCATCGGCGGGCGGATTCTCCGCTGTGCCGCGCAGGCGGCGCAACGCCGCGCGCCGCCGCGCCCCGCCAGCCCGCGGCAGCCACTGGGCGCAAGCGCCGCCTCGCCGCCGAGGCGGCGCCGGTGGTCTCCGTGCACGCCGACCTGGCCGATGCGGCGCAGATCGAGGCCGCGCTGGGGCGCATCGGAGAGCGCCTGGGCCCGCTCGACGGCCTGGTCGACAACGCCGGCATCGCCTCGCACATCGCGCCGGTGGCTCGCATGGGCCTGGCCGGCTGGCAGCGCGAGGTCGACGTCAGCCTGACCGCGCCGTTCCTGCTGACCCAGGCACTGCTGCCGCCCATGGTGGCGCAGGGCTGGGGCCGCATGGTCAACATCTCGTCGCTGGCCGGCCGCGGCGGGCTGTACCAGCAGGCCGGCCACTCGGCCACCAAGACCGGCCTGCTGGGCCTGAACCGAGCGGTGACGCTGGAGCATGCGCGCCACGGCATCACCTGCAACGCGATCCTGCCGGGCTGATCGAGACCGCGCCGGTCGGCAGGCTGCCGCCGCTGATCCGCGACGACGCGTTGTCGCTGGTGCCGGCCCAGCGCACCGGCAGGCCCGACGGGGTGGCGGCGCTGGTGGCCTTCCTGTGCGGCGACGACGCCGCCCCCATCAACGGCGCCGAGATCGACATCGGCGGCGGCGCGAGCCGAAGCGGACAACAGGATCGGGGCACTGCAATGCGATGATCCCGCCCAGGGGGCGGGATGGTCGGCGGCGATCGAGGACTGCGGGGGCTGCAACGGGCGGTGACGTCGCTCGCCGCACTTGCGCTGGCCGGCGCGTGGGGTGCCGAGGAGGGCACGGCGGCGGCAGCGGCCGCGACCGATGAACGCTGGTTCCGGCACGGCCTGGTCGAGCTGAAGCGCCAGGCCACCGCCCGCGGCACGCCGGACGAGACGACCAAGACCAACCTGAAGTTCGACGTCATTCCGCCATCGGGCGCGATCGCGCTGCTGCGCCTGGAGCTGCCGTTTCCGGACAGCAAGACGAGCTTCGCCGGCAGCGCCTTCGACCCCGATTTCGGCGACGCCAAGGTCCGCGTCGGCTTCCGTGCCGCCGAGCTGGCGGCCACGCCGGTGACCTCGTTTGTCGAGCTGACCCTGCCGACCGCCGACCCGCCGTCGCAGGGCAGCGGCAAGTTCCAGCTGTCGGCCGGCGCCAAGCCTCAGTTCGCGCTGCCCGACGGGCCGGCGGCGATCGGCGCGCCGCGGCAGCAGGCCTCGGTCCAGGTGCAGCAGGTGGTCTCGTTCGCCGGGGATCCCGACCGGGCGGACATCAACCAGACCAAGTTCGAGCTCGAGTGGCGCGACAACTGGCCGGGCGGTCATCATGCGAAGGCGACCGTCAAGCCGGTGATCGACTGGGTCGGCGGCGGCCGCAGCGGCGGCGTGCTCGAACTCGAGGGCGGCTGGCCGCTGGACCGCCGATGGGCGCTGGCGCTGATGGCCGGCGGCCGGCTGTGGGGCGAGGGCGTGCCCGGCACCTACGCGACGCGGGTCGAGCTGAAGCTGAGCCGGCGCTGGTGACGTTGGGCCCGCGCGGCCGGGCGGGCGACGCCAGTTGGGTCGTGGTGGCGCACCGGCCTGCGCCATCAGCGGCATGTGCCAGTCGCGGGATTCAGTCCGTTCGCCCGGTGCATCGAATGCCCGCAGTTCGCAACGCGCCTACATCGGCTGGCTGCGCAGCCATTCCCGAAGGGCGGCGTTCAGGCGTGTTTGCCATCCCGGGCCTTTGCTCTTGAACGCTTGCACGACGTCTGCGTCGAGCCTGATGTTCACATGCTCCTTCGTGGCCGGAAGGGGTGGTCGGCCGCGTCTCGGCCTGAGCAGTTCCTCTGCGCTCTTCGTGCCGATCATTTTCGGCAAGACTTCGCTCGCTGGTTTCGCCTTCGCGAACCACTCAGCCGTCAGTTCGGGCGACTCGTCGTCCAGGCGTTCAGGGTGCGGTTTGTGCGGCATAGCGGTTCCTTTCGCGTCTGTTGGCCCGTCTCAGGCTGATCACGTGCACGCCGCTGCCCCGGGGCGTGAAGTCGAGAACGTGCAAGTGCTGTTCGATGAATCCGACAGCCTGGAATCGACGCTCGCCATAGTCGCGTCGCGAGTCCTCGGAAACGAGCGCAGAGCGCCAATCGGACTCTTTCGCCAGTGCGAACGGCAGTCCCCGCTCGGACTCGTTGCGCTCGCTCTTTGACGGATCGACCGTCACGAGCATTTATATTATTGTATCCACACTAATTTGCGGGTGTCCAGCGATACGCGCGATGAGCAGGGATGGATCGCGCCAAGCCGCGAGCCGGTCCATTTGCCGGGCAAGCCTCGTGGCAGGCGCTGCACCCCGCGCAGGACGCGAGCACGCTGCGGCTGGACCCGCTGGCCGGCCAGAGCGCCGCGCGGCAGGGCCGCAGCCAGGCGCTGAACGCCAAGCCCTGGGTCGTCTACGCCAAGACGCCGCTGGCCGGGCCGGCCGCGGCGCTGGACGACCTCAGCCGCTACACCCACCGCACGGCCATCGGCAACGAGCGGCTGCTGGGCATCAGCGGCGACAAGGTCCGCTTCAAGACCCGGGTCAACCGCAAGGCGCCAGACGACCCCGTCAATCCCCCTGGCAATCCCCCGGGCGATCGCCCGCGCAGCAGCGTCACCACGCTGGCGGGCACCGAGTTCGTCAGCCGCCTGATGCAGCACGTGGTGCTCGCGGGCTCGAGCGCATCCGCCACTATGGCCTGCTGGCACCCTCGGCCAAGGCCGAACGACTGGCCACCGCGCGGGCCCTGCTGGCCATGCCGCAGGCCAACCCGGCGCTGGCCGAGGAGGTGCGCGACTTCATGCGGCGCGTGGCCGGCATCGACATCGCGCAATGCCCGCACTGCGGCAGCGGGCGATGGCTGTCAGCGACCGGCGTAATCAGGCCACTTCAGAGTCGGCGTAGTCCGGCCACCTGAGGGCCGGCGACGACGACGGCGGAGTCGGCATATACCGGCCACGTCGGAGTCGGCGTAATCCGGCCACAGCGCAGTCGGCATAT
>JAEUOY010000045.1 GCA_016790515.1 Burkholderiaceae bacterium | reverse complement strand
CCAAGAAGGCGCCCCAAAAGGGCGTCGTCAGCGCGGCAAAATAGCGTCGTCCACAGGGTGCTTCGAGATGCCCTTCGGCGCCACGCCAAGTGGCGGGCATATGCCGACTCCGGGTGGCCGGATTACGCCGACTCCTGACAGGTGGCAGGTGCGTGCATCCCTTTCGACCTTGCCGGTGCGGCAAGGTCAGCGTTGACGGCGTCCCGATGACACCTCGTTGCTTGCCTCAGCCTCTGGCGGGCTCGGTCGGAAAGAGGGGCGCGGATTCACGAGGCCCACTTTCCGGGGATGAATTGACGCGCGACTCGACCCGTTGCCGACCCTGAACCGGTCGTTCGGCTTGCGCACGAGCTGTCATTGGCCGCCGATCGTTTCTGCGGCGCGGTCGAGATTGGCATAATCTGCCAACCCCATCCAAGCGGGCTTCTTGCTCGCAGTCATTGGAGTCCCGCAGCATGCCCACTCGCAATGTCGTTCTGAGCGAACATCAACAGCGGTTCGTTGAAGCCTTGGTGAAATCAGGTCGCTACCAGAACGTCAGCGAGGTACTGCGAGATGGGCTGCGCCTCGTCGAGGAGCGGGAGCGCATTGAGGATGCCAAGCTCGAGGCCCTGAAGCAGGCAGCCCGCCAGGGCTGGGCGGATGTGTCCGCGGGGCGGTATGCCGATGTTGCCGACGATCAGCTCGAAGACTTCGTCGGGCAGCTGGGTCTCCGTGCTGCGCAGGCTGCCAAGACGGCGATTTGATGTATCGCTATCGGCTGTCGGAGGCCGCGCAGGGCGATGTGCTCGAGATCCTCGCCCGGACACATGAGCGTTTCGGTGAGGCCGCCCGGCTGCGTTACGAGGGCCTGATTGTCGCCGCGCTCCGCGACGTGGCAAGCCAGCCCGACAGACCGGGCAGTCTCATGCGGCCCGAACTTGGGGCAGGTGTTCGATCCTGGCACCTGCGACTGAGCAGGGAACACACGAAACCTCGTGTGGGCATCGTCCACCGACCACGCCACTTTCTTGTCTATCGTCTTCAGCCCGGCCTGGTCGTTGTCGGTCGGGTGCTGCACGACGCCATGGAGTTGGCACGGCACCTGGATCCCGATGCGTCTTGGGAGTAGTTGGCCAGAGCGCGTTGATCAACAGGCCTGTTCGATCGCTACAAGCCGTCTTGGCGGCGCGGCGACCATGTAGACCTCCGGGAAGCCGACCATTGCGAACGATGAACCGGCGGCTGCGCTGCGACTCGACGCCGCCATGATCTCGCGCAGCCGGCACGCCGCCCGACTGGCGTAGGCTTGCAGCGCCATGTTCGCCCTCCTGCCCGCTCCGATGCGAGGCGCCATCGCGCTGCTGCTGCTGGTGCTCAACACGCTGTTCTGGTGTGTTCTGCTGTTCACGGTCTCGCTGGTCAAGCTGCTGCTGCCGTTGCGGCCGGTCAGGGCGGCGGTCGACCCGCTGCTGAACGCCATCGCCACCGCCTGGATCGCCTGCAACAGCGGCTGGATGCGGCTGACCCAGCGCACGGTGTGGGACGTCGACGGCGCGGCCGGCCTGCGCTTTGCCGGCTGGTACCTGGTGAACTGCAACCACCAGTCGTGGGTCGATATCTTCGTGCTGCAGCATGTGCTGAACCGGCGCATCCCGCTGCTGAAGTTCTTCCTCAAGCAGCAGCTGATCTGGGTGCCGGTGATCGGCCTGGCCTGGTGGGCGCTGGACTTCCCGTTCATGCGCCGGCACAGCAAGGCGGCGCTGCACAAGCACCCCGAGCTGCGCGAGCAGGACCGCGAGACCACTCGCCGCGCCTGCGAGAAGTTCGCGCTGGTGCCCACCAGCGTGATGAACTTCGCCGAGGGCACACGCTTCAAGCGCGCCAAGCATCAGGCGCAGGCCTCGCCCTACCGCCACCTGCTCAAGCCCAAGGCCGGCGCGCTGGCGCTGGCGCTCAATGCGATGGGCCAGCAGTTCCATTCGCTGATCGACGTCACCATCGTCTACCCGGACGGTGCGCCCAGCTTCTGGCAGTTTCTCTGCGGCCGGGTGCCGCGCGTGGTGGTGCGCGCCAGGCAGTTGCCGATCCCGGCCGAGTTCTGCGCCGGCGACTACAGCCACGATACCGAGTTCCGCGCCGTCTTCAACCGCTGGCTGGCGCAGCTGTGGGACGACAAGGACGCCGAGATCGATCGCCTGCTCGCCGGCGGCGATGCGCCCGGCGGAGTCCGCCCGGCCTGGTGAGTCAGCCGCCCGAGCGGCCAGCGAACAGCACCACCACCGAACGCGGCCCGACGTGGTGGCTGCCGCCGGCCACCCGCTCGCCGGCCTCGGGCTCGCTGAGGTCCTCAGGCGCCGGCCGCGAGCTGTCGATCACCCGCCGCCAGCCGCTGTCGGCCCAGTCGGGCAGCGCCGGCAGTTCGAAATCGAGCGGGTGCCACCAGGCGTTCAGCGCGAAGTGCATCAGCACCTCGCCCGACAGCGTGCTGGCGGTGATCGCCAGGCTGTGCGATTCGGCCGCGGTGTCGGGGGACTCGAGCCGCACGCCGTGCAGCTGCACCCGGGCATGGGCCATCAGCTCGGCCAGCGTCAGGTGGTGGTCGGCCTGCACCGATTCGCGCCGGCGGCGCAGCCGGATCAGGCCCTTGACGAAGCGGTGCAGCCCGGCGTTGCGTTCGAGCAGCCGCCAGTCGAGCCAGCTGGTCTCGTTGTCCTGGCAGTAGGCGTTGTTGTTGCCCTGCTGGCTGCGCCGCATCTCGTCGCCCATCAGCAGCATCGGCGTGCCCAGCGACAGCACGGTGATCGCCAGCAGGTTGCGCGCCTGGCGCGAGCGCAGCGCCAGCACCTCGGGGTCGTCGGTCGGGCCCTCGGCGCCGCAGTTCCAGCTGCGGTTGTCGTCGCTGCCGTCGCGGTTGCCCTCGCGGTTGGCCTCGTTGTGCTTCTGGTTGTACGAGACCAGGTCCTCGAGCGTGAAGCCGTCGTGGCTGGTGACGAAGTTGATGCTCTGCGCCGGCTCGCGCGGCCTGGCGCCGTAGAGGTCGGGGCTGCCGAGCAGCCGGTCGGCCAGCGCCGGCACGATGCCGTCGTCGCCGCGCACGAAGCTGCGCACGTCGTCGCGGAAGCGGCCGTTCCATTCCTTCCAGCGCTCGCCGGTGAAGGCGCCGACCTGGTACAGCCCGCCGGCGTCCCAGGCCTCGGCGATCAGCTTGGTGCCGGCCAGCCGCGGGTCGGTCTCGATGTCCCACAGCACCGGCGGGTTGGCCAGCGGGCAGCCGTTCTCGTCGCGCGACAGGATCGACGCCAGGTCGAAGCGGAAGCCGTCGACATGCATCACCTGCACCCAGTAGTGCAGGCTGTCGACGATCAGCCGCCGCACCACCGCGTGGTTGGCGGCCAGCGTGTTGCCGGTGCCCGAGTAGTTGGCGTAGCGGCCGCTGGCGTCGTGCAGGTAGTACACCGCGTCGTCGAGGCCGCGCAGGCCGAAGGTCGGGCCGCTGTCGTCGCCTTCGGCGGTGTGGTTGAAGACGACGTCGAGGATCACCTCGATGCCGGCGCGGTGCAGCGCCTTGACCATGTCGCGGAATTCGTCGAGCACCGCCAGCGGATCCTGCGCGGCGGCATAGCCGGCATGCGGCGCGAAGAACGACATCGGCGCATAGCCCCAGTGGTTCGTCAGCCCCGGCGGCGCGTCCTGCGGGTCGAACTGGAACACCGGCATCAGCTCGACCGCGGTGATGCCCAGGTCGACCAGGTAGGGGATCTTGTCGATCAGCCCGGCATAGGTGCCGCGCCGCCCGGCGGGTACGCCGCTGCTGGGGTGTCGGGTGAATCCGCGCAGGTGCAACTCGTAGATCACCGTCTCGGTGAACGGCCGGTGCAGCGGCCGGTCGCCGTTCCAGTCGTAGCCGGTGACGTCGGCGACCACGCTCTTGCAGGCCTGGGCGTGGTTGGCGCCGGGCATCGCGGCGGCGGCGCGACGGTAGCCGGCGGGCATCGCGACGGCGCGGCCGTAGGGGTCGAGCAGCACCTTGTCGCCGTCGAAGCGCAGGCCGCGAGCCGGGTCGACCGGGCCCTTCGCGCGCCAGGCGTAGAGCTGCCCGGGCGCGACGCCTGGCACGCGCACATGCCAGTAGTCGCCGGTGCGGTTGTGGTGGCGGTCGAGCGCGAACGCCTGCGCCGGCGCGCTGGCGTCGACGGCGTCGTACAGCAGCAGTTCCAGCGCGTCGGCGTGGTGCGAATAGACGGCGAAGTTGACGCCGCCGGCATCGGCCACCGCGCCGAGCGGGAACGGGCGGCTGGCGGGGGCGTGGGCGGGCGTCGTCGTGCGGCGGGACATCGCGGGATTGTCGGATCAGAACGGAATCGGTCGCCGCACGGCACCGCCGGCGAGCGGCCTGGCGCGCGCCAGCGCGAACGACGCCGGGCACCAGCCGTCGCAGCCGTTGCGGCCTGGCCGGCGCCGGCAGAGGTTCAGCAGCGCCTTGCAGCGGGCGTAGAAGCCGAAGAAGCGCAGCACCGCGCGGACCTCGGCGGCGCTCGGCCGGTGTTCGCAGCACACCAGCTTGTCGTCCGACTGGCCGCGGTCGGTCAGCGTCACCGCGCCCCAGGCCCGGGTGCGCAGCCGGGCGCCATAGCGCAGCCGCGGGCCGAGCACCAGTGCGTCGAGCAGGTCGCCCTCGAGGCCCAGCCGGTCCGGCACCGAGCCGTAGTTGTAGGGGCAGGGCAGCGGCGAGACGAAGTCGATGCGGCCGGTCGCGCCGCGCTTCAGGAAGCTGCCGCGCGGCACCTCGATCACCACCTCGACCTCGATCGGCGGCTCGGCGGCGGCGGCGTCTGGCGAGGGGGTGAAGCGGGGGTGCGGCATCCTGTGAGCCTATGCGAGCCCGAGCCGGTCAGCCCGGGCTCACTGTCGCGGCGGCGCAGGCCGGGGCGCGCGCAGCACCGCGATGGCCATCACCGCGGCGAAGCCGGCGATCGCCGCGGCGTGCAGGGCGCCGGCCGCGGCCAGCCAGGGCGGCTGGCCGGTGGCGGCGGCGGCCAGCCGCAGCAGCAGGCTGGCGCTGAGCAGCCACAGCGGCAGGCGCGCCCAGCCGGTGTAGCGCGGGCGGATCCGCGCCAGTGCCGGCAGGATGATCGGCGCGTGGCCGAACACCATCGCGAACACGAAGCCCAGCAGCACCGCATGCGGCGCGACCGCCGCGGCGCCGCCGGCGTCGAGCGCGCCCGCGGCGCGGCCCAGGCCGAGCGCGGCGGCCGCCAGCAGCCAGACATAGCCGACGGTCAGGCATTGGCCGGTGTGCCCCAGCCAGGCTTCGCGCCGCCATTGCCGCGGCGCGATGTCCCAGCGCAGCAGCCACAGCGCCAGCGCGGCGCAGGCGGCCCACCACAGCGCGGCGGCCAGGCGGTCGACGGCGACCGGCAGGTCGGCCGCTGCGCCGGCGATCGCCAGCGCCACTGCGGCGGCGCCGCCGGCGACCAGCATGACGAACCCGCGCCGCGCCCAGCGTGGCAGGCGCACGAACTGCATCAGCTCGCGCCGCTCGCCGGCGATCGTGCCGACCAGGAAGGCCATCCAGCCCAGCGTGGCCGCCGGCAGCGCAAGCTGGGTCCAGGCCAGCGTGCCGCCGGCCCAGGCCAGCGCGGCGGCCAGCTCGACCCGCAGGTGCAGCGACCAGGCCCGCGTCTGCCCGGCCAGCGCGTACAGCGCGACCAGCGCCGCCGCGGCCAGCAGCCAGGCGATGGCGGCCAGGTCGGGTCGGCCGGCAGCCCACAGCAGCAGGCCGCCGCCGCCGGCGGCCAGCGGCGCCAGCAGGCCCGGGCCGCGCCGCAGGGCCACCGCCCGCTCCAGGCTGATCAGCGTGCCGAAGAAGCCGCAGACCATCACCGCGCCATGGTGCTGCAGTGCCGCCTGGCCGACGTCCCAGCCCAGCCGGGCCAGCCCGCCCGACAGGCCGGCCAGCAGGTTGGCCGCGGCCATCGCCGCGCTGGCGACGACGCCGGCGCTGAAGGCCCGGTCTTGCCAGCGCTTGGCCAAGCGGGGTTGCCGTCCGGGGCGTCGGTCCGGCCCGGATCAGCCCAGGCGCACCGCGCCGCCGCTGCGGTCGAACGGGATCAGGCGGTCGAAGTCGCCGCCGCGCACCGCCTCGACCAGGCTCTGCAGCGCCGCGTCGACCTGGCTGGCCGACGGCGGCTGGCCCTGCCGGCCCGACAGCGCGGCGGCGAAGACCAGCGCCCAGGGCGGGCCCGCGGCCGCGGCCTCGGCGGCCAGCGCGTCGAAGCTCGCCAGCTCGTGCGGATCCTTGTCGACGCACATCAGCGGCGCCAGCTCGCCCGATTCGCCGGCCGCGACGCGCTCGCGCTGTTCGGCGCTGGCGTCGGCCGGCAGGCTGGCGCCGGCAAACACCAGCAGCAGGCGTTGTGGTTCGCGCTGCTGGCGCGCGGCCTGCAGCAGATCGTCGAAGCAGCTGATCTCCATCGTGCGAGCTTAAGGCGAAGTGCTCAGTCGGCGTCGGCCGACCAGCCGAAGCGCTGCTGCAGCGCCGGGCTCATCCGCGCCGGCGACCAGGGGAGCGAGAAGTCCAGCGTCACGTCGGCGACCCAGCCGCCCGGCAGCGCCTGTTCGGCGGCCGCGGTCGCGTCCTCGATCAGCAGGTCGGACATCGGGCAGGTGGCGCTGGTCGGCACCAGCACCACGCTCAGGCGCTGCTCGCCGGGCGCCGCGTCGATGCGCTCGACCAGCCCCAGGTCGACGATGCTCTCGCCGATCTCGGGGTCCAGCACCGACTGCAGCGCCTGCCGCAACCGCGCGGTCAACGCCACGGTGTCCATGAACCGATTGGAACCGATCGCGCGATGCCGATCCTTGAACCGGTTCAAGCTAGAGTCTCGGGATGCGAAAGCCCCTGTCACTGGCCGCCAGGCTCGGCGCGATCGGCAGCGCGCTGCTGCTGATGGCGCTGGCGTCGATCGGGCTGACGCTGTGGGTGACCTGGCAGCTCGAAGGCGGCGCCGCGGCGGTCAACGAGGCCGGCCGCATGCGCATGCAGACCTGGCGCATGGCGCAGACGCTGTCCAGCGCCGACCCGTCGCGCCTGCCGCCGCAGCTGGCGCAGTTCGAGCAGACGCTGGCGCTGCTGCGCCAGGGCGACGTCGCGCGGCCGCTGTTCGTGCCGCAGGATGCGCGCTCGAGCGCTGCCTTCGACGAGGTCCGGCGCGGCTGGGGCGCGCTGCGCAGCGCCTGGACCGCCAGCCCGCGGCCCGGCGCCGACGCCGCGGCAGCGCAGGCCGAGGCCTTCGTCGCCCGCATCGACGACTTCGTCACCGCGATCGAGACCCAGCTCGCGCGCTGGACCGCGCTGCTCAACGCCTTCCAGTTCGTGATGATGGCGCTGGCGCTGGGCAGCGCGGTGGCGCTGCTGTATTCGGCCTACCTGTTCGTCTTCAACCCGCTGGTGCGGTTGCAGACCGGGCTGGCGCGGGTCGGCGAGGGCGACCTGACGGCCCGGGTCGCGGTCGACCGCGACGACGAGTTCGGCGCGCTGTCGGCCGGCTTCAACCGGATGGCGCAGACGCTGCAGGGGCTCTACCAGAGCCTGGAGTCGCGGGTTCAGGAGAAGACGCTGGGGCTGGAGGCCGAGCGCGCGCGGCTCGCCGCGCTGTACGAGGCGACGGCCTTCGTCGCCACCGCGACCTCGCTCGATGTGCTGGCCAAGGGCTTCGCGCAGCAGGTGCGGCGGGTGGCGCGGGCCGATGCGTCGGCGGTGCGCTGGTCGGACGAGTCGAACCAGCGCTACCTGCTGCTGGCCTCCGACTGTCTGCCCGCGCACGTGGTCGAGGCCGAGCACTGCGTGCCCACCGGCGGCTGCTTCTGCGGCCAACCGCAGGGCGAGGCGCACACCCGGGTGATCCCGATCCGGCCGACGAAGGGCGACGCGATGCCGGGGCAATGCGAGCGCGCCGGCTTCGACACCGTGGTCAGCGTGCCGGTGCGGCTGCACGAGCGCATGGTCGGCGAGCTGAACCTGTTCTACCGCAGCGCCGCCGCGCTGGGCGACGAGGACCGCGCGCTGCTCGAGACGCTGGCCAGCCACCTGGCCGGCGCGATCGAGGGCCTGCGCGCCGGCGCGCTGGAGCGCGAGGCCGCGGTGGCCGAGGAGCGCAGCCTGCTGGCCCGCGAGCTGCACGATTCGATCGCCCAGAGCCTGTCGTTCCTGAAGATCCAGGCCGCGCTGCTGCGCGAGGCGCTGAAGCGCCAGGATGCGGCGCGCATAGCCCGCACGCTGGACGAGCTGGACGAGGGCATCCGCGAGAGCCTGGCCGACGTGCGCGAGCTGCTGCTGCATTTCCGCACCCGCACCAACCGCGAGGACATCGCGCCGGCGTTGCGCACCACGCTGCGCAAGTTCGAGCACCAGACCGGGCTGGCGACCCACCTGGCGATCGAGGGCGAAGGAATGCCGCTGGATCCCGATGTGCAGGTGCAGGTGCTGCACGTGGTGCAGGAGGCCTTGTCGAACGTGCGCAAGCATGCCCAGGCGCACGAGGTCTGGATCGAGGTGCAGCAGTCGCCGCCGCAGTGGCGGGTCGAGGTGCGCGACGACGGCCGCGGCTTCGAGGACCTGCCGGCGGCGGCCGACGAGACCCATGTCGGGCTGCGCATCATGCGCGAGCGCGCCCAGCGCATCGGCGCGACGGTCGAGGTGGCGTCGGTGCCGGGCTCGGGAACCTGCGTCGTGCTGACGCTGCCGCAGCGGCTGGCGGTGGCGGCATGACTGCCGATGCCGTCGATCCGATCCGCGTGCTGGTGGTCGACGACCACACGCTGTTCCGCCGCGGCCTGACCGCGCTGCTCGCGACGCAGCCGCGGTTCAGGGTCGTCGGCGAGGCCGGCGATGCCGGCGAGGCGCAGCGCCGCGCCGCCGAGCTGCAGCCCGACGTGATCCTGCTCGACAACCACCTGCCCGGGGTCCACGGCGTCGATGCGATCCAGGGCCTGCGCGAGGTCGCGCCGCGCGCGCGGGTGCTGATGCTCACCGTCAGCGAGGATGGCGACACGCTGGCCAGGGCGCTGCAGCGCGGCGCCAGCGGCTACCTGCTGAAGACGGTCGACAGCGACGTGCTGGCCGCGGCGATCGAGCGCGCGGTGCAGGGCCGGTCGACGATCAGCCCCGAGATGACCGGCAAGCTGGTCTCGGCCTTCCAGGCGCTGCAGGCCGCGCCCGAGCCGGCGCCGCCGCCCGACGCGGCGCAGGCGCTGTCGCCGCGCGAGCAGCAGATCCTCGGCGAGATCGCGCGCGGCGCCAGCAACAAGGAGATCGCCCGCACGCTGGACATCGCCGAGGCCACCGTCAAGATCCATGTCCAGCACATCCTGCGCAAGCTCAACCTGAGCTCGCGGGTGCAGGCGGCGGTCTACCTGGCTTCGCGCGGGACCTGAGGATCAGGCGGCAGCGCTGGACGGGCTGGCGCGCGGCGCGAGGATCGCGCAGATGCCGCTGGCCTGGCCACCAGCGCATCGCCGCGGCCCGGAATGAAGATTCACAACAACTGCATCTTTTGCGCTGGGACAAAACCCTGCTCGCAAGGCTTCCCGACATTGGTGGCCTTCCTGCAAGCGGAGGATTCCCGCCATGTCACTGGCCGTCAGCAGCCACCCCCTCGTCGCGTCGTCGAAACCCTGGCGGCCTGTCTGGCGCGCCGCTGCCGGCACGGCCACGCCGCAGCACAGGCTGCTGCAGCAGGCCCTCGCGGCCGACGCGCTGTCCCCGGCCACCCTGGGCGGCCTGCTGCAGGCGGTGCAGCGCCACGACCTGCCGCCCGGCCCCTGCCGGCTGCCGCTGGCGGCGCAGGCGCCGTCGTGGTGGCTGGTGGTCGCCGGCCAGGTGCTGGTCGGCAAGGCCGCTGACGACGGCTCGCTGGTCGCCAGCCGGCTGGTGCCCGCCGGTCAATGGCTCGACGTCGCGAGCGCCTGGTCGGGCCGCGGCTGGCTCGAAACGGCCGTCTGCCGGACGCCGGTGACGCTGTGGGCGCTGCCGCTGCAGACGCTGATGGCGCACTGCGCCGACGACCCGGCGCTGCTGCACGCGATGGGCCGGGTGATGGCCGATCGGGTGCGCCAGCTGACCGAAGGCTGCCAGGAGCTCGTCACCAAGGACGTGACGGCGCGGCTGGCCTCCTGGCTGCTGCGGCAGTTGCCGGCGCAGGACGGCGGCCCGGTCGAGATCCGGCTGGTCGAGGAGAAGCGGTCGATCGCCTGCCAGTTGGCGATGGCCAAGGAGACGCTGTCGCGCTGCTTCCGGCGGCTGGTCGAGCTCGGCTGCATCGAGATCCAGGGCTACCGCGTCACGGTGCTGGACCGGCGCGGTCTCGAGGGCGTTGCCGGGGTCGCCGTGCCCTGATCGGCGCGCCGCCTGCGCGGCGCCGCGACGACCACCGGACCGGCCGGCGCAGGCAGCCTGACGGCCGCGCGCGCGGCGAGCGCGGGGTGGGAGATGTCGGCCAGCGTCACCGCATCGAGTTCCTTGAACCACGCCTTCATCGCGGCCTCGAGCACCCGCTTGAGCCGGCAGGCGGTGCCCAGCGTGCAGGTGTTGTGGCGGCCGTCGAAGCATTCGACCAGCGCGAAGTCGGTCTCGCAGCGGCGCACCACGTCGCCGAGCCGGATCTCGGCCGGCTGCTGCATCAGGCGCAGCCCGCCACCGCGCCCGCGGGTCGTCGCCAGCACGCCCTGGCGGGCGAGGTCGTTGACGATCTTCATCAGGTGGTTCCTCGACACCTGGTGGCGTTCGGCCAGTTCGGCGATGGTCACCAGCCGGTCGGGGTTCGCGGCGCAGTACATCAGCACGCGCAGCGCGTAGTCGGTGTATTCGGTCAGTCGCATGGCGGGGCCCGTGATCGGCCCGATGGTAGGGCCTGGCAAGGCGGCGGCCGCCGCCGCGGCTGCACAAGACTCCACAAGACACACGCCGCGTCGCCGACGGCACCGCAAGGCCAACCGCCGTGGAGGGCCCGCGCGCGGCGACGGAAGGTGGGCGGTGCGTCCGGACCGGCGTTGTGGCCTGGTGTTGCTGCTGCTGCCCACGACCGCGCCGGCTACCGCGCCGGCCGCAGCGCTGCCCACTGCTCGGGGGTCCAGTTCAGCAGGTCTTCGGCGCCCGAGCTGCGCAGGTGCGCGCCGCCGTCGATCGTGACCATCTCGCCGTTGATGTAGCCGGCGTGGTCGGACACCAGGTAGCTGGCCAGGTCGGCCAGTTCGGCCGGCTGGCCGACGCGGCCCAGCGGGTTCAGCGGCGCGCGCGCGGCGCTGCCGGCGCGCTCGCCGGGGTTCAGCTGGCGGTTCGAGCCTTCGGTCGGGAACGGCCCCGGCGCGATCGCCACCAGCCGGATGCCCTGCGGCCCCCATTCGACCGCCAGGCTGCGCGTCATCGCCAGCAGGCCCGACTTGGCGACCGCCGAGGGCATCGTGTAGGCGCGGCCGGTGATCGTCGAGGTCGACAGGATGCTCAGCACGACGCCGGGCCGGCGGGCGGCGATCCAGCGCCTGCCCAGCGCCAGCGTCGCATACAGCGCGCCGTGCAGCGTGGTCGCCAGGATCGCGTCGGCGGCGCGCACCGACAGCGTCTCGCTGCGGGCGATGAAGCTGGCCGCGGCGTTGTTGACCAGCACGTCGAGCGGCGCCTGGGCCCAGGCCTGGTCGACCATCGACTCGACCGCCGCGGCGTCGCGCAGGTCGCAGACCGCCGTCGTCACCGTGGCGCCGTGGTCGGCGCGCAGCGTCGCGGCGGTGGCTTCCAGCGCCTCGGCGCGGCGCCCGCACAGCAGCAGTGACGCACCCAGCCCGGCGAAGCGCGCGGCCATCGCCGCGCCCAGGCCGCTGC
The DNA here is from genome assembly GCA_016790515.1 of Burkholderiaceae bacterium. Lineage (GTDB taxonomy): Bacteria > Pseudomonadota > Gammaproteobacteria > Burkholderiales > Burkholderiaceae_C > Pseudaquabacterium. Next base: position 17,105 of record JAEUOY010000045.1, on the reverse strand, counting down.
CGCCGCCGGTGACCAGGATGCGCTTGCCGGCGAGCAGGTCGCGCTGGAACATCGGCGCCTACTCGCCCTTGAAGTGGGGCTCGCGGCGCGCGGCCATCGCCGCGACGCCTTCGCGGAAGTCGGCGGTCTTGAACTGCGCGTTCTGCTCGGCGCTCTCGCGCGCGACGGCCAGCCGGATCTGCTCGACCAGGCCCTGGCGCAGCGTCGCGCGGGTGGCCTGCACCGCCAGCGGCGCCGAGATCGCGATCTCGCGTGCCAGCTTCGCGGCCTCGCTGCGCACCTGGTCCTGGGGCACCAGCACGTCGGCCAGGCCGATCCGCGCCGCCTCCTCGCCGCCGATGCGCCGGCCGGTGTAGAACAGCAGCGCGGCCTGCTGCACGCCGACCAGCCGCGGCAGCGTGACCGACAGCCCGAAGCCCGGGTGGAAGCCCAGCCGGTTGAAGTTGGCCGAGAACTTCGCCTCGGGGCAGGCGACGCGGAAGTCGGCGACCAGCGCCAGCCCCAGCCCGCCGCCGATCGCCGGGCCGTGCACCGCGGCAACCACCGGCTTGGCGCAGGCGAACATGCGGATCGCCTCGTCGTAGATCGGGTTCAGCGCGCGCGGGCTGCGCTGCGGCGGCGTCGCGTCGCGGTTGCTGAAATCGGCGCCGGCGCAGAACGCGGTGCCCTGCGCGGCCAGCACGATCGCGTGGCAGCGCCGGTCGGCCTCCAGGTCCTCGAAGGCGTCGGCCAGGTGGCGGATCAGCGGGATCGTGAAGAAGTTGTGCGGCGGCTTGCAGATCTCGACCGTGGCCACCGGGCCGTCGAAGGAGATCGCCACGTCCTTGTCGTTGTCGCTCATGCGCGTGCTTTCGGTCAGAAGTGCTTGTTCGTGATGCCGGGCCAGAAGCCGGCGGCGCGGGCGGCGATCGCGGCGCGGCCCAGCTCGGCGGCCCACTGCGCGTCGGTGCCGAACTCCTCGCGCCAGGCCCACAGCCGGCGGGTCGCGAAGTGCAGCGAATGCTCGTGGGTGAAGCCGATCGCGCCGTGCACCTGGTGGGCGATGCCGGTGCCGCGGGTCGCGGCCTCGCCGGCGCGCACCTTGGCCACCGCGGCGCTGAACGGCGTCGCGCGGCAGTCGTCGGCGGCCGCGCTGGGCGCGTCGGAACAGGCCACCAGCGCCGCGACGCGCGCGGCGGCGACGTCGCCGGCCATCAGCGCCAGGTTCTGCTGGATCGCCTGGTTCCTGCCGATCGGCTTGCCGAACTGCACCCGTTCGCCGGCGTAGCGCACCGATTGCTCGAGCGCCGATTCGAGCGCACCGACCAGCATCGCGCTGCGCGCGACGGCGCCCAGCGTCCATACCGGCTGCTCGAGCGGCAGCGGGTTGGCGGCCAGCGCGGCGAACCGGGCCCGCTGCAGCAGCAGCGTGTCCGACGGCAGGCCGGCGTGGTTGGCCTCAGGCTGCAGCGAGATGCCCGCGGCGCCCTGCAGCGGCAGCAGCGCCAGCCGGCCGTCGGCCAGCGAGACCAGTGCCGCGCTCGCGTGGCGCGCCCAGGGCACCGCGTGGGCGCTGCCGCTGAGCGTGCCAGCTTCGAGCTGCAATGCATTGCCCTGGCCCTGCTCGATCAGCGTCAGCGGGCCTTCGGGAATGGCGAAGCCGGCCAGCGAGGCCAGCATCGTGGCGACCATCGTCTCGGCCAGCGGCAGCGGCACCTGCCAGTAGCCCAGGCCGCGCAGGATCGGGTAGGCGTCGCTCCAGCGCTGGCCGAAGCCGCCTGCGGCTTCGCCGGCCAGCAGCAGCGGGAAGCCGCTGTCGCTGACCTGGCGCCACAGCGCGGCGTCGAGTTCGCCGGCTTCGGCGCGCTGGCGCAGGTTCTTGTCGACCCGTTCGGAGAACAGCCGCGTGACGCTGTCCTCGATCAGGCTGTCGGTGCTGGTGTTCATCGCAGGTCCATCCCCTTGGCGATCATCCCGCGCAGGATCTCGCGGGTGCCGCCGCGCAGCGAGAACGAGGGCACCGCCAGCGTGGTGTAGCGCATCGTCTGGTCCAGCGTCGAGCCGGGCTCGACGCGGCCGCCGAACAGATCGTTGGCCAGGTCGGGCATCGCCTGCTCGACCAGCGCGCCCTGGTCCTTGACCAGCGCGGCGGCCAGCGCCGGGTTCTCGCCGCGCGACAGCATGCCGGCCACGCCCAGCGACATCTGGCGCAGCGTGCCGTACTGCGCGACCACCCGGCCCAGCGCCACCGCGTGGCGCGGGTCGGCGGCGTCGGCGGCGTCGAGCATTTCCAGCAGCAGCTGCGAGCTGCTGAGGTAGCGCTCGGGGCCGCTGCGCTCGAAGGCCAGCTCGGCGCCGACCTGCTGCCAGCCTTCGCCCTCGCTGCCGATCAGGTTCTCGGCCGGCACGAACACGTCGTCGAAGGTCACCTCGTTGAAGTCGTGCTCGCCGAGCTGGTTGACGATCGGCCGCACGGTCAGCCCCGGGGTCTTCATGTCGACCAGGAACTGCGACATGCCGCCGTGGCGGTTGTCGCCGCGGCCTTCGGTTCGCACCAGCGCGATCATGTAGTGCGCCCGGTGCGCGCCCGAGGTCCAGACCTTGCGGCCGTTGATGACCCAGCCGTCCCCGCGACCGTCCACCCGCCGGTCGGCGCGGGTGCGGATCGACGCCAGGTCGGATCCCGAATCGGGCTCGCTCATGCCGATGCAGAAGAAGGCCTCGCCGCGCGCGATGCGCGGCACGATGCGCGGCGCCAGCGTGTCGGGCGCGTAGCGCATCAGCAGCGGGCCGCTCTGGCGGTCGGCGATCCAGTGCGCGCCGACCGGCGCGCCGGCGGCGAGCATCTCCTCGAGCACCACGTAGCGTTCCAGCGAGGTCCGTTCATGGCCGCCGTAGCGTTTCGGCCAGGTCATGCCGATCCAGCCGCGCTCGCCGAGCTTGCGGCTGAACGCCGGGTCGGCGCCCGACCAGTTGCGGCAGCGCCTGGCCGGCGGGATGTCGGCCATCGCACCGGCGAGGAAGGCACGCACCTCGGCGCGCAGCGCCTCGCATTCGGGGGGCAGCGCGCCGGCGGCAATCGGCGAGATCGTCAGGCCCTGCATCGTGGAAGCCTCCGGTTCATCCTGGGGTCATTCTGGATTGTATTTGTTGGCTGAGCAACAAACATATGGGTCTGGCTTCTACCTACGCGCCCGTCATGGACATGCCACCCGCCGCGCCCCCGGCACGCCGCACCGGCCCGCTGGCCGGCGTGCGCGTGCTCGACCTCACCGCGGTGGTGCTGGGCCCGCTGGCGACGCAGATCCTCGGCGACTACGGCGCCGACGTGATCAAGGTCGAGCCGCCCGAGGGCGACCTGATGCGCGCCAACGGCGTGTCGAGGGTGCGCGGCATGAGCTCGATCTTCCTGGCGATCAATCGCAACAAGCGCTCGCTGGCGATCGACCTGAAGCGGCCCGAGGGCGTCGCGGCGCTGAAGCGCCTGCTGCCGTCGGTGGACGTGCTGGTGCACAACATGCGCACCGCGGCGATCGAGCGCCTGGGCCTCGGGTACGCCGCCTGTGCAGAGATCAATCCGCGGCTGGTCTACAGCGTGGCCACCGGCTTCGGCGAGGCCGGGCCCGACGCCGGCAAGCCGGCCTTCGACGACGTGATCCAGGCCGCCTGCGGGCTGGCCGCGCTGCTCGGCCACGACGACGGCCAACCCGACTACGTGCCCTCGCTGATCGCCGACAAGACCACCGGGCTGGCGCTGGCCAACGCGGTGCTGGCGGCGCTGTTCGAGCGCACGAACAGCGGCCGCGGCCAGTTCGTCGAGGTGCCGATGTTCGAGACCATGGTCGCGTTCACGCTGGCCGAGCACCTGGGCGGGCGCAGCTACGAGCCGCCGCTGGGCCCGGCCGGCTACGCCCGGCTGCTGGCCGGCGGCCGCAAGCCGGCGCCCACCCGCGACGGCCATGTCGCGATGCTGCCCTACACCGGCGAGCACTGGCGCAGGTTCTTCGCCCGCACCGGCCGCGACGACCTCAGCGAGAAGTACGCGGTCGACGACCGCCATGCGCGCAATGCCCGGGTCAAGGAGCTCTATGCCGACATGGCGGCGATCACCGGCACGCTGGGCACCGACGAGCTGCTGGCGCTGTGTGCCGAGCTGGACATCCCGGCCACCCGCATCCACGCGATCGACGAGCTGCCGGACCATCCGCACCTGAAGGCGGTGGCGATGTTCCGGCCACAGCAGCACCCGACGGTCGGGCCGATCGTCGCGGTGCGGCCGCCGACGCTGTTCGGCCGCACGCCGGCCGAACTGGCGCTGCCGGCGCCGACGCTGGGCGAACACAGCGCCGCGGTGCTGCAGGAGGCCGGCTTCACCGCGGCCGAGATCGCCGCGCTGCGCGCCGGCGCCATCATTTCGACAAAGGAGACCGACGCATGAAGCTGCTCGAACCCCTGCTGCTGGCGGCCTCGCTGCTGGCCGCGCTGCCCGCCTGGGCCCAGACCGCCGCGAGCTTCCCGAGCAAGCCGATGAAGATCCTGGTGCCGTTCACCGCGGGCAGCGGCGCCGATTCGTCGTCGCGCTTCTACGGCGAGCAGCTGGCCAGGATGTTCAACCAGACCGTGACGGTCGAGAATCGGCCCGGCGGCAGCGGCATCGTCGCGGTGCAGGCCGCGCGCCAGGCGCCGGCCGACGGCCACACGATCCTGATGGGCAGCAACTCGCCGGCGGTGGTCAACGCCATCACCGTCAAGAACCTGCCCTACGACCCGTTCAAGGACCTGCGCCCGCTCTACGGCATCGCGCTGAGCCCGGTGGCCTTCGCGGTGCGCGCCGACTCGCCGTACAGGACGGTGGCCGACCTGGTCGCCGCGGCGAAGAAGGACAACCGGCCGCTGCAGCTGGGCAACTACTCGGCCGGCTACCAGCTGGTCGCGGCCTGGCTGGGCAGCGCCAGCGGCCTGGCCGTCAACCACATCCCGTACAAGGGCGGCGCGCAGATGCTGACCGACGTGGTCGGCGGCCAGCTCGAGGTCGGCGTGATCGACTTCACCGGCACCGTCGAGCTGATGAAGGGCGGCCGGCTGCGCGTGCTGGCGATCACCGCCGACAAGCGCGATCCGAAGTTCCCCGAGATCCCGACGATGAAGGAGAGCGGCTTCGCCGACTTCGAGACCTGGGTCTGGTCGGCCTTCTTCCTGCGCGCCGAGACGCCCGACGAGGTCGTCGACAAGCTCGCCGCGGCGATGCAGAAGATCATGACCTCGGACGCCGGCAAGGCCTACCACGCCTCGCTGCCGTCGTCGCCGATGGCGATGGGGCCGAAGGAGCTGGGCGCCTTCCAGCTGAAGGAGTACCAGCGCTTCAAGCAGGTGGCCGACGCGGCCGGCATCAGGCCCGAATAGAGCTCGAACGATGGCCACCGCCTCGCGCGCACCTCGGCGCAGCCATGCCGAACGCCGCGAGGAGGCCGAGCGCCGGCTGCTGGAGGCGGCGCTGCAGATCGTCGCCCGCCGCGGCTCGGTGCGCATGACGCTGGCCGAGGTCGCCGAAGCCGCCGGCTACAGCCGCGGCCTGCCGGCGCACCGCTTCGGCAGCAAGGCCGGGCTGGTGCATGCGCTGGCCGGCTACATCGGCGAGCGCTTCGGCGCGCAGCGCGAGATGGGCCCGGCGCTCGAACCCGGGCTCGACGCGATCCTCGGCAACCTCCGCTTCTACTTCTCGCGCCAGGGAGAAGCCTACACCGCCACCCGTGCGCTGCTGGTGATGATGACCGAGAGCTGCATGGAACCCAACGCCGACCTGAAGCGCGAGGTGGCGGCCTACAACCGCACGGCGCTGGCCTGGTTCGAGCAGCACATCCGCACCGGCATCGCGCGCGGCGAGATCGCCGCCGACAACGACCCGGCGGTCACCGCGGTGATCCTGCTCGGCGCGATGCGCGGCGTGATGCTGCAGTGGCTGGTCGATGACCGCATCGAGCTGGCGGCGGTGCGCGACCGGCTGTTGCAGATCGCCAGGCAGGTGCTGCGGTCGCGCTAGAGTCCCGCGCGATGCGTCTGTTCTCCTACCGCGACCGCCCGGTGCATCTGGGCCCGTACCCGCTGGAGCGGCTGACCCGAAGCGCCTTGCCGCCCGATCTGTCGGCCGTGCCGACGATGCAACCGCTGCGCTTCGACAGCGACGATCCGGTCTCGCTGGTCCATGCGATGGCGCCCTACATGGCGATGTTCGACCTGGTGCGCGACGGCGGCGTGAATCCGCAGCGCGGCGAGGTGAGCGACGACAACACCGAACGCGCCCGGCACCTCAAGGCTGCAGCGCACTACTTCGACGCGTCGATGACGGGCGTGTGCCTGCTGCCCGCCGCGGCGCGGCTGGCCGAGCAGATCCGCAACCCGCGCGTGGCCGCACTGGGCGACGAGCTGGCGCAAAGCCAGCCGAAGAGCTTCGCCGCCGGCATGGACATGATCCTGGCCGACGTGCTCGACTCGGCGCGCGCCGAGCATGGCCCGACCGCGCACCACAGCCATGCGCTGGTGATCGCCGTCGAATACCCGCGCGACCCGCGACCCGGCGAGCCCGGTTGCGACTGGCTGGCCGGCACCCAGGCCCACCGTGCCGCGCTGCTGGCGGCGCAGACCGCCGTGCTGCTGTCGACCTACCTGCGCATGCTGGGCTTCGAGGCCCGGGCCCACAGCGCCAGCTGCAGCGACGTCGACCTGGGCCGGCTGGCGGTGGCGGCGGGACTGGCCCTGCCAGCCGGCGCCAACCCCTACCTCGGCCGGCGCTATGGCCTGGCCGCGGTCAGCACCCCGTTCGAGATGGCGCCCGATGCGCCGCTGGCGCCGCAGCAGGACCGCTGGCGCAGCCATGGCCCGGCGTGGTGGCTGGGGCAGGGCACGCTCAAGAGCGCGTTCAACCAGCAGGCCTTCGCCCGCCGCGATTTCCGCGACGGCGCCTTCCCGTTCGAGACGCTGAAGCGCAGCGACGAACCCACGACCTTCATCGACCACGCGCGCGTGCCGCGCTTTCCGAAGCGTGCCGACTTCTTCGCCCGCGCGCTGTTCGGCGACCTCGGCAAGGCGGTGCAGGAGGGTGCGAAGAATGCCCACTACGTGATGAAGAGCCCGATCGGTGCCTGCGCAAGGCGGGCGTTGGGCGCCTTGCTGCTGCTGCAGTTCGGCGAGGCCCGCGGTCCGGTCTCGCCGACCACCGCCGACCCGAAGCGCAACGCCGACAACCTGAAGGCCACCGCCTACTACCTGGGCGTCGACGCGGTCGGGCTGTGCGCGGTGCCCGAATGGGCCTGGTACTCGCACGACGCCGGTGGCAATGCCTTGCCGGCCTACCACGCCAACGCGGTGAACCTGCTGATCGACCAGGGCCACGAGACGATGGAGGGCGCCAGCGGCGACGACTGGATCTCGGTCGCGCAGAGCATGCGCGCCTACCTGCGCTTCTCGCTGCTGGGCGGCATCGTCGCCGAGCAGATCCGCCGGTTGGGCTTTGGCGCCCGCGTGCATTCGGTGCTGGACGGCGACGTGCTGCAGCCGCCGCTGCTGCTGCTGTCGGGTCTGGGCGAGGTCAGCCGCATCGGCGAGGTGATCCTGAACCCCTTCCTCGGCCCGCGCCTGAAGAGCGGCACGGTGACGACCGACCTGCCGATGACGCCCGACCGGCCGATCGATTTCGGCCTGCAGCGCTTCTGCGAGGGCTGCGACAAATGCGCGCGCGAATGCCCGTCGGGCGCGATCACCGCCGGGCCCAAGGTGGTCTACAACGGCTACGAGATCTGGAAGAGCGACGCCGAGAAATGCGCCCGCTACCGCATCACCAATGCCGCCGGCGGCATGTGCGGGCGCTGCATGAAGACCTGCCCGTGGAACCTCGAAGGCCTGCTCGCCGACAGCCTCTGGCGCCGGCTGGCGATGACGCTGCCTTCGGCGGCGCCGGCGCTGGCCGCGCTCGACGACCGGCTGGGCCGCGGCAGCATCAACCCCGTGAAGGCCTGGTGGTGGGACATCGAGCTCGACCGCAGCAGCGGGCGCTACGTGCGGGCGGCGCAGACGAACCGCCGCGGGCTGCAGAAGGACCTGAGGATCCGGCCCGAGGACCAGATCCTGGCCGTCTATCCGGCCGACAAGATGCCGCCACCCTACCCGGTGGCCTTCCCGGTGAACCGGGACGAGGGCATCGCGCGCTACCACCAGCTGCTGTCGCCTGACCAGTACCGGGCGAGGCTGGCCGCGGGCGACACCGCCGGCCTGGCGCCGCCGTTCCGGATGCCCGAGGGCGACCCTCCGGTGTTCCCGGTGCGGCTCGTGCACCGCGAGCCGATGGCCGAGGGCGTGGTCCGGTACGAGTTCGCCGCGCTCGACGGCGGCGAGCTGCCGCGCTTCGACGCCGGCGCGCACATCGACGTGGTGATCGCCCCCGAGTACCAGCGCGCCTACAGCCTGGCCGGCGACCCGGCCGACCGCCACCGCTACGTGCTGGGCGTGCTGCGCGAGCCACCTGCCAGCGAAGGCGGCGGCGGCCGCGGCGGCTCGGCGCTGATGCACCGCGCCTTCCGCAAAGGCCGCCAGGTCTTCGTCTCGAAGCCGCTCAACCACTTCCCGCTGGACGAGGCCGCAACGTTCTCGCTGCTGTTCGCCGGCGGCATCGGCGTCACGCCGATGATCGCGATGGCCCACCGCCTGCACGCGCTGGGCCGGCCTTTCGAGCTGCACTACAGCGCCGCCAGCCGTCGCACGGCCGGCTTCCTGGCCGACCTGGCCGCCGTGCCCTTGGCGTTGCGGGTGCAGTGCCATTTCAAGGACGAGGGCGGTCGCGCCGACCTGCCGGCCCTGATGCCCGACCACGAAGCCGGCATGCAGCTCTACACCTGCGGCGCGCCGCGTTTCATGGACGGCGTGTTCGGCGCGGCGCGGGCCCACGGCTGGCCCGACGACGCGCTGCACCGCGAGTACTTCAGCGTGCCCGAGGGCGACGGCTGGGTGAACCAGCCCTTCGTGCTGAGGCTGGCAAAGTCGGGCCGCCGGCTGCAGGTGAGCGCCGACCGCACCGCCACCGAGGTGCTGGCCGATGCCGGCATCGCGATCGACGTCAAGTGCAGCGACGGCCTGTGCGGCGTCTGCGCCACCCGTTACGACGCCGCGGCGTCGGACGAGATCGAGCACCGCGACTTCGTGCTCGGCCGCCAGCAACGCGAGCAGCAGGTGATCCTGTGCCGTTCGCGGGCCCGGCGGGCGGGCGGCGAGATCGTGCTGGATCTCTGACCGAGCCGGTTCGATGGCCTGTCGAGCGCCGCCGCGCCACGCTTCGCACGGGGTGACCGACGGCAGTCCGCCGAACTGCTAGGGATTTGCCCGCCGCCGCCCCCGACGTACAAGCGCATGCCCGGCCGACGAAGCGGCTGCAGCCGCAGCGGCACGGCCCCAGCGGGAGCAAGCGATGGACACAACCCTGGCCGCAGCGCAGTCCGAGGCGCGAGCGATCGTCGGCGGCGCGCCGGTCTCGCCGCGGCGTGCGCTCGAACTCGAGGCGCTGCTGCGCGCGCAGCGCCAGTTCGGCCTCGCCCGCCGCCTGCTGGCGCGCGCGGCGGCCGACCCCGGCCTGCTGGCCGACCCGGCGCTGGCCCGGCAGATCGCGCAGAAGCGCTGCCTCAACACCTTCAAGGACCCCGACCTGCAGGCCGACTGGGCGCTGGACGAGGCGCTGCGCCTGCTGCAGGCGGCCGACGATCTGCGCACCACCACCGACCCCGAGTCTCTGGGGCTGGCCGGCAGCATCCACAAGGCGCGCTGGGAGCTGAACTCGCAGGAGCGGCAGCTGACGATCGCGCTGTCGTACTACTACCGCGGCAGCCGGCAGGGCGTGGCCGCCGACCTGGGCTACAACGCGATCAATGCCGCCTTCGTGCTCGACAGCCTGGCCGCGCTGGAGACCGTGCCGGGCCAGCCCGACGAGCTCGGCGCGGCCGCGCGGCAGCAGCAGGCGCTGGCACAGCGCCTGCGCCGGGAGATCGTCGACACGCTGCCGGCACTGGCGGCGCATCCCGGCCGCGACGCGCTGAACCGCGACTGGTGGTTCCTCGCCACCCTCGGCGAGGCGTTCTTCGGGCTGGCGCAGTTCGACGACGCGCGCGCCTGGCTGATGCGTGCGGCCGCGCTGCCGCAGGCAGCCTCGTGGCAGCAGGAGAGCACCGCGCGGCAGCTGGCCGGCCTGCTGCGCCTGATGCAGCGCCATGGCACGCTGGCCGATCCCGCCTCGCTGGGCCGCGCCCGCGCGGTGTTGCACGAGTTCCTCGGCCGCAACGCCGCGGCGGTCGATTCGGTGGTGCGCGGCAAGGTCGGGCTGGGGCTGTCGGGCGGCGGCTTTCGCGCCTCGTTCTATCACCTCGGGGTGCTGGCCAAGCTGGCCGAGCTCGACCTGCTGCGCCATGTCGAATACCTGTCCTGCGTCTCGGGCGGTTCGATCGTCGGCGCGCACCTGTACCTCGAGCTGCGCAGGCTGCTGGTCGAGAAGAGCGACGAGCAGATCACGCGCCAGGACTACATCGACGTCGTCGCCCGCATCGAGCGCGACTTCTTCGAGGGCGTGGCGACCAACATCCGCACCCGCATCGGCGCCGAGTGGATCACCAACCTGAAGATGATCTTCCTGCCGGGCTTCTCGCGCACCCAGCGCGCCGGCGACCTGTACGAGCAGTGCATCTACTCGCGCGTGCAGGACGACGACGGCCGTGCCGGCAAGCCGCGCTGGCTCGACGAGCTGAAGGTGCAGCCGCGCGGCGAGCCGCCCGGCTTCGCGCCGAAGAACGACAACTGGCGCCGCGCGGCCAAGGTGCCGGTGCTGGTGCTCAACGCCACGACGCTGAACTCGGGCCACAACTGGCAGTTCACCGCCGCCTGGATGGGCGAGCCGCCGGCGGGCATCCATGCCGAGGTCGATGCCAATTTCCGGCTGCGCCGCATGTACCACGACGAAGCCCCGCCCGGCCACCGCAAGCTGCGGCTGGGCCATGCGGTGGCGGCGTCGGCCTGCGTGCCGGGCATCTTCGAGCCGCTGGCGCTGTCCGGCCTGTACGAGCGCAAGCTGCCCGACAGCGACAAGCGGGTGCAGCCGGTGGTGCGGCTGGTCGACGGCGGCGTGCACGACAACCAGGGCATCGGCTCGCTGCTCGAGCAGGGCTGCCGGGTGATGCTGGTCAGCGATGCCAGCGGCCAGATGGGCGACCTCGACTTCCCGAGCAACGGCCTGATCGGCGTGCCGCTGCGCACCACCAGCATCCTGCAGTCGCGGGTGAGGGTGAGCCAGTACGAGGACCTGGCCAGCCGGCGCAAGGGCGGCCTGCTGAACGGCTTCATGTTCGTGCACATGAAGAAGGGCCTGGAGACGCCGCCGGTCGACTGGCCCGGCTGCCCCGACCCGTCGCCGCCGCCCAGCGCCGACCCGCTGCTGCCCTACGGCATCCAGCGCCATGTGCAGCGCGAACTGGCGGCGATCCGCACCGACCTCGATTCGTTCTCGGAGACCGAGGCCAACGCGCTGATGTGCAGCGGCTACCTGACCACCGAGCAGGCGCTCGGGGAGCCGGTGCTCGGCTTCGCGCCGCCGCCGCAGCCGCGTGCGGCCTGGCGCTTCCTGGCGCTGGAGCCGCTGCTGAAGGACCCGGACCCCGGTTCGGACCTGATGCGCCAGCTCGGTGCCGCGCGCCAGACCTTCTTCAAGATCTGGCTGCTGACGCGGCAGCTGCAGATCGTCGCCGGCGTGCTGGCGGCGCTGCTGCTGGGCGTGCTGGCCTGGCTGGCGATCGGCCACTGGTCCGAACCGCTGGCGACGATCAGCGTCAGCGAGGTGGTGGTGGCGGCGCTTGCCGCGCTGCTGTCGCTGCTCGGGCTGGGCATGCTGGCCCGGCTGGTCGACTACCGCAAGACGGCCAGCGACGTGCTGATCGGCCTGGGCATGGCCACGCTGGGCTTCCTGCTGGCACGGCTGCACCTGCATGTGTTCGACAGGATGTTCCTGCGCCAGGGGCGGCTCGACCGCCTGCTGTCGCGCTCGCCGCGGTCGGACTCGCCGCGCGGCTGACCCGCTGCCGGCTGTTGCGCCGGGCGCGCCGCGGGTGTACAAGCGTCCGGGGACTTCAGGCGACGGTGGTCGGCAGGCGACCCGGACGCGATGGGACTGGCTTGCTCGGCCCTCGCCCGCGGCTTCCCGGCCCAACCCATGGAGGTGCCATCATGAACGTGCCCGCCCGCCTTCTGCATTACCTCGTCGCGCACCAGATCCCGCTGGCGACGCAGGACCATGCCCACAGCCGTTCCAGCGCCGAGACGGCCCGCTCGGCGCAGGTGCCGGCGCACCAGCTCGCAAAGGCGGTGATCGTCGAGGACGATGGCGGGCGCTGCGTGATGGCGGTGCTGCCGTCGGACCGCCATGTGCATCTGGGGCGGCTCGCGCACCTGCTGGACCGCAGGGCATTGCACCTGGCCGACGAGTCCCGCCTGGCCGAACTGTTCCCCGATTGCGAGGCCGGCGCGGTGCCGGCCTTCGGCACCGCCTGGAGCCTGGACACCGTGATCGACGACGAGCTCGACAGCGCCGGCGTCACGCTGTACGTCGAGTGCGGCGACCACGAGCACCTGCTGTGCCTGCAGCGCGACCAGTTCCGCGAGCTGACCCAGGACATGCCGCGCGGGCATTTCAGCGCCGACCGTCTGCACTGACCCGGCGCCTGATTCACGGACGCCTGGCCGGGCCCCCGGCTGCCGGGCCCGGCCACGAGGGCGGATGGGCGAATTGGCGCAGCCGGCCTCGAAGGAGATGACGATGCGCAAGCGGATCTACTGGTTGCTGCCCGACCTGGCCAGCGCGCGCCGCGTGATGGACGACATGCTGCTGGCCCGTATCGACGAGCGGCATATCCACTTCGTCGCGCGCGACGATGTCGACCTGTCAGGGCTGCACGCGGCCAACACCTTGCAGACCTCGGACGTGGTTCGTGCGGCCCAGATGGGCGGCATGATCGGCGCGGCGCTCGGCGCCGCGCTGGGCACATTGGCGGCGTTGCAGTTCTCGTCGGGTGAAGCGCCCGCGCCGCAGGCGCTGGTGCTGGCGTTGGCGGCGCTCGGTGCGGTGTTCGGCATCTGGACCGCCAGCATGATCGGCGTGTCGACACCGAGCCAGCGGCTGCGTCGCTTCGAGCCCGCGATTGCCCGCGGCGCGATCCTGCTGATGGTCGACGTCCCGCGCGGCCGTGTCGAGGCCATCGAGGCCCAGCTCGAGCAGTTGCACCCCGAGGCGCACCTCGAAGGCCTCGAGCCGAACATCCCGGCATTTCCCTGAGCCCGCGACGCGAGGGCAGGGGGGCGGCAAGCGCGGCGCCGATGGCGTCGGTGGCTGCATGCTGCCGCGCCACGGCCGGCGCTGGCGCACGCGGCGCCATGCCGAAGGTCGCCAGGCGCCGGCTACCATCGTGGCCCATACCCCGGTGAACCGCCATGCAGATCCCCCCCAACCACTGTCGCGACGCGCTGGCCGCCGGCCAGCCGCAGATCTGCCTGTGGGTCGGCCTGGCCGACGCCAATGCCGCCGAGGCGCTGGCGGGCACCGGCTTCGACTGGCTGCTGCTCGATGGCGAGCATGCGCCGAACGACCCGCGCTCGGTGCTGGCCCAGTTGCGCGCGGTGGCGCCGTACCCGGTGCACCCGGTGGTGCGGCCGGTGCAGGCCGATGTCGCCCTGATCAAGCAGTACCTCGATGTCGGCGCGCAGACGCTGCTGGTGCCGATGATCGACACCCCCGAGCAGGCGGCGGCGATGGTCGCCGCGATGCGCTATGCACCGCTGGGCGTGCGCGGCATGGGGGCGGCGCTGGCGCGCGCGTCGCGCTGGAACCAGGTCGACGACTACGTGAACCAGGCCGACGCGCAGATGTGCCTACTGGTGCAGGCCGAGACCGCGCTGGCGATGAAGAACCTGGCCCGGATCGCCGCGGTGCCCGGTGTCGACGGGGTGTTCTTCGGCCCGGCCGATCTGTCGGCCTCGATGGGCTACCGAGGCCAGAGCAACCACCCGGTGGTGCACCAGGCGATGCTCGACGGCATCGCGACGGTGCGTGCGGCCGGCAAGGCGCCTGGCATCCTCAGCGGCGATGCGGCGCTGGCGCAGCAGTACCTGGACGCCGGCGCGCTGTTCGTCGCGGTGGGGGTGGACACCAGCCTGCTGGTGCGTGCCGCGACGGCGCTGTCCCGCAGCTTCGGCCGTGGGGCGCAAGCGGCCGCGGCGAAACCGGCCGGCCCCTATTGAGGCCGTTGATTCAACCCCACCAGGCCGCTTGATCGATCGCAATCTGCGAGCGCTGCAGGCCGTATAAAACCGGGCTGGCGCTCACGCAAGGGTGGTGGTGTTGTGCAGGGCGGGTGAGCCATGGCGGATGGGGCAGCATGCGACGCGTTGGACGGTGGCTGATCGGCGGGGTGATGGTGGCGGCCATCGGCATGGTGGCCAGCCAGGCCCAGACCCCGCCGAAGAGGCCGGCTGGCGCTGCGGCGGCCGAGACCCCGTCGGCGAAGCAATTGCTCGGGCGCCTGCTGTTCGAGGACACGAACCTGTCGAACCCGCCTGGCCAGGCCTGCGCCAGTTGCCATGCCGCGGGCGCCGCCTTCACCGACCCCGACCGCAGCGCGCCGACGTCCAAGGGCGTGCGCGCCGGCCTGTTCGGTGACCGCAACGCGCCGACGGCGGGCTACATGGCGTTCAGCCCACGCTTTCACTTCGATGCCGCCGAGCAGCATTTCGTCGGTGGCCAGTTCTGGGACGGGCGCGCGGCGACGCTGGAAGAGCAGGCCCGCGGGCCCTTCCTGAACCCGGTCGAGATGGCCAACACCAGCGCGGCGCAGGTCGTCGAGAAGGTGCGCGCCGCGGCCTATGCGCCGCTGTTCCGCGAGGTGTTCGGTGCCGACGCCTTGACCGATGCCGACCAGGCGTTCGCGCGGGTTGCCGAGGCGATCGCCGCATTCGAGCGCACGCCGGTGTTCAGCCCGTTCAGCTCGAAGTACGACGCGGTGCTGGCCGGCCGCGCGCGCCTGACGGCGCAGGAACAGCGCGGCTTGAAGCTGTTCGAGCGTGAGGACAAGGGCAACTGCGCCGCCTGCCACCCGGTGGCGCGCCGCCCCGACGGCCGCGGCGGCCTCGGCACCGATTTCACCTACGACAACCTGGGCGTGCCGAAGAACCCGGCCAACCCGTTCTACCGGATGTCCGAAGCCCACAACCCGGCAGGCCGCGGTTTCGTCGACCGCGGCCTCGGCGGCGTGGTCGGCCGGGCCGCCGACTACGGCAAGTTCAAGGTGCCGACGGTGCGCAACGTCGAGCTGAGCGCGCCCTACATGCACAACGGCTACTTCGCGTCGTTGCGGGCGGTGGTGGACTTCTACAACACCCGCGACGTCAAGCCGCGCTGTGCCGACGAGTTCGTCGTCGAGGCCGAGGCGCTCGCGCGCGGCTGCTGGCCGCGGCCCGAGATGGTGGCCAACGTCAACGCCGACGAACTCGGCAACTTGCGGCTGACGCCGCAGGAGGTCGACGACATCGTCGCGTTCATGCTGACGCTGACCGACGGCTGGCGCGGCCCGCAGCGCAGTGCCAGCCGCTGAGCCGCATCAGGCGCCGCTGTCGCGCGCCACCCGCATCGCTTCGCTGAGCACCTGGCGGTCGCCCACATGGTTGGCCAGCACCAGCAGCAGCCGGGCCTGGAACAGTTCGGCCTGCTCGTCGCTCAGGTCGCGCTGGCAGCCGATCAGTTCCTCGTAGAAGCCGTCGGGGTCGATCAGGTTGGGGTCCAGATTCAAGGGCATGTCGATTCCTCGGGTTCAGCGGATGCAGGCACGGCCACAGGCGCGGGCGATGGCTGCCTCGATCTTCGTGGCGTCGAAGCTGCGCCAGCGCGCCGCCACATGCTGGTCGGGGCGGATCAGGTAGGTGGTGCCGGGTCGGCCGTCGTAGCGCTGGGTCAGCAGCCCTTCGGCATCGACGATGTCCTGCCCCACCGACAGCACCGAGGCGCTCACGTCTGCGCTGCGCAGGCTGGCGTCCGCCGGGCCGGGCCCGAACACCAGCACGGTGAAGCCGGCGGACAGCTGGTTCAGCAGCCAGCCGCTCCGGCCGCCGCGCTGCACCGGCGCATCGGCGCAGTTGGTGCCGGGCCGCATCGCGCCGGCGAAGACTTCGCTGTCGGGCGTGTTCAGCGATGAAGCTACGTAGGGCGTCGGCGTCGACAGCCGGCCGCTGTTGACCAGCTTGCGGGCAAACGGCTGCTGCTCGGCCAGTTGCAGCACCGCGTCGCGCAGCACGCGGCTGGCGCGGCTCTTGGGCGTGATGAAGTCGGTCGAGCGGGTCGAATTGAGCAGGTTGTCGTCGGCGGCGAACGCGCGTTCCTCGTGGTAGCTGTCGACCAGCGCCTCGCTCGCGCGGCCGTCGAGCACCAGCTGCAGCTTCCAGACCAGGTTGTCGATGTCCTGCACGCCGGTGTTGGCGCCGCGCGCGCCGAACGGCGACACCTGGTGCGCCGCGTCGCCGGCGAACAGCACGCGGCCGTAGCGGAATTGGTCGATGCGCCGGCAGGCGAACTGGTAGACCGAGACCCACTCGAGCTCGAACTCGACGTCCTTGCCGAGCATCGCCTGGATGCGCGGGATCACCTTCTCGGGCTTCTTCTCCTCGGCGGGGTCGGCGTTCCAGCCGAGCTGGAAGTCGATGCGCCAGACGTCGTCGCACTGCCTGTGCAGCAGCACGCTTTGGCCACGGTGGAACGGCGGGTCGAACCAGAACCAGCGCTCGGTGGGGAAGTCGCTCTTCATCACCACGTCGGCAATGAGAAAGCGGTCCTGGAAGGCGCGGCCGGTGAACTCGGCGCCGACCATGCGCCGCGTGTCGCTGTTGGCGCCGTCGCAGGCGATGACCCAGTCGGCGCGCATCGCGAACTCGCCGTCGGGCGTCTGCACCGTCAGCTCGGCCCCCGCGTCGTCCTGCCCGAGCGCGACGAGCTTGTGCTTCCAGCGCAGATCGACCAGCGGCTCGCGTTGGCAGGCCTCGACCAGCATCTCCTCGAGGTGGTACTG
>JAEUOY010000009.1 GCA_016790515.1 Burkholderiaceae bacterium | reverse complement strand
TTCTGACGTTCAAGCCGCCGGCACGACCGCACCCACCTGCTGGTAGACCGCCGCCTCGAAGCCCATCAGCGTTTCGATGACGGGCATGTCGAAGAAGGGCAGCAGCTGCGTCATCAGCACGCCGCCGATGCCCTTGGTGCGGTCGATCCAGTAGTACGAGTTGAAGACGCCGGCCCAGTCGGCCGTGCCGCTGCTGCGCATGCCCGGCAGATCGGCGAGCGTCAGGTGGAAGCCCAGGCCCCAGCTCTGCGGCACCGGCAGCGCGGGCACGTCGTTCGACAGTTCGGGCATCGCGGACTTCAGCAGCTCCGGCAGCTTGATTGGCCCGAGATGGTCCTGCAGCGCCAGCTGCACGGTGTCCGGCTTCAGGATGCCGGCGCCGTCGTCGAGCCAGGCCTGCACGAAGCGGCCGTAGTCCTGCACCGTGCCGTAGGAGCCGTGGCCGGCGGCATCCCATTCCGAGGTCGGCGGCAGGTCGTGCGGCGACGGCGCGAGCGTGCCGTCGGCCTGGCGCTGCATCACCCGCAGCAGCCGGCCGCGCTGCTCGGCGGTCGGGGCGAAAGTCGAATCGTTCATCCCCAGCGGCCCCCAGACCTGCTGCTGCAGACAGCTGCCCAGACGCTGCCCGGACAGCTTCTCGACGACCAGACCCAGCCAGTCGGTGTTGACGCCGTAGGCCCAGGCGGTGCCCGGGTCGTTGACCAGCGGCACCGACAGGCTGCGCTTCAGCCCCGACAGCGGGGTGGGCTCGCCGGTCAGCTGGTGGTAGCGCAGCAGCTTCTCGTCGACGAAGAAGTAGCCCAGGCCGGCGGTGTGCGTCATCAGCTGGCGCACGGTGGCCGGGCGGGCCGGCGCCCGCAGCCGCGGCTGGTCGCCGTCGAAGCCGTCCAGCACCTGCAGGCGGCCGAACTCCGGCAGGATCGATTCGACCGTGGCATCGAGGCTCAGCCGCCCCTGCTCGACCAACTGCAGCGCCGCCGTGGTGGCCACCGCCTTGGTCATCGAGGCGTTGCGGAACAGGCTGCTCGTGGTCGCTTCGCCGGCCGCATGGTGGAACAGCAGGCCCTTGCGATCCACCACCACCGCCGCCACGCCATGCAGCGCGCCCTTCGCCACCGCGTCGTCCAGCAGCGCCTGGATCGCCGAACCGTCGAATGCCATCGTCGTCTCCTTTGTCCGAGGGGGTGAATCCGTGCGCGGGACGGTCCCGGCACCTGCGGCGCATTCTGCGCCTAGGCACCCGATCGGGGCGCCGGCGACATCGCCGCCAGCCAGGCCCGGGCGATCGCCTCGCGCGTCATCACGCAGACTGCGTCGCCAAGCCCGGCCACCTGCTGCAGCAGGCCGTCGAGCCCGGCGATGCGTCCGGGTCGGCCGATGATGCGGGTATGCAGGCCGATGGTCAGCATCCGCGGCACCCGCCGCGATTCGGGCAGCAGTGCCGCGATCGCATCGCCGGCGTAGCCCGAGAAGTCGGCCGCGCGCACGAAGCCGCCGCGGTCGAAGAAGCGCATGTCGTTGGTGTCGAAGCCGTAGGGCAGCACCACGTGCGGCGGCCGGCCGTCGCCGAAGTCCAGCAGGTGCGGCAGGTCGTCGCCGTAGTCGTCGCTGTCGTAGGCGAAGCCACCCTGCTCGCGCAACAGCCGGCGCGTGTTCGGCGAGCGCGAGCCCTTGCAGTGCCAGCCTGCCGGTGCGCGGCCGGCCAGCCGGCTGATCGTCGCGACGGTGCGCGCGATCGATTCGCGCTCGCTGGCCTCGTCCATGCCGGCCGGCGATTCCCAGCGCCAGCCGTGGCCGCACAGCTCGAAGCCGTGGCGGCGCGCGTCGTCGGCCACCCAGGGCGTGCGTTCGAGCGCGCGGCCGCAGACGTTCAGCGTCAGCGGCAGTCCGCGCTCGGCGAAGCGCTGCACGATGCGGCGGTAGCCGGCGCGCGCACCGTACTCGAAATGCGTGCCCAGGCAGAAGTCGGGCCCGCCGTCGAGCCGGTGGGTGATCTCGTGCACCGCCTCGTTGCTCGCGTCGCCATCGGCGATCGACAGCTCGGCACCTTCCTCGATGTTCAGCACGAACGACAGCGCCAGCCCCGCGCCGCCGGGCCAGCGCCGGCCGCTCAGGCGCGGATCGTCGCGGGGCTCGAAGCGGCGGGCGTTGGCCAGGGTGTCGATGGGGTTCATGGCTTGCCCGGGTGCCGGGGTCGGTTGCTCTCGGTCTGCGCACAATCGCGGCTCTGCCACTGCCGACGACCCCTGCCATGAATCCCGTCGAACTCGCCGCCTCGCGGCTGCTGCAGGCGCGCCGCGAGCGCCAGGCCCAGCCGGCACCCGTGCTGCCCGACGCGGCGGCGGCCTACGCGGCGCAGGCCCGGGTGGCCGCCGCGCTCGGCTGGTTCGACGACGCGCCGCCGCGGCACTGGAAATCGGGCGGGCCGTCGCGCGAGGCGGTCGCCACCCACGCACCCTTGCCGCCGGCCGGCGTCTGGACCAGCCCGGCGCAGGCCGGCGCCTGGCCGTTCAGGCTGCGCGGCATCGAGGCCGAGGTGGCGCTGCGGCTGCGCGAGCCGGTCGATGCCGGGCGCGCCGCGGCGCTCGACCTCGAAGGCGCGCGCGCGCTGGTCGATGCGATGTGCGTCTCGATCGAGATCGTCGATTCGCGCTGGGCCGAGGGCCTGCAGGCGGCGGCGCTGGCCAGGCTGGCCGACCTGCAGTCGCATGGCGCGCTGGTGCTGGGCCCCTGGGTGGCGTTCGATGCGGCGCGCGACTGGTCGACCCAGTCTTGCGAGGTGCGCATCGGCGCCCAGCCGGTGCAGCGGTTTCGCGGCACGCACTCGATGGCCGACCCGGCCTTCGTGCTGCCGGCCTGGCTGCGCCATGCCACGCGCGACGGCGCTGTGGTCGCCGCCGGCACGGTCGTCACCACCGGCACCTGGTGCGGCCTGCCGATGGCCAGCGCCGGCGACGCGGTCGAGGTGATCTTCGACGGCATCGGCAGCGCGGCCGTTCAGCTCTGAGGCGGCGCGGCCCCTCACAGCGGTGGCCAGGCCCAGCCGCCGGGCGCCGCGGCCTCGAAGCACTCGGCCAGCTCGAGCAGCGCCTGGTCGCAGCCGAAGTCGGCGATCAGCTGCACGCCGATCGGCAGGCCGGCGGACGAGGCTGCAGCCGGCAGCGCCACCGCCGGCAGGCCGGCGGCATTGACCCAGCCGGTGAAGATCGCATGGCCGCGCGGGCCCACCGGCTGGCCGGCGATCACCGGCGGGAAGGCTTCGTCGGCCGGCCAGGGCAGCGCCGCCGCCGCGGGCGTGACGATCAGGTCGAAGCGGCCGAACAGCACGGCGGCCTCGCGCCGCAGCTGCTCGACGGTCTCGAGGATCTGCCACAGCGCCGGTGCGGCCAGTGCCGCGCCGGCCTCGGCCATCGCCAGGTACCTGGCCGACGCGCCGTCGCGCCATGCCGGATGCCGCTCGAACAGCCAGGCCAGGCCGATCTGGCCGATCACCGGCCAGCCATGGGTCATGAAGCCCAGGTCGAGCGGCAGCGGGCCTTCATCGACGCGATGGCCCAGCGCCTGCAGCCGCTGCGCCGCGGCGCGGCAGGAGGCGGTGATCTCGGCATCGACCGGCGCGTCGTCGAGCGTCGGCACGTACAGCACGCGCAGTGTGTCGGGCAGCGGCCTGGCACTGGCGGCGGCCCGGGAGCGGCGGTCGGCCGGGTGCGGGCCGCGCAGCGCGTCGAACAGCAGCCGCACATCGGCCACCGAGCGCGCGATCGGGCCGATGACCTCGAAGTCCAGCAGCAGCGGCGGCAGCGCATGCTCGCGCGCGATTGCGCCGATCGACGGCTTGAAGCCGACCAGCCCGGTGTGCGAGGCGGGCCGCCGGGTCGAGCCGCCGCCGTCGGTGCCCAGCGCCAGCGGCACCATGCCGGCAGCCACCGCGGCCACCGAGCCGCCGCTGGAGCCGCCCGGCGTGAGCGCCGGGTTCCAGGGGTTGCGGGTGGTGCCGAACAGCGGGTTGCCGGTGTAGCCCTCGAGCGTGAACTCGGGCACGTTGGTCTTGCCGACGACGATGGCGCCGGCGGCACGGGCGCGCGCCAGCGCCAGTTCGTCGTGCGCCGGGCGGTGATCGCGCCCGGCCGGGCTGCCCCAGGTGGTGGGCAGGTCGGCGCTGGGGATGTTGTCCTTCACCGCCAGCGGGATGCCGTCCAGCGGGCCCAGCGGCGCGCCGGCGGCGAAGCGCTGCGCGCTGCGCCCGGCGTCGGCGAAGGCCGCGTCGCGGCGCAGCGCGACCAGCGCGTTGAGCCGCGGGTTGACGGCATCGATGCGCTCGAAGCAATCGGCCAGCGCCTTCACCGGCGTCACCTCGCCGCGGCGATAGGCCGCTGCCAGCGCCACCGCGCTGCACTGCCACCAGGCGGCACTCCCGCTCACTTCATCTGGCCCGGCAGCCAGGTCGCCAGCCCGGGCACCGCGATCATCAGCAGCGTGAACGCGATCATGATGCCGGCGTAGGGCAGCGCGCCGACGATCGCGTCGCGGATGCCGCCCTTGTCGGGCCGGATGCCGTGCACCACGAACAGGTTCATGCCCACCGGCGGCGTGATCATGCCCAGCTCGCACATCAGCACGATGAAGATGCCGTACCAGACCGGGTCGACGCCGATCGCGGTGACGATCGGGAAGGTGATCGGGATCGTCGCGACCATCATCGACAGCACGTCCATGAACATGCCCAGCACCAGGTAGAACAGGATCAGCACCAGCAGCAGCTGCACCGCGCTGAGGCCGAACGAGGTGACCCAGGCGGTCATCGCCTCGGCCACGCCGGTCAGGCTGATCGCCAGGTTCAGCACGAACGCGGCGGTGATGATCAAGAGGATCATGCCGCTGGTCTTGGCGGTCTGCACGAAGCAGTGCTGCAGCAGCAGCCAGTTCAGCTTGCGGCTCTTCCAGGCGAAATACAGCGAGGCCACCACGCCCAGCGCGGCCGATTCGGTGGTCGTCGCCACGCCGGTGTAGAGGCTGCCCATCACGATGAAGAAGACCACCGCCGGCGGCACCAGGTCCTTCAGCAGGCGCAGGCGTTCGGCCAGCGGCACCTTGTCCTCGCGGATGCCGCTGCCGGTGGCCAGCGCATGGAGCGCGATGAAGGTCATGAAGCAGGCGGTGAGCAGCAGGCCGGGAACGATCCCCGCGATGAACAGCTTGCCGATCGAGGTGTCGGTCAGCGAGCCGTAGATGATCATGTTGACCGAGGGCGGGATCAGGATGCCCAGCGTGCCGCCGGCGGCGATCGAGCCCAGCGACTGCGACATCGAATAGCCGCGCTTGTGCAGCGACGGCAGCGCGACGGTGCCGATCGTCGCCGCGGTGGCCACCGACGAGCCCGAGGTCGCCGCGAACAGCGCGCTGCAGCCGACGTTGGTGTGCAGCAGCCCGCCCGGCAGACGGCCCAGCCACGCCGCCAGCGCGCCGAACATGCGGTCGGCGATGCCCGATCGCAGCAGAAGCTCGCCCATCAGCACGAACAGCGGGATCGAGCTGAGCAGGTTGTCGTTGTGCACGCCCCAGACGACCGGGGCGATCGAGTTGACGAACGGCGCGCCGTAGGCCAGCAGGCCGCCGACGATGCCCACCGCGGCCATCGACACGGCGATCGGCAGGCCCAGCAGCATCATGCCGAGCATGCCGAAGAAGGCGACCAGGATGTAGGCGATGTTCATGCGCGGGCTCCCGAGGCGGCCGGGACGGCCACGGACGGCGGCGTGCCGGACGAGCGCGACTTCAGGTCCTCGAGCTCCTCGTCGACCTCTTCCTTGGTCGAGCGCGGACCGAATTCATGGTTCAGCTCGGCGATGCGGCCGCGCAGCAGCAGCCAGGTCGCGCGGCCGGCGACGGCCAGCCCGACCGCGGCAAAGACGATCAGGCCGACCAGCCAGGCGGTCTGCGGGTAGACCAGCGGCGTCGCCCAGGGCGTCTGCGACACGCTCTGGTAGCTGCGCGAGTCCTGCACCACGAACCAGGCCAGCCAGGCCATCAGCCCGGCGAAGGCCGCGAGGCTGACGGCCGACAGCCAGTTCAGCCCGGTCTGCAGCGCCGCCGGCAGGCGCTCGTGAAAGACGTCGACGCGGATGTGGGTGCGGCCGATCAGCGCCAGGCTGAAGGCGATCGTCGCGCAGATCGCCAGCGAGTAGCCGCCCAGCTCGTCGGCGCCCTGCAGCGAGAAGTTGAAGGCCTTGCGTGCGACGGTCTCCACCGCGACCAGGAACGACAGGGCGACGAAGATCAGGCCGAACACGGTACCCAGCCAGCGTTCGATGGTGTCTTTCATGAGGTGATCCTTGCTCGCGGTGGGATGGCGGGCGCCGCGGCGCGGTGCGCAGCGTCGCGGGGCGCCCGGGCCGGCCTTACTGGATGCCGATCGCCTTGCCGGCGGTCTTCTTCCAGGCGTCGGAGCAGCCGGGGTTGGACTTGTCGCAGATCTCGGCCCAGGTCGGCAGCGAGATCGCCGCCACCGCCTTGCGCACCGTCTCGACGTCGGCCGGCGTCACCGGCACGTTGACCAGCTTGAACTTCTTGCCGGTGGTGCAGGGGTCCAGCCCGGCGTTGCAGTTCAGCGCGTCCTGGGTCAGCTCGGCCGAATAGGACCAGATGTCGTCGGTCAGCGTCTTGAAGGCGGCCTGCATCTTGGCCTGCTGGTCGGGCTTGAGCTTCTTCCAGGCGTTCAGCGTGATCGCGTAGCCGTTCAGCGCCATCTGGAAGCCCAGCGGGTACTGGTGCGTCGTGACCTCGGGCCAGTTCGACGAGTTGGCCGAGCTGGGGCCGGTGATCGCGCAATCGACGACGCCCAGCGACAGCGACTGGTGCACCTCGGTGAACGACAGCGGCACCGGCGTGCCGCCGACCGATTCGATGAACTTGGCCAGGTTCTGGTCGTAGACGCGGACCTTCATGCCCTTCAGGTCGGCCAGCTTGGTCAGCGGCTTCTTGCAGAACAGGATCTGCGGGCCGAACGGCCACACGCCCAGCAGCTTGACCTGGAACTGCTTCTGCAGGCGCGCATCCAGCGTGTCGAAATAGGCCTCGTAGACCTTGCGCGCAGTGGCGTAGTCGGGCGAGGCGCCGACCAGGTCCATGCCCAGCAGCGTGGGCTCGTCGCGCGAGTTCTGCGACACCCGCAGCGAGACGATGTCGAACAGCCCGGCCTTCATCACCCGCAGCTGCTCGGTGTCCTTGATGCCCAGCGAGTCGATCGGCTTGTAGTCGGCATCGACCGGCAGCCCGGTGCGCTTGGCGAACTCGTCGAAGAACGGCTTCTCCTTGTTCTTCTGGATCATGCCGGTGGCCGCCGGCTGGCCGACGACCTTGAAGCCGATGCGGTCTTCGGCCCGGGCCGTGGCGGTGGCGGCCAGCAGGACGGCGGCGGCGGCCAGCGACAGCACGCCGCGGGCCAGGGGGTGGTGGAAGTTCATGCGATGCTCCTTGGGGCTTGGCAGGCAGGTTGGGAAGGGTTCAGCGCGGCCTTGGCCGCAGCGTCGGCGCCCCGCAGGGCAGGAAGCGGCCGCGGCCGGCACGCGGGTGGAAGTCTCGGCCGTCCCAGACGACCTCGCCGCCGGCGATCGTCATGCCGGGCCAGGCGCGCAGCGTCTGGCCGGCGTAGGGCGTGTAGTCGACGGCATGGTGCAGCTGGTCGTTGGACAGCACGAACTCGCGCTCGTCCCAGATCACCAGGTCGGCGTCGCTGCCGATCGCGATCGTGCCCTTTCGCGGGTGCAGGCCATAGGCCTTGGCCGGGTTGGTCGAGCTCAGCTCGACGAACCTCTCGAGCGTGATGCGACCGCCCAGCACGCCCTCGGAATACAGCAGCGCCAGCCGCGTCTCGATGCCCGGGATGCCGTTGGGGATGTGGCGGAACGCGACCTCCTGGCCGCCGGGCTTCTTGCCCTCGGGGGCGTCGTAGCGGAACGGCGCGTGGTCGGACGAGAACACCGTGAACAGCCCATCGGCCAGGCCGTCCCAGATCACCTGCTGGTTGGCCTTGTCGCGCGGCGGCGGGCTGCAGACGCAGCGCGCGCCCTGGTAGCCGTCATCGAGCCCCAGGTCGGCGGCGGTCAGGAACAGGTACTGCGGGCAGGTCTCGGCAAACACCGACAGGCCGTGGCCACGCGCCCAGCGGATCTGCTCGACCGCCTCGCGGCCCGAGACGTGCACGATCAGGATCGGCACGTCGACCAGCTCGGCCAGCGAGATCGCGCGGTGGGTGGCCTCGCGCTCGACCGCCATCGGTCGCGAGGCGGCATGGAAGCGCGGCGCGGTGCGGCCGGCGGCTTCGAGCCTGCGGGTCAGCCACTCGATCGCGTCGGCGTTCTCGGCGTGGATCATCGCCATCGCGCCATGCTCGCGGGCGACGGCCAGCACGTCGAGCATCTGGCCGTCGTCGAGCTTCAGGTCGTCGTAGGTCATGTAGACCTTGAACGAGGTGTAGCCCTCGGCGATCAGCCCCGGCAGCTCGCTGGCCAGCACCTGCGGCGTCGGGTCGCTGACGATCAGGTGGAAGGCGTAGTCGACATGCGCCTTGCCTTCGGCGCGGCGGTGGTAGTCGGCCACCGCGTCGCGCAGCGAGCCACCCTTGTGCTGCGCGGCGAACGGGATCACCGTGGTCGTGCCGCCGCAGGCCGCAGCGCGGGTACCGGTGTCGAAATCGTCGGCCATGCGCACCGGCGGGGCCATCGGCTGGTCGAGGTGGCAGTGGGCATCGACGCCGCCGGGCGTGACGACCCGGCCGGCGGCGTCGATCTCGCGCAAGCCCGGAGCCAGAGCGGCGCCGAGCTGCGCGATGCGGCCGGCGACGATGCCGATGTCGGCGTCGAAGCAGTCGCTGGCCGTCGCCACGCGGGCCCGGCGCACCACCAGATCGAACGCGGGGCTCATTTCGGGGCGCCTAGCGCACCAGAGGCGGGCGCAAGGCGGAGGCTTGATGCTGACATGGCTGTTGACATTCCTGGGTGCCCGTTGCTGGTGCGAATCCGGCGTTCTTCGACAGGGCTCGCTCAGCTGAGCAAGAGCCGGACCAGTTTGTTGGGGTCAGTTTTGAATCGACTGTCGACATCATCGTCAACATTCAAAACGTTGAACATGGTGTTAGCACTGATGTCGACAGTTTTCGGGATTCGGGCATGATCGGCGCCACGGCTGCCGCGGCGCCGTGCCGCGCGCGCCGCCCATCCCCGGGAGCCCCATGAACCGACCGCTTCGACTCGGCGTGCTGACGCCGTCCTCCAACACCGCGCTCGAACCGCTGACCAGCGCGCTGGCGGCCGCCGTGCCGGGCTGCAGTGCGCATTTCTCGCGCTTCAAGGTGACCGAAATCTCGCTGTCGGCGCAGGCGCTGGGCCAGTTCGACGACAGCAAGATCCTGGCCGCCGCCGAGCTGCTGGCCGATGCCAAGGTCGACGTGATCGGCTGGAGCGGTACCGCCGCCGGCTGGCTGGGCTTCGACAGCGACCTGCGGCTGTGCGAGCGCATCCGCGACCGCACCGGCATCCGCGCCACCACCGCGGTGCTGGCGCTCAACGAGTTGATGGCGCTGCAGCGCATCGCCCGGCTGGCGCTGGTCACGCCCTACACCGGCGACGTGCAGCAGCGCATCGTCGACAACTACCGGGCGATCGGCATCGAGGTCGTCGCCGAGCGCCACCTGGGCATCTGCGTCAACCACGATTTCGCCCTCGTCGAGCCGGCGCAGCTCGAGGCGCTGATGCACGAGGTCGCGGCGGCCCGGCCGCAGGCGATCACCACCTTCTGCACCAACCTGCGCGCGGCGCCGCTGGCCGAGGCCATCGAGGCGGCCACCGGCATTGCGCTGCTCGACACCGTGAGCACGACGGTCTGGGGCATGCTGCGCGCCGCGGGCGCCGACCCGGCGGTCGTGCGCGGCTGGGGCCGGCTGTTCGGCTGGCACTGATCGCCGTGGCCAAGGCGTCGCTCGATAAGATGCTGGCACCGCTCGCGGCGGCCGCGGTGGCGACACCCAGCACCGCGCGCCGCGCCGCCACACCATCCCCCGCCGCCATGCCCCCCAGCCCGCGCAAGGCCCCCTCCCAGGCCCGCCTGGACCGCGAGAACGCCCAGGACGAGATCTACGAGCGCATCCACGTCGCGATCCTCGAGCACCGCCTGCCGCCGGGCACCAAGCTGGTCGAGGAACGGCTGGCCGACATCTTCCACGTCAGCCGGGCGCGGGTGCGCGAGGTGCTGGCGCGCATGTCGCACGAGCAGATCGTCGAGCTCTATCCGCAGCGTGGCGCCTATGTGGCCAAGCCGACGCCGCAGCAGGCGCACGACGTGTTCGAGGCGCGCCGCCTGATCGAGCCTGCGCTGCTGCGGCGGCTGATCGACACGCTGACGCCCGAGCGCGTGGCACGGCTGCGTCAGCACCACGAGCTGGAGGTCGATGCCCGCCGGCGCGACGACAAGCGCGCGATCGTGCGGCTGTCGGGCGAGTTCCACACCGTGCTGGCCGAACTGGCCGGCAACTCGGCGCTGGCGCGCAGCATGCGCGAGCTGTCGGTGCAGACCTGCCTGATCATCTTCCTGTACGACGCGCCCACCGCCACCAGCTGCCGTGCCGACGAGCACGCCGAGATCATCGAGGCGATCGCCCGCCGCGACGCGCCGCGTGCCGAGAAGCTGATGCTCGCGCATCTGGAACACATCGAGGGCAGCCTGAAGCTCGACCTGTCGACCGAGGAGGTCGACCTCGAGGCGATCTTCAAGAGCTGAAACCCGAGGGCCGGGCGCTTGCGGCTGCTGCTGGTCAACCCGAACAGCTCGGTGCACATCACCGGGCGGCTGGCGGCGTCGGCACGCGCGGCCCTGGCGGCCGGCGATGCGCTGACTGCGGTGACCGCCCGCGACGGCCCGCGCGTGGTGCGCGACGCCGAAGGGCTGCGGCAGGCCGAGGCCAGCGCGCTGGCGCTGGCGGCGGCGCATGCGACGGGGCACGACGCGGTCGTGCTCGGCATCTCGCTCGACGGCGCCGCGGTGGTGCTGCGCGAGCGGCATCCGGCGCTGCCGGTGATCGGCATGACCGAGGCGGCGCTGCTGACCGCGGCGCTGCAGGTCGAACGGCTGGGCCTGCTGACGCTCGGCCAGGCGCTGCTGCCGCTGTACCGCCAGCGGGTCGCGCAGATCGGCCTGGACGCCCGGCTGGCCGCCTGCGAGGCGCCCGAGCTGGACGCCGCCTTCGCGCCCGGCGCACCCGCGGTCGACCCGGCGGTGCTGGGTGGCTTGGCCGACGCGGCGGACCGCCTGCGCCGGGCCGGCGCGCAGGCGGTGGTGCTGGCCGGCGCGGTGCTCTGCGGCTATGCCGGCGCGCTGCAGGCGCGCTGCGGCCTGCCGGTGTTCGACGGCGTGGCCTGCGCGGTGCGGCAGGCGCGGCTTCAGCTCGACCTGCGCGCCGGCGCCTGACCCACCGCCGGGCGATCGTGCCCGATACTGGGCCACGCCCACTGCCACCTGGAGAAACCGTCATGCGCCTGCGCTGCATGTGCCTCGTGATCCACGCCCCCAAGGACCTGCGCCTGGACGAGCAGGACGCCGGCGAGATCGGCCCCGGCCAGGTGCTGGTGCGGGTGGGCTTCGGCGGCATCTGCGGCTCGGACCTGCACTACTTCCACCACGGCGGCTTCGGCACCGTGCGCATCCAGCAGCCGATGGTGCTGGGCCACGAGGTCGCCGGCACGGTGGCCGCGGTGGCCGACGACGTCACCACGCTGAAGGTCGGCGACCGCGTCGCGGTCAACCCCAGCCAGCCCTGCGAGGCCTGCAAGTTCTGCCTCGAAGGCCTGCCCAACCAGTGCCTGGAGCTGCGCTTCTACGGCAGCGCGATGCGCATGCCGCATGTGCAGGGCGCGTTCCGCGACAGCCTGCTGTGCAGCGCGAAGCAGTGCCACGCCATCGCCGACGGAATCCCGCTGGCCCAGGCGGCGCTGGCCGAGCCGTTCTCGGTCGGCCTGCACGCGGTGTCGCGCGCCGGCTCGCTGCTCGGCAAGCGGGTGCTGGTGTCGGGCTGCGGGCCGATCGGCGCGCTGGCGGTGGCCGCGGCGCGGATGCACGGCGCGGCCGAGATCGTGGCCACCGACGTGGTCGACGAGCCGCTGGCGGTGGCCCGCGCGCTGGGCGCCGACCGGACGATCAACGTCGCCAGCGACGGCGGCTGGGTCGAGCGCCATGCAGCCGACAAGGGCACGTTCGACGTGATGCTCGAATGCTCGGGCAACGGACGCGCCTTCCGCGACGGCCTGGCCGTGATGCGGCCGCGCGGCACCGTGGTGCAGCTGGGGCTGGGCGGCGATGTCGGCCTGCCGCAGAACCTTGTGGTGGCCAAGGAGCTGTCGATCTGCGGCTCGTTCCGCTTCCACGCCGAATTCGCGCTGGCGGTGCGGCTGATCAACCAGCGCCGCGTCGACCTGTCGCCGGTGATCACCCGGTCGTTCCCGATGACCGAGGCGCGCGAGGCCTTCGAGCTGGCCAGCGACCGCAAGCGCGCGATGAAGGTGCTGATCGACTTCGCGCAGCCGGCCTGAGCGCAGCGGGCGCCGCGGTCACGGCCTGCGCCCGGGCAGCGACATGCCGCCGCGGGCCACCCAGTCGACCAGCGCGTCGAGCGCCGGGCGGCCGGCCTGGGCCTGCTCATGGTTGATCATCGCCGCCAGCGCATAGACCCGGCCCTGCGGGTCGGCCACGTAACCGGCCAGCGCTGCCACGTTCCTCAGCGTACCGGTCTTCATCCGCGCCATCCCGGCGGCCGGGCCGGTCTTCAGCCGGTTGCGCATCGTGCCGTCGACGCCGGCCACCGGCAGGCTGGCCAGCAGCTCGGGCGCCCAGCGGCCGGCATGGGCGGCTTTCAGCATCAGTGCGAGCTGGCGCGGCGTGATGCGCTCGCTGCGCGACAGCCCCGACCCGTTCTCGATCACCAGCCCGGCGCCGGCGATGTCGTGGTCGACGAACCAGCGCTGCACCGCGCGTGCGGCCAGCGCCGCGGTGGGCGTGTCGGGCTCGGCGGCCATCCCGGCCAGTCCCAGCTGCAGGTACAGCAGCCGGGTCAGCGGGTTGTCGGACTGCTTGTTCAACGGGCGCAGCACCTCGCCCCAGGGCCGTGCCAGATGGCGCGCCAGCACGCGCACGCCGGCCGGCGTGGCGGGCGGGTCGCCGGCCCAGGCGACGCCGGGCGCAAGCAGCGCGGCGCCGGGCAGCGCCGATGGCGACGCGGCCGGCTCGACCGCCGGGATCAGCGGCGCATCGGCCTCGCGTGCGCGGCCCTGCCACTGCCCGCCCAGGCCCTGCCAGAGCCAGCGCAGCTGGCGTTCGGCCAGCGCCGTGCGGTCGATCAGCTGCAGCGGCAGCCGCACCGTGCAGTCGTTCGGGAAACCGCCCTGCAGCGCGACCCGCAGCACGCCAGGCGCGGGCTCGTCGACCCGCGGCGGGCTGAGCCAGTCCCGAGCCCAGTCGCGGCAGGCGCGCTCGGTCGGGCGCATCGAACCGGCATCGATCACCAGCCCCGGCAGCGCCGGCACCGTGCGGGCGGCCACTTCGCCGGGGCGCGCCGGATCCTGGCTGCTCAGCTCGACCGGCACCGCACTGCCGGCCAGATTCAGCGCGTCGGGGATCGTGTTGTAGGGAAACTCGGGCTGCTCGTCGAACGGCGGCGCGCCCAGGTCCGGCCGCGCCGGGCGGAACAGCTGGCGGTCGATCACGATGTCGCCAGCGATCTCGCGGATGCCCAGCCCGTGGCGCAGTTCGGCCAGCATCGCCCACAGCTGCGGCAGGCCCAGCTCGGGGTCGGCGCCACCGCGCAACACCAGGTCGCCGGCCAGCACCTCGCCCTGCTGCGGCGCGCGCGTCAGCAGCTCGGTGAAGCCGCGCACGTTGGGCCCCAGCCGGTCCAGCGCGACGATGGCAGTGACCAGCTTCATCGCCGAGCCGGGCTGCATCGGCCGGTCGGGCTGGCGATCGAGCCGCGGGCCCGATCGCCACCGCGCCGGCGCCACCGGCAGCACCACCACGCCGAGCGCGTCGGCCGGGATGGCGGCGCGCTGCAGCGCCTCGGCCGCGGCGGCGGGCAGCGGTGAATCGGCCGCCCTTGCCGGCGCCGTCACTGCCGTCGTGCAGCACAGCCACAGCGTGGCGGCCAGCGCCCGGCGCAGCGTGTTCCGCCGATCGCGCGGGGTCATGCGGGCGTCGCTGGGCAGGCCATGTCGCCATGGTGCCAGCTCGGCCCGCTGCATGCCGCAACTTCGTCGCTTTCGACGATTCGGGCGACGCCGTCCTGCGGCGAACATGGGCCTACAGACTGAACGCGGCACCGGCCTCCGGCGCCGCCCCAAGGCGATGCTCGTCCATGACATCCCCACCCTGGCCGCGCACAACGCGGCGCAGGGTGTCGCGCCCGACGCGGCGATCCACTTCGAGGGTGACTCGATCGGCTATGCCGATTTCGCCCACCATTGCCAGCGGCTGAGCCAGGCGCTGGCCGCCGCGGCGCCGCACGGCGCCCGCATCGCGGTGCTGTCGGCCAACCGCATCGAGTTCCTGGCCGCCTACTTCGCGATCCCGGCGGCCGGCCAGGTGATGGTGCCGATCAACACCCGGCTGGGCCCGCGCGAGGTGGCCCATATCCTCGACGACGCCGAGCCCGCGCTGCTGCTGGTCGAGGCCGCCTGGCTGCCGCTGCTGGCACCCTGGCAGGCCGACCACCCGGATGCGCTGCCCATCGTCGTGCTGGGCGAACCGCCGGCCGGTCTGCCGGGCTATGACGCCTGGCTGGCCGCCGCGCCCGCCGCTGCGCTGCCGCAGCTCGCCAGCGACGACGACCCCGCCTGGCTGCTCTACACCAGCGGCACCACCGGCCGCGCCAAGGGCGCGCTGCTGAGCCACCGCAACCTGGTCACCGCGATGCTGAACACGCTGGTCGCGTTCGACCTCGGCCGGCGCGAGGTCGCGCTGTTCATGTTCCCGATGTTCCACATCGCCGGCTACGCACTGCTGGGCTACCTGCTGCGCGGCTACCCCGTCGTGCTGATGCGCGGCTTCGAGGTCGAGGGCTACCTGGCCGCGGTGCAGCGCCACCGCATCACCCACCATGCGATCGCGCCGACGATGCTGGCGATGGTGCTCGAGCATCCGCGCATCGATGCCTACGACACCGCCAGCCTGCGCTCGATCGCCTACGGCGCGTCGGCGATGCCGGCCGAGGTGATCCGCGCGGCGATGGCGCGCTGGCCGGGCGTGGGCTTCGGCACCACCTTCGGCATGACCGAGCTGGCCGGCAACGTGCTGTACCTCGGCCGCGACGAGCACCAGCGTGCGCTGGACCACGAGCCCTCGGTGCTCGCCGCCTGCGGCCTGCCGATGCCGCTGGCGCGGGTGCGCATCGTCGACGACGACGGCCGCGACCTGCCCGACGGCCAGGCCGGCGAGCTGGCGGTGAGGGGCGACCAGGTCTTCACCGGCTATTGGCGCAACGACGCGGCCAACCAGGCGTCGTTCCGCGACGGCTGGTTCCTGACCGGCGACATCGGCCGCCGCGACACGCAGGGCCGCGTCTACATCGTCGACCGCAAGAAGGACATGATCATCAGCGGCGGCGAGAACATCTACTCGCGCGAGGTCGAGAACCTGCTGTACGAGCACCCGGCGGTGGCCGAGGTCGCCGTCGTCGGCCAGCGCCACCCGACCTGGGGCGAGCAGGTGGTCGCGCTGGTGCGCTTGCGCGAAGGCGCCGCGGCCGACGCCGCCACGCTGGACGCCTTCTGCAAGCAGCGCATCGGCGGCTACAAGCGGCCGCGCCGCTATGTCTTCCTGGCCGCGCTGCCCAAGAGCGCGGCCGGCAAGATCCTGAAGGCCGAGCTGCGCCGGCAACTGCAGGCCGGCGAATTCGACAAGGACTCCCCCGCATGAGCCCCGAACAAGTCACCTCGACGCTGGCCGACGGCGTGCTGACGCTGACGCTGAACCGCCCCGACAAGCTCAACGCCTACACCGCGCAGATGGGCCGCGAGCTGGCGGCCGCGTTCCGCCGCGCCGACGCCGACGACGCGGTGCGGGTGGTCGTCGTCACCGGCGCCGGCAAGCATTTCTGCGCTGGCGCCGACATCTCCGGCGGCGCCGACAGCTTCGGCAGCAACCCCGCTACCGACCTGTTCGGCGACGCCGGCAAGCCGCGCCAGGGCGGCGGCTTCATCGAGGCGATCTTCGATTGCCGCAAGCCGTCGATCGCCGCGATCAACGGCGCGGCGGTCGGCGTCGGGCTGACGCTGACGCTGCCGATGGACATCCGCATCGCCGCGGCCGGCGCGAAGTTCGGTTTCGTCTTCACCCGTCGCGGCCTGGTGCCCGAGGCCGCCAGCGCCTGGTTCCTGCCGCGCATCGTCGGCCTGCCGCAGGCGCTGCGCTGGTGTTACTCGGGCCGGGTGTTCGACGCCGCCGAGGCGTTGCGCGGCGGGCTGGTCGAATCGGTCGAGACGCCCGAGGACCTGCTGCCCAAGGCGATGGAAATCGCCCGCGAGATCGTCGACAACACCGCGCCGGTGGCGACCGCGGTGACGCGGCAGCTGCTGTGGCGCCTGACCGCCGATCCATCGCCGGCGCGCGTGCTCGAACTCGACGGGCCGATGAACATCACGCTGGGCGCCGGCGCCGACGTGCGCGAGGGCGTGGCGGCCTTCCTCGAGAAGCGCTCGCCCGTCTTCCCCGGCAAGGTGTCGACCGACATGCCGCCGCAGTACCCGTGGTGGACGAACCCATGATCGACGACCGCGCCACGCTGCAGGTGGGGCTGGACGCGCTGCTGCCGCGGCTGCTGCCGCGCGCCCGCGGCGTCGCCGGGCTGCAGCGGCTGTCGGCCGGTGCCACGCTGCAGACCTGGGCCTTCGACGCGGTCGGCGAGGGCTTCAGCCACCCGCTGATCCTGCGCCGCTCGCCCGGCGGCCTGCGCGGCAACGAGTCGCTGTCGCTGCCGCTGGAGGCCGCGCTGATCACCGCGCTGGCGGGCAGCGGCGTGCCGGTGCCCGAGGTGCTGCACACGCTGGTGCCGGCCGACGCGCTGGGCGACGGTTTCCTGATGACCCGCATCGCCGGCGAGACGATCGCCCGCAAGATCCAGCGCGATCCGCCCTACGCCGAAGCCCGAGCCGTGCTGGTGGCCCAGCTGGGCGCGGCCGCCGGCGCGCTGCACCGCGTGCCCACCGCCGGCCTGCCCGGGCTGCCGGTGCGCAGCACCGCCGACACGCTGGCCGCGCTGCAGCGCCGCTGCGAAGCGCTGCCGCAGCCCAACCCGGTGTTCGAGTTCGCGCTGCGCTGGCTGCGCCGTCACCAGCCCGCCGAACCGGCCGCGCTGCGCCTGGTGCACGGCGATTTCCGCCTCGGCAACGTGATCGTCGGCGCCGAGGGCCTGCGCGCGGTGCTCGACTGGGAGATCGCCCACCTCGGCGACCCGGCCGAGGACCTGGCCTGGGTCTGCCTGCCGCCCTGGCGCTTCGGCCAGATCCTGCAGCCGGTGGCCGGGCTGGGCCGGCGCGGCGAGCTGTTCGCCGCCTGGCAGGCCGCCACCGGCGAGGCAGTCGACCCGGCGCGGGTGCGCTGGTGGCAGGCCGCCGGCAGCCTGCGCTGGGGCCTGGGCTGCGCCGGCATGCGCGACTGGTTCGAGAGCGGGCGCGACGCCACCGTCGAGCGCGCGATGATCGCCCGGCGCGTGTCCGAGAACGAGATCGACCTGCTGCGCCTGCTCGATTCGGAGGACGCCTGTGCTTGACCATCCCCGCGGCCCTGCGCTGCTCGATGCCGTGGCCCGGCTGCTGCGCGAGGTGCTGATCCCGCAGCTGCCGCCCGGCGCCGTGTTCCACGCCCGCGTCGCCGCCAACGCGGTCGACCTGGCTTCGCGCGAGCTGCGCCAGGGCCCCGACGCCGAGGCCGCGGCCGCGCAGCGATTGCAGGCCCTGCTGCGGCGCGAGGGCCCGCTGCCCGAGCTCGAGCAGCAGCTGGCCCTGCGCATCCGCAGCGGCGAGATCGACGACCAGGACCCGGCGCTGCGCGAGCACCTGTGGGCCAGCGTGCTGGCCAAGCTGGCCATCGACCAGCCGGGTTACGCCCCCTACCGCCGCGCGCTGCAGCTGCGCGCGGACCCCACTGCCACCCAACACCTTGCGGAGTGAGACACCGATGGACTTCAACCTGCCCCACGACCTGACCGAGTTCCTGCGCAACCTGGACCGCTTCATAGCCCAGGAGATCAAGCCGCTGCAGGCCCGGGACGACAACGAGCGCTTCTTCGACCACCGCCGCGAATGGGCGCGCACCGATTTCGACAAGGGCGGCCTGCCGCGCCCCGAGTGGGAGGCGCTGCTGCAGCAGTGCAAGAAGATCGCCGACAAGGCCGGCTTCTACCGCATGTCGCTGCCCAAGGAATACGGCGGCCAGGAGATCGGCAACCTGTGGATGAGCGTGATCCGCGACCACCTCGCCAGCCAGGGCCTGGGCCTGTTCAACGACCTGCAGAACGAGCATTCGGTGGTCGGCAACTTCCCGATCATCGTGATGCTGCGCGACTTCGGCACCGCGGCGCAGAAGGACAAGTTCATCAACGGCCAGCTGGCCTTCGAGACCCGCATCACCTTCGGCCTGACCGAGCCCAACCACGGCTCGGACGCCACCCACATGGAGACCAGGGCGGTGCGCGAGGCGCGCAACGGGGCGAATGGTCCCGTTGAGGGCTGGCTGATCAACGGCGAGAAGATGTGGACCACCGGCATGCACACGGCCACCCACTGCGCGCTGTTCGCCCGCACCAGCGGCAAGCCCGGCGACGCCAGGGGCATCACCTGCTTCCTGACGCCCACCGACACCCCGGGCGTGAAGATTGAGGAATACCTCTGGACCTTCAACATGCCCACCGACCACCCGCGGGTCAGCTTCACCAACGTCTGGGTGCCGGCGGACGCGATGTTCGGCGAGGAAGGCCGCGGCCTGCCGCTGGCGCAGAGCTTCGTGCACGAGAACCGCATCCGCCAGGCCGCCAGCTCGCTGGGCGCGGCGCAGTTCTGCGTCAACGAGAGCGTCAAGTACGCCCGCGAGCGCAAGCCCTTCGGCGAGGAGCTGGCGCGCAACCAGGGCATCCAGTTCCCGCTGGTCGAGCTGGCCACGCAGTGCGAGATGCTGCGCCTGCTGATCCGCAAGACGGCCTGGGAGATGGACCAGATGCCGCACCCCGAGGTCGAGAAGAAGCTCTCCGACAAGGTCTCGATGTGCAACTACTGGGCCAACCGGCTGGTCTGCGAGGCCGCCGACCGCGCGATGCAGGTGCACGGCGGCATCGGCTACAGCCGCCACAAGCCGTTCGAGCACATCTACCGCCACCACCGGCGCTACCGCATCACCGAGGGCTCGGAAGAGATCCAGATGCGCAAGGTCGCCGGCTTCCTGTTCGGCTACATGGGCCCGAACAAGTTCTGACCATCCCCGAGACAGACACGCATGAGCCAACTCAATCGCCGTTCCATCGTCCTGGCCCCGATCGCAGCCGCCGCCGCATCGGTGCTGCCCCGCGCCGCCTACTCGCAGAAGAAGTACGGCCCCGGCGTCACCGACACCGAGATCAAGATCGGCCAGACCATCGCCTACAGCGGCCCGGCCTCGGCCTACGGCCAGCTCGGCCGGGCAGAGGCCGCCTACTTCAGGTTCGTCAACGACAAGGGCGGCATCAACGGCCGCAAGATCAGCTTCATCTCGATCGACGACGGCTTCAGCCCGCCCAAGGCGGTCGAGCAGACGCGCCGGCTGGTCGAGCAGGAGGAGGTGGCGCTGATGTTCGGCATGCTGGGCACGCCGCTGAACACCGCGACCCGGCCCTACCTGAACCAGAAGAAGGTGCCGCAGCTGTTCATTGCCGCGGGCAGCGAGACCTTTGCCCAGCCCGCCAAGTTCCCCTGGACCATGGGCTGGCAGCCGACGCTGCACATCGAGGCGATGTTCTACGCGAAGAACATCCTGGCCACCCACCCGAACGCAAGGATCGGCGTGCTCTACCAGGACGACGACTTCGGCAAGGAGCTGCTCAACGGCCTGAAGGAGGGCCTGGGCGCCAAGGCCAGCCAGGTGATCGCCGCCGAGAGCTTCCAGGCCACCGACCCGACGGTCGACTCGCAGCTGATCACGCTGAAGGGCAAGGACGTCGACACGCTGATGCTGTTCACCTACGCGAAGCAGGCGGCGCAGGCGATCCGCAAGATCTCCGAACTGGGCTGGAAGCCCGACACCTACCTGCACCTGGGATCGGCCTCGATCGGCGCGACGCTGACGCCGGCCGGGCTGGACCGCTCGGTGGGCATCAAGACCGCCGGCTTCATGAAGGATGCCACCGACAAGCAGTGGGCCAACGACGCCGAGCTGAAGCCCTTCTTCGAGTGGTTCAAGAAGTACATGCCCGAGGCCAACATCAACGACTCGCTGAACCTCGCCGGCTGGGCCTACGCGCAGACGATCGAGCAGGTGCTCAAGCAATGCGGCGATGACCTGACGCGGGAGAACATCATCAAGCAGGCCGCCAACCTGAAGGACTACCGCAATCCGGCGCTGCTGCCGGGCAGCCTGATCAACACCAGCCCGACCGACTACCGGGTGATCGAGTACATGAAGCTGCAGCGCTTCAACGGCACGGTGTGGGAGTTGATCTGAACTGATGCTTCGTCGCGAGTGACGGGGTGGGTCGGGTTGTCGGCTTCCGGCTCGGAGCGGAAGTCGCCGCGGGTCTACGAAGCGGACGTTCGAAGATCGGGATGGGAGCGCCAGGCCGGGCTGCCGTGTTCTGCTCCGTGCCAGCGGCCAGCGGCCGCTGGCGTTCGCCAGGCACAAACAGTCCACTGGACTGTTTGTGTCCGGGCTCACTCCCCCGCCGTCGCCCTTACGGACGCCGGCTCCTCC